>DATDLS010000047.1:0-5112 GCA_036519195.1 Occallatibacter sp. | reverse complement strand
AAGAGAGCGGAGATGCTGTCCATCGCAGGGGCCGTTGAAGTGCTGATTCATGGCTGATATGTGGCGTCTCCTTGGAAGGATTCGCCGAGACAGATCTCACGCTGGGACAGCGTCGTGCCTTTGTCGACCAGCTTGCATGCTCTCGAGCTGGCCCATAAAAGATCTCACCAGCGCGCTCACAGCTTTCGATTGATTGTCGGATCGTGAGACCAAATAGGTCTTCAGCGAAAGCGAGTCTTCCGCAAGTGGGCGGACGGTCACACCATCACGCGCAATGCGAAGCGCGCCCGCCTTCACGACGAAGGCGATCCAGCTTCCTTCAGCCACACAGGGGAACGCCTCTTCTGGCGCCGTGACGTGATGAATTCTCCGGGGCGCGACCCCTTTGGCTTCAGTCGTTGTAATCACGTTATCGTAGACCGTTGGATGTAACCGGCGTTCGAACAGAATCCAGCACCGCTCTGCCAGGTGCTCGAGAGTGACAGAGGCGTGTCGCGCCAGAACATCATCTTCGGACATCGCGATATAGAAGGGTGCCTCTGCGATCCTGGCCGTTGTGAGCAACGGAGACTCAGGAGGTTCCGTCGCGATTCCAAGGTCCAGTCCTCCGGCGAGGACTTCATGGGCTAAATCGAATGAGTATTGGCTGGACAACTCGATTCTCATACGAGGGAATCTTGCCTGTTGAACGGAAATCAATGTGGAGGACAGAAAGGGATCGGCATACGGAGATCGGCCAACATGAAGGATGAGGTCCGCATCCTGCATCGCGGCGCGGGCGGCACTGAACGCTTGGTCACCATAAAGAAGCGCGATGCGCGCCTTTTCGATATAGGCACGCCCCGCCTTATTCAGGTGTACTTTTCTTCGATCTCGGTCGAAGAGTCGCCCGCCCAGCCTTGCTTCGAGTTCTGCGAGATTTCGCGAGATCACCGGTTGGCTGACGCCCACTTTTTGTGCCGCCAGAGTGAAGTTCAGCTCTTCCGCAATCGCGATGACTGACTCCATGTACTTCGTTTCATTGCGTGCCATAACCCAGCTCCCATTGCTGCTCGACGGTTTGTGGGATGGGAGGAAACTAGCTGCTTTGTCCCGGCTATTACAATGTGAACAACCTGGGATTCTCGACAAAGTCATGCGCGATACTTGGCAAACATCGGGTCCAAACTGTGTTTTGCTCGGAGACAAAGGCCATCCCATCGCCGGATTCCATGTGCTTAGACGCAATTAATTTGTCTTGGGTGGCCATGGGTACATTCGGGGAAGCGCTCTTATTCGCTTTCGCTATAACAGACCTTTAATTCTGTATTGGACTTCGCCGCGCGGATGGCGAATCGTAGTTACATAGAGTGCGGTAAGGTCTGCCTGCCACAGAATCAGCCTTTCCACGGTGTTCGATCAGGGCATTCGGTCGCAGCATGGACGTTCGGCCTCCGGGCCGGCACTCGCTGGAGAACCGTCATGCTGGAATACCGCGCCTTCGTGGGCCATACCCCTTCCAATTCCGCAACCGTTGCAGCAATTTTCAACTCTCGGCAATTCCTGACCGCCTTGTTGCTGGTGGTTTCAGCGATGTAGACCTTTATGGCAACCCTTCCAAATTCCGCCGAGAGTTTTCCCGACTGGAGCACAAAAGCCAAAGAGATGGCTGCTGAGGCGAAGGTCCTTTCCGGCAGCAAGCTTGAGCAACTCGTCGTTCGCATTCAACGGCACACAGGGCGTCCGAAAGAGACCTGTTGGCGGTTCGTCATCCAGTACGGCATCAAGGACAAGCCGGAATATCGACGATGGACCGATCCGGAGTTCGATCTCGTTCGTGAGGAATTGGTCAAGGGAACCGTGGAGCAGGTCGCAAAGAAACTCAATCGAACCCCCAAGGCAATTCGCAACATGCTCCGGAGGCACCAGTTGAGCGTGCGGGACATTCGTTGCGATCTCTTCTCCGTAGAGAGCCTGTCTACTGTTCTTCGCGTTCGCAAGAGCGAGGTTGTCCACTGGATTGAACAAGGGTGGCTCGAGGCGACCGTCGGTTGTCGAGGGAAGCGCCATTTCCACATCATCACGCCGGAGGCGCTGACGAAGCTCTACAAGGAACATCGACAGGATCTTTTGAGACGCGGGATTCGCAATCAGGCGCTCTTCGAGGCTTATCTCCAATATTGCTTCTCCCCGAAGCACACGATCGGAGAACAACTGTTGGATGTTCGTCGTGACAAGCGAGAGAGAGCAGCCTTTGCAGCAGTGACCGCAGTGGGGAGCGATCCGGATGAAGATGAGGAGGACGAAGAAGATGATCAGGGTGAAGAGGAATTTGGCCCGAGTCTTGTCGACCTGCAAGAGTTGGATGAATCCACCGAAGACTGAAGGGACGGCCGCAAACCAGGCATGTCCTTGTTGCGGAGCCCGCGTCTATGCGCCTCGGACGACGGCGAAGGATATTGCCATTACCATCCTCTGCTCAATACTCCTGCTGGCGATCGCGATCCCAGCCGCGTGGGCCACGGAACAATGGATGGAGCGAGAGGGCCAAAAGATCGTTAATCACATGATGATTTGGCGCGAGCCGCTCGAAAGCTGGAATCAGCAGCTGGCATACAGCAGATGATCCGACGTCATTGTGCCTCTCGTGGACGAGGAGCTTCGCCTCAAGACCTACATCCTCCCCCTTGCTGACAATAAATCCAACCTGGTACGGGCCTTCATGAAGAAGCTGGCCAGTATGAACAACGCATCGCATCCTCCGCTCGTCCTTTCAACGTGAGGCTGCCACGAATGAAAAGAGATGTTCCCGCTACTCATCGAGGCGTCGCCTTGGAACGATCTGGAGGTCAATCTGACCGGACCACTCACATCTGGGACACTTTGCTATTCCGGTGGTGGTCTCACGGAGACCTAATTTCGCCAAATTGCGCACGTAACCACACTTAGAGCACTTATGTACGCTCTCCCAATGTGTTTCCTCGCTCGGCTCTGGTGTGTGGGAACTCATTTCGGTTCTGGCAGGAATGGTAGGACGTCAGGATGATGTTGTTGAGCCTTCGCAAACGTATTGAACGTAGACTTTTCTTGAAGTATCGTGACAGTTACCGTGAGTGACGGCATTCACCAAGACTTCACGCATCGCTACAAGAAAAGCTGCCTCACGTCCGTTAGAAGTGATCCAATCCCAAGTCGCACGGAAAGCGAACGTCTGGGGCGGCTCGACCGGTCTCTCTTCTATAGGTCGCAAGCGCAAGCGTGGGAAAGTAAAGCCGATACAGGTTATAGCTGAGATAAAAGACATTAGGGAATCCGGTACCTGTGGTCAGCGTTTCGTCCCAGTTTCCATCTACATCCTGAGTGCTGAGAAGCCACTCAACTCCGCCCTGAACGGCATGAGAATAGGCATGACCAGCAGCCATAAGACCGAGTAGCGCCCACGCAGTTTGGGACGGCGTGCTCTCAGCGAGAACAAATTGGTCCAACTCGTATCCGGCGCAGCTCTCGCCCCAGCCGCCATCCTCGTTCTGCGCACTCTGAAGCCAATGAGATCCGCGATGGATTGCTTGAGTCGCTCTGGGATCTCTTGAGGCGGACAGGCCTCTTAGTGCGAGAAACGTGCCGTAAACATAGTTGACCCCCCAACGGCCATACCAGCTTCCGTTACTTTCCTGTGTCGAGAGAAGATATTCAATTCCTCGCGCGATAACGGGATGTTGATACGTCATGCCGCGCTTGCAAAGCGCCTCCATCACGCGTCCGGTGATGTCTGGGCAGGTGGGATCGAGCATCGCATTGTGATCGGCAAAGGGGACCTTGTTCAGCAACTGCCAGTCGTTGTCGGCATCGAACGCGGCCCAGCCACCGTCAGCGGACTGCATTCCAATGAGCCAATCCATAGCCCGTCGTTCCACGCGAGCCTGCCGGGACGGGTCAGAAGCTCGCGCATGCTGAAGCGCAAGCAACACCATGGCGGTGTCATCGATGTCTGGATAGAACTCATTGGCGAACTCGAAGGCCCATCCACTTGGCCTTAGTTCTGGCCGCTTAGCAGACCAGTCACCCTTACGTCGAACTTCCTTCGAAAGAAGCCAATCAGCAGCCTGAGTCAATCGTGTCGGATCGATATCTCCTGTTTCTCCTAATGCGAATGCAGCAATTGCCGTGTCCCACACAGGCGATTTACAGGGCTGTACGTCGATGGAATCACCGCGCTCAATGATCAGATCATCGAAGTGATGCATTGCTTGTACCAGGTCGGGCTGATCACGCTCGTAGCCCAGGGCATCCATGGCCATCACGGCGTACATCATGGCCGGATAGATGGCTCCCAGGCCCTCTGAATAGTGAGTGTGTTCGATCATCCAACGTTCTGCCGCGGCGATGGACTTCGTACGAATTTTCTGAATACCGCGCCGCTCCCATTGCTTCAGCAACTTGTCCGCATGGAGAAAAAGCTCTGACGCGAGACCCTTTTTCGGCATCGCGACGCGAATGCCGGGAAGCATCAGTTCATCGAGCGTCAGTCCGGATGGCACTGATCGCTGTGTGCCCACACCCTGGATGATCGACAGAGGTACGATGATAGTCCGTGTCCACGAGGACATCTCGTTGAGAAAGCTGCCCGGCACGATAAGAATCTCTGCTGGTACCGTTGGAACAAACTGCCGGGGAAACAGGCCGAAAAAGCTCAAATTAATGCGTGTGTAGCTATTGCAGGCCTGAAGGCCGCCGAGCGACAGAATGCGCTCACGCGCTGTACGCATTCGTGGAGAGTCCCGAGCCGCACCGGCGATGCGCAATGCGGTATAGGCTTTCACGGATGCATTGATCTCCGCCGGTCCTTTGGCATAGAGATTCCATCCTCCGTCCGGCATTTGGTTCTTCCAGAGGTACTGCACGAGCTTTCGGATGCGATCTCGGTTCGGAGGATTCCAATCTTGACCAGGCTCGACAGGATAGAGCCAAAGTTGGAGCAGGATGTAATCGGAGGCGAGTGTTGAATCGCCCGTGAGATCACCGCACCAGTAGCCCTCCTCGCTTTGGAGAGTGGTCAATGCTTGGATTGCGGCCTTGAGCTGAGATTGAACCCGCCGCTTTGTCTGCAGCGCCAAAGTAGCCGACGTGCTCTGA
>DATDLS010000046.1:0-18661 GCA_036519195.1 Occallatibacter sp. | reverse complement strand
ACCCAAGATGGCGCCTGCCAGCGTCCCCCGGGCTGGCCGCTTCGTTCTCACCACATACGGATTTAACCCGGATTTGGGGGTAGGGAAGGGGGACACGCGGCCAGAACTCAACAGCAAAGCACCAACGGGCGCAGCACTGGTAGGAGATTGTTCACCAATCCATTTGGCGCATCCGTTCAAGGATGATTGCGCTGTAGTCGTTCATACGGTCGGGCCGTCGCTTCAGGGGAGCCGGCAGAATCGCGGCGAGCCGTGCCGCCTGTTGCCGGCCAATGTTCCGGGCCGCGGTTCCGTCGAAGAAACGACAAGCCGACTCTGCACCATAAATACCAGGGCCCCATTCGACCACGTTGAGGTAGATTTCCAGGATACGCCGCTTGCCGAGGACGAGTTCGGCCACCGGTACCAGTGTGAACTCCGCGCCCTTGCGGAGGACAGAGCGGCCCGTTCCGAAGAATAGGTTCTTTACGACTTGCTGGGTAATAGTAGAAGCACCGCGCGTGCGACCGCCCTCTATGTCGTTTTCGGCGGCAATTTGGATCTGGTGCCAATCGAACCCATGGTGTTCGTAGAAGCGCGCATCCTCGGCGGCGATTACAGCGTGCTGGAGATTAGGCGAGATCTGGTCAAGGGGAATGAATTTGTAGCGTTTGTGGTACGGCGTGCGGTGAAACCAGGCCTGTAAGTGGCGCTGGATGTGCACTGCGGTTGTGGGAGGGTCGATCCACCGGGCGGACAGCAGCGTCAGGGTGGCAAGAGACCAGATAAGCGCCACGCCGATGACCATCCATCGAACAAAGGATCGGAGGAAACCCCTCCGACGCGAGATCTTGTTGGGTATGTATGGTGTTGCAGTCACAATCAGGATCATAGCCGGGGCGGGGCATTTACGCACTTTGATTGAGGTGCCCAATGCAGATCAATCTCAGGCTCGATTCCACGCTCGCCAATCGGTGGGCACGACGTTTCCCCAAACAAGCCTTCGCCTGTGCCGCGCGCTGGCGCCAACGCTGATCGCATTCACCTTTGCAGGCTTTGCCCATGCGCCGGGCACGATGGACTTTCCAGTGCTCAGACGTCCACGGGCCCTTCTAAACCCTTTGCGATCTATGCGGGCGCCGTCATCGGTTTCGGCGGTCTAATTTTCGCCCCGATTCGGACGATGACCGGAGGTTTTCAGCATGCCATTCCGGGCCCATCCGATGCGTTGTTGAGTGCCGACGCGCACTCGGATGGGGCGTGGGCTACTGTCCATTGCGATGCGGACATTGTCGCCGATCAGCGACCCTTCAGTGACTCGAGACCTCTCAGGATGAGGTCGACTCCCTACTTGACTTTTTCGCCAATAACCGGCCCGACGAGTAGCGGCCAGCGCCCCGCCAAATCATGCCTTTCGGCGGGCGTCGGAGGACAGGTCCCGCTACACAGCGTGGCGCCGCGCTGCCGCGTCCCCCGCGGATGGTCGTCTCTCCAATAGGATGCGGATCGCGGTGATCGATCCGTAGAGCTACATCCCCGTCCGCCAGGGCAGGCTCCGCTCATTGCTCTTCTTCCAGTTTCCGGTGAAATCCGGCTAGGTTTGCGCGCTGGCTCCGGGAACGGATATGAGTGCGGCAAAGAGGGCGGTGACGATGATTGCTTTTTTCTTGTTCAAAAGAGCTCCCAGGTTCTGCATTCTCCGTGGCGCTTAAAACTCCAGCCGTAGTGCAAACTGAATCTCGCGCGGCGTCCCGGTCCCAATCGGAGTTGTGCTTGCGGTCGATACCTGCGGCTCAATGCTCGCTGGCGATGTCCCTGTCGGCGGCAGCCAGATCTGTTCCAGCGGCAGGCTATACTGGGCGCGATTGAAGAGGTTGAATGTCTCGCACCTGAATTGCAGTTGCGCGCGTTCGCTCAGTGGAATGCGCTTGGAGACACCCAGATCGGTCTGCCACAGGCTGGGGCCGTGAACGAGGTTACGCGGGGTGTCGCCGTAAGCATCTGGATCTGTTACCGCCGTAAAAGCATTGGGGTTGATCCAATTTTCGATTGTTCCGCTGTTCGACTTTCCACCGGGTGGAGTCAGTGAAACTCCGGGAACCAGATTGGGGCGTGCATTGGTCGTGTAGCCGGTGGCGATAGACGAGCTGGAGCGGGAGTAGGTGATGTTGAGCGGGGTACCGGTACGCGCTGACACGATGTCGGCCACGCTCCAGCGGCCGAGGACCGCACTGGCGATTCCCCGCTGAGAAAGGAAAGCCCTTCCAGGACCGAAGGGAAGATTGTAGACGGCATTGGCATTGACCACATGACGTGCGTCGAAGTCTCCGGAGGCACGCTCGCAGGGCATGCAGGCGGGGTTCTGCGGATTATCGGAATCCCCGCCTCCGGCCGCGTCCTGATCGATCTCGTGGGTATACGCGTAGTTGGCCGAGAGCAGCAGGCCTCGGGTTAAGCTGCGCTGGAGGCTGGCGACCAACCCGTCATAGGAGCTGCTGTTGGTATTGCCTCGCCATCTTACCTGGCCGAAGGCCGGATAAGGCCGTACGCCGGTCACCGGATCGATGAGGTTGACATACGAGGTGATCAGCTCGTATGTGCCCTTGCTCCCCGCATACGAAAGCGTGCCCAGCAGGTCGTGGGGAAGCGACCGCTGCACGGAGAGCCCCCACTCGCTTACGTACATGTCCTTGCGATCACGGTAGTCGGCATTCGCCGATACGGTGCCGGGGCCATTCAGGAAAGGTGTTATGGGATAAGAAAGTCCGGGGGTCGAGTTGGAGCTGAGAGAATACGCGCCGACCTCGTTCTTGATGGGGACGTTCTGGTCGTCGAGCTGGCCGTCGCCGTGGTAGATACCGAAGCCGGAGCGAATGACAGTCTTGCCGTTCCCGAGAGCCGAGGGCGACCAGGCGAAGGAGATGCGCGGGTCGATGTCCAGAGTGTTGGGGTTGCCGAAGCTCGCTCCGACGCCACAGAAACCCTGCGGCCCGCAAGTGGCGAAGTCGAATGGATCGGCCTTGCCATGGACCTCGTGAAAGATGTTGTAAAAGGTGTAGCGGACACCAAGATTCAGCGTGAGGTTGGGGCGGAGCTTCCACTCGTCCTGGGCGAAGGAGTAGACCTCTGTCTTGCGCAGCCCATTCACCGGCAGCGAATCATTGTAAGTAGAGGAACTCACGGAATCGGCAAGAAAACTTGCCAGCGACGCGTAGGTGACAGTTCCGTTGGACGTATTTCCCTGGTCGAGTTGGATGCGGCGGGCTTCGACGCCGAACTTGAGCGTGTGCGCTCCTCGGACCATAGTCAGATTGTCAATGTAGGAGAAGGAGTTGCCGACTCCGCTGGTGAACTCGTTGTTGGCCAGGGTGGTGAGGCCGGGAACGGCGACAGAATAAGGGAGTCCGGCGAGTCCCTGATTGGTGGTGAATACAGTGCTGCGATTGAAGCCGAATTTCACCTCATTCACCAGCCGGGGCGAGAAGATGTGCAACTCCTCCAATTCGCCATTCACCGGACGGGAGGTGGTAAGCTGCCGGTCATTCAGCCCATCGGAGGGGATATCGCTGATCGCGGCATCGAAGTTGAAACGAAGAAAAGCCGTGTCGGCTGCCGAAAAATGCTGATCCAGGCGCAGCATGGCGGAGTCTTCGCGGTCCAGTTGTTGTCCCGAGCCGGTGAACTGGTCAATGTCCGTGGCATAGGACGCCAGCCCCGTCGTAGGATAAGCGCCGACGATCGACGCCAGCGCCGGATTGGCGGCGGCTACCTGGGCGGCGAAGGCCGGGCTGGGCACAAAGCCCGAGAGCGGCTGACCGTAGCTTTGATGCAGCCCTTCATAGGTGAAGTAATAAAAACTTCGGTCGCGGACGAGCCGGCCGCCGAGATCGCCGCCGAACTGGTTGAGACGAAATGGGAGCCGAGTGGGGAGGATAGGCTCGCGAGCATCGAAGATGTCATTGCGCAGGAATTCGAACACGCCACCATGCAGCGTGTTCGAGCCGTCCTTCGAGGCCACGTCCACCTGCCCGCCTGGTGTGCTTCCGTTTTCGGCCGTGAACAGCATCGTGTCAATCCGGAACTCTTCGATGGCGTCGGTAGGAATGGCAAGCCGGACAAATGGCTGCTGTGCCTGGTTCACGATGTTGGTAGCGTCAATTCCATCGTAGGTGAAGTTGTTGTCGTCCAGCCCTCGCCCCGCGAACCGGATGCTCCGCTGGTTGCTGCCTCCGGTGTCCACCGCACCCGGCACCAGCGCGGTCAGCGTCGACCAGTTTCTTCCGTTGAGCGGCAGTTCCTTCACCTGTGCCGGCTCCGTGCGCGCGCCCTGCGTGTCTGTCGTCTCGTCCAGTTGCGAGCTCCGGCCGGAGACATCGATCTGCTGCGTAATGCCGCCCACCGTGAGCGAAATGTCCAGCGTAAGGGTGTGGCCCACGGTCAGTTCCACGCTGTTGATTGCCGATTCCTTGAATCCCGGCGCGGAACATGTCGCGCGATAAAGACCAATCGGCAGTTCGGGGATGTCATAGGCCCCGCTGGACGAGGAGACGGTCTCCCGGCTCAGTCCCGTAGCGGTTTGCAAGACGACGATCCGCGCACCGGGAATCCTATTTCCCGCGCTGTCTCTGACCGTTCCGTTCATGCCCGCCCGGTCAACCTGCGCAAAACAGCAATTTCCAGCGAGAAGAAACACCAACAAGCCCGCGTGAAAAGCGATCAAGGAAAGAAAAGAATGCCGTGTAAAACGCACCTTCATTGCAATAGAGTATTTGGAACACCCAGGATTTCTCATTACGAAGGAGTTAAGACAACGTCATCGCCAGAAGCGTCGGGGTGACCGGGATCCGATCCGCGCCGGAAACCGAAGACCTGCGACCCCAACAACCAGACCTGGATCGGTTTCGGGCACTTTTCTTTGCACCCAATCAATACGGTTTCCGCGCCGCCACAAAGCGTATCCCGGTTGCCTGGGAGTTGAGGCTTGTTGATTCCAGGAGAACTTCAAAGCTACCGATGGTTCCATCCGGATTGTGAGCCTTTTTCAACACCTCGCTCAATCCACCATTGCGAAGAAGCATGTTCATTGCTGCTTCAGTGCCTGCTCCATCCAAACCTTCTACCAGCAGGACGTGCCCTGTGTTATTCAGATTGGGAATGTAGGCGACCACGGCATACGCCTTCTCGGAAAGTCCATTCCAAATGTTGGCATACGTAGGCGACTCTCCCGGAGCAGGGGTTCGATTCTCGATCCAGGAACGATTCTCTGCCGGTCTGTAGACAAACTGAAAATTTAAATTCTTCTGAAAAACTTCTACCCAGGGAATACTGTAAATAGACCCCAGAAGAATGATATTTGCGTCCTTCAAGTCTTCGATGGTCAAGCTGCGCGCAGCTCGAATCAGGCAGCGATCGGGAATCGCTTCTGGCAAACGCTGCAACTGCGACACAGCCTCCACATCCACCAGGCTTGTATATCTCCGATTCTTAAGGTCGGAGGTTAAGCTGGGCTTGTGTTCATCGACCGATGACCAGCTCGCGTATTCGGCCAGGGAAAAGCTCTTTCCCTTAAGCTCCTGAAGCATGACATAAGCTGTGTCCGCCGGGACAATCAACGTATTCTTGTTGGAGGCAAAGAGTTGTGCCCAAAGCTGGTGCATCTCAGTGCCGTTTCGCGGTGGACTCTTGGGATGTTGGTGAACGAAAATCGCCATTAAGCAGGCCAAGAGCGAACAGACCATCACGGCAGCGGCGGCAATTCTCAGGTTCCCGCCCCCCGGCACTTTCAAAGAGGCTATTCCGGCGGGTTGCGATCGCATACCGTCCGGCGCCAATTCAAGATGAATCTCCGGGTCGATCTCCGGATCGCAATTGAGACGGAAAAGGGGGACATATCCGCCCTTTGGAATCTCGATGCGCAGGCTCTCGCCCAGTCCATCCGTGGCGTAGTACTCATCAAGCCTCTTGCGCAGCTGGCGGGCATAATTTCTAACGATATTGTCTTCTTTTGACTCGTATCCTTGTTTCCGGTCAAAGACGTGAACGCCTATCTCTCGCTCGGCAATGCGGACGGCACCATCTTCAAGCGCCCGGCGGCACACGTAGGCCAGGAAAGCGGACAACAGCGGCGCCTTAATGAAATGCCTGCTGGCCAAAATGCGTTCAACGAGCTTCTGCTCAGAGTTTGAATTAAGAATGCCAAGGGGCGCGGCGGTCACTTCTACCTCAGTGCGATCAGCGACTCTGCGTGATCAGGGGTCAGAGAGGATTGTTCGTTCGTCTGGCAGTGGCTCAGAAAACGAAGGTCAAGAGATGAGAGAATTCGTTACTGCGGCCTTCCCGCTCCGCATGACGCAATTCTCGCAACCTCCCCAACTCACATTCAAAACATACCATGGCGCAGTGTGTATACCCGTCTCCGAAACCAAATTTTAATGTTCGCTCAAGGCACGTCGGTATCGATATGTTATCTTCTCTGCTCGCAGAAAATGCAGTGTATACCCCCAAAATACCCTTGCACAAAATCCTTCAACCTTTCAATCTCGCAATTGGACTGCGACCATCTCGATTGCAGTCCATCTCAGGCCAGACTCAGACACCGTGCGCAGGAATTTAATTGTTTTTTCAAAGAGTGTTCTCTGTCAGGGCGGACATGGACGGCAATCGCTGCTAACCCGAACCGGCCGTGAATTCGGTCAAAGAGTTTGAAACTACACACGTCAATATTTCAGAGGAGATCATGGGAAAGATAAAGTTTAAGAGCCTTGTCGCTTTATTGCCTTGCGCGCTCGTCGCAGCCATCTGTCTTCCGGGTACAACCTGGGCGCAGGTTGACGCCGGCGGAGTTGTCGGTACTGTCAAGGACGCATCCGGTGCGGTTGTGGTCAAGGCGGACATTACCCTCAAGAACGACGACACCGCGATCGCCGCGGTCACCACTTCGGCCGCGAACGGTCTGTATTCATTCAACGGACTGAATCCTGGAACCTATACCCTTACCGTTGCAGCGGCTGGATTTGAAGCGCGCGTGGTCCACGGCGTCGAAGTGCATGTCCAGCAGACAGCGACCCTCGACGTGCAGCTGATCCCGGGCAGCGTGCAACAGAAAGTGACGGTAACGGCTGCGTCGCCCCTTCTGCAGGCTGAGGACGCCGCCATTGGGCAGACGATCGGGGCCCAGGCCATCAACGATCTCCCCTTGGACGGCCGCGACTGGGGATCGCTGGGGCAACTCGCCGCGGGTGTTGCGACGGCTCCGATTGGGCAAAACGGCGGGACTCCGGAGAATGCGTTCTACTCGGTTAACGGAGTACAGCTGTATCAGAACGATTTTCGCCTCGATGGCATCAACAACAATATTGAGTTCTTTGGAGGCAGCTCGGTGGGCACGGATGCCACCGTTACGCCCCCGCCCGATGCGGTGCAGGAGTTCAAGCTCCAGAGCGGCGATTACAGCGCTGAATTCGGGCACTCGACGGGTGGCGTGATCAATGCCGTGCTTCGTTCCGGCAGCAATCAGTTCCACGGCAATGTCTGGGAATACATTCGTAACAATGCCTTCGATGCGAACGACTTCTTCGATGCCCAAAAGAAAAACCCGATTCCGGAGTACCGCCAGAATCAATTTGGCGGTACGGTGGGTGGTCCGGTCCTGTTACCCAGGCTCTATAACGGCAGAGACAAGACCTTCTTCTTCTTTGACTATCAAGGAACACGCATCGTCACGCCTTCCCAGGCGATTAGCACGGTTCCTACTCTTAACATGGTGAACAGCGGATTTACGAATCTACAGGATCTGATCTCTGATAATGGCGGCACAACTACCGACGGTCTTGGCCGCGTGATTCCCCATGGCACCATTCTCGATCCTGCAACCACGCGCCTGGTGGGTGCCGGCCAAACGGATCCCATTACCGGCCTGCAGAATACCTCCGCCACGAGCGCAACCTATGTGCGCGATCCGTTTTATGCGGGCAGCGTGGGCGGAGTCAAGAACTTTACAGGACTGGTATCGCAACTGAATATCCTGCCGGCCGGGCGGCTGGACCCCAATGCTGTCAAGCTGCTTGGTCAATACCCATTGCCCAACAAGGCAGGATTTGCCAACAACTTCCTGAACAATCCCAAAGAGACGGAAAGCATCGATGCATACGATCTCCGCATCGACCACACGTTCGGCGCCAAGGACACGCTGTTCGGAGTCTTCGACGAAAGCTATTTCCCTGAATTCGCGCCCGGCGGACTGCCCGGACAAAACGACCAGAACGATAATTTTCCCTCCTACGAGGTTGCTACCGGATATACCCATGCGTTTAATCCCAGCCTTTCGAATGAGTTTCATTTCGGCTTTGGGCATAGCACGAAAGAGCAACAGTTATTCAATGAAAATACCATGGGTGTACCAGCCGACTTCGGCATCCAGGGCATTCCTCAAGTCACGAACAACGGCGGCCTCTCCTCAATCAACATCGGCGGCCTGACAGCTTTGGGTCCAACCGACGACCGGCCCACGATTCAGACCGTGTGGGATGCCGAATTTGCGGACAACGTAACCAAGGTTTTGCACAGTCACACATTGAAGACCGGAGTTACGGTCGATGATCTGGCAGGCAACGTGATGCAGCCGCCCGCGCCAAGAGGCCTGTTCGACTACAGCGGCCAATTCACCGATGTTCCCAACAAGAATCAAACTTTGAATGGAATTGCCGATCTGCTGCTCACCCCCAACGCATCCACCGTTGGCGGAGTCAACAATGTTGGCGGCCTGGCTAGCTTCTCAGGTTCAAACTTCGATGGCACCCAATACCATCGCTGGTACACCGGATCTTACTTTCAGGACAGCTGGAAGGTGAATCAAAAACTTACCCTGACTCTGGGCGGGCGCTGGGACTACTTTACGCCTTATCTTGAAATTAACGGCAGACAAGCCAACTTCATCGCGGCCGGCGGCAATGGGCCCACCGGAACCTACTACATTTCGAACAAGGGCTGCCAGGTGGCCCGATCCGCGACCTTCGATGCTCTGCTTCAGTCGAGCAACATCAATCTCGCCTGTGTTCCGAGCATGACTCTTGGACACGGACAGCCCCTGAACCTGGCGCCGAGAGTTGGATTCGCCTATGAGCTTACCCCCATGCTGGTGGTGCGCGCCGGATATGGAATCTCCTACGGCGCTCTGGGCAACCTTGGCTACGGCGGAACCCTCGGAACCAACTATCCTTTCATCTACGAAGTTACGCAGAATGCGCCGAACTCGCAGTCTCCTCTGCTTCTCTCGAATGGCCAGACAGCCACGATGGAAAACACGTTTTCAACGATCAACCTCTCCGATCCGACCCAGGTGAACGGCGCCGGCGTCAATCTCTACGGCCGACAGTACAACTACCAGACCCCCTATGTGCAAACCTTCAACCTCACAACCCAAGTTCAATTCACCAGTCACGATTCATTTCAGATTGGATACATTGGTACCTTGGGCCGTCACCTGGATAACCTCGGTGTGGACAACTCGCCTTCCGAGATTCTTCCCCCGGGCCTGAGCGTCAACCAGATACCCTCGCAAAGCAATAACTTCCAGAGCTTTATTCCGTATCCGGAATTCGCGCCCAATGCGATCTACGAGTCGACCAACGGGCAAAGCTCGTATAACTCCATGCAGGCAACCTATGAACATCAGCTGAGCTGGGGACTACGCACGCTGGCGAACTACACCTTCAGCAAGTGTTTCAGCAATCAGCGTACGCAGGGGACGGCGACCAATGCGTACCGGGCGCAGTGGCTGCCCGGCTTCGGAATCCAGGGCGACGACGGTCTCTGCGACACAGATGCGACCAATGTAATTCACGTCTCCGGAACGTATGCCCTGCCCATCGGACGCGACAAGCAATTCTTTTCAGGTGCAAACCGAGTGGTGGATGCATTCATTGGAGGATGGACCGGCAACTACATCTACACCTTCCAAAGCGGCGAGCCGTTTACCCTGAACTGCGCCACCGCGACAACCTCCGACTTTGGCTGCTTCGCTCCAACCATTGCCGGGCAGAATATTTATGCCGGCCCTCACAACCAAGGTCAATGGCTCAATCCAAGCGCATTTGCGCAGCCGGCCGCGGCCACGCAAATCGCAGAGTCCGACTACTCCGTACTGGGCGGCGCGCCACAGCAGGCGCGCGGACCGGGATGGTATAACGTGGATGCTTCCGTGTTCAAGGATTTCGCACTGGGAGAGGTATCGCGTCTCCAGTTCAGGACCGAGGCCTTTAATGCCTTCAATCATGCGCAATTTGCGCAGCCTGGTAACCTGAATTACACTAACCCCGTAGCTTTCAGCGAAATTACAAGCTTGCGAAACACGGCGCGGCTGCTGCAATTCGCGCTGAAACTTTCCTTCTGACATCGCCTGCAGCCTTTTGCCCGGAATTGCTCCTTGTTATCAGGAGGCGACTCCGGGCTTTAAGGTTTCTGTGCGGAAATATTGAACCATGGATCGTCACAAGCCGGGGTCGATGGAACGGGAGTTCCATCGAGCCAAGCGGAGAATGCATGAATTGGAAGTTCTGTTTCAGATCGATTGCGAAGTGCGTTGCCCAGATGGATCGACTGACGATCATTTTTGTACTGCTTTTTCCAATGATCTTTTTGAATAAAGCTACTGCCCAGCAGGGCAAGCCCGATGTTGTGTTGGACGGAACCGTTAGCTATGGCAATCGCCAAACCTACCTTGAGCTGCCCTTTACAGTAAAAAAGGGCGTCACCCGCATCTCCGTGGATCTCTCCTACACAGGACGCGAACAGCACACCACAATTGATCTGGGAGTGTTAGACACTGAGCGCTTTCGCGGATGGAGCGGTGGCAACAAGAGCTTTTTTACCATCTCTGAAACCGACGCTACGCCGTCCTATCTCCCTGGCGCAATTGTGCCCGGCAAGTGGACACTGATCCTGGGGATTCCAAATATTGAACAAGGCGTGACCTCGCACTACGAAGCGAAGATCTATTTTGCTCACGCCGGCGATGTCCCCGCGGTATCGACCTTCAGTCAGGCGCCGCTGCAAACCGGTCCGGCATGGTATCGAGGCGACCTGCACATGCACAATGCGCATAGCGATGGTTCTTGCCTGAGCCAGTCGGGTCAGAAAGTGCCTTGCCCGTTGTACAAGACAGTGGAGGCAGCGGCGGCTAAGAAACTGGACTTCATCGCCATCAGCGACCACAATACCACCTCGCAATACAACGACATGCGGGAGTTGCAGCCATACTTCGACGAGATGCTGTTGATTCCGGGCCGCGAGATTACCACTTTTGAAGGGCATGCGAACGTTTTTGGAACTACGGACTTCATTGATTTCCGGCTGACCAGCCCGCACGTGCCCAACATCAATCAAATGCTCCAGCAAGTTCAGCAGCAGAATGGGCTGTTTTCGATCAATCATCCTGGCTCGCCTACGGGAGCTTCCTGCATGGGCTGTGGCTGGTCGGTTCCGGATACCGATTACAGCCGTGTAACATCCGTCGAGGCCATCAATGGAGGATCGCTCGACGGTCCGCGGTCCGGTATTCCGTTCTGGGAGGACAAACTCAATAAGGGATTCCGCCTTACCGGGGTTGGCGGCAGCGACAATCACGATGCCGATTATCCTCCCCAGACCAGATCGGCTGTAGGTCATCCGACTACGGTTGTCTACGCGGCGAACCTATCGGAGCGTGCAATTTTGGATGGGATTCGCGCCGGGCACGTGTTCGTCGACATCGAAGGCTCGGGGAATCGCATGCTTGAATTTACCGCGCAGGCGGGAACCCGCAACGCATCGATGGGGGATGCACTGCAATGCTCAGATGGGCAGCAGGCTAGCTTTTCGATCACGATGACTGAGTTAGAGGGAGCGCATCCTGAAGTCATACGTGACGGGGAGGTAACTACGCTTGGCGATACCTCCGCGGTAACGGGGAATGCGGCAAAGCACGATTTCAATTTTGCGTGCGACGGGAAGAGGCATTGGCTGCGGGTCAATATGCGGTCCACCGAGGGAAAGTTGCTTCTTCTGGGAAATCCAATCTATCTGAATTTCTAGGCGCAGGAGCATGGAAGCTTGTTCAAAAGCGTGGACGGGAGAAACCCCGCAGTTTCGTTAAGAACCAAGTAACTGTGGGGCAGACCAGCGCAACGAACGTGCTCTAGCCCATGCTGCCTGGGGCAAGTGTTATGGGCGGCGTCTCTCAATAAGAAGCTACAATCGTAGCCGACGATAAACAGCGATGGGACGAGCGTGCGGCCCATCGAGTCTGGGTTTAACTGACTTATCCATGCGAAATCTTCTCGAAAGGAAGAACATCTCACTTATGACCAAGATCTGCCACGTTTCCGGTTTGATTGCCCTGAGTTTAGTTGGGCCGCTGTTTATTCAGGCCCAGAGCAATGCAAACATGCCGCCGCCTGTCTCCGCAGCGGCTCCTGCAGGGCCCGCATCTACAGGCGACTCGCCTCGTATCATTGGGCAACCTACCAAGCAGTTACCGCGCACCATCGAGGGCGGATTCGATCTGCCCAACGGATGGCGAATTACGCCGGTAGGGAAGCCGATTGCGGTCGTGAACGATCTGGTGCTGAACATGACGGTCTCAAAGGACGGAAGGATCGTGGTTGCGAGTCACTCAGGTTACCAGCCGCACGGCATTGACGTCATGGATGTGAAGACGCAAAAAATTATCCAGCATATTGAACTGAAGACCACCTGGCTGGGAATGGCCTGGTCTCCGGACGGCAGTACGCTTTATGTGTCGGGCGGTAATGCCACCGGGGCTAAGAAGATCGAACAAACCGCTGCACCGATTTATGAATTTAGTTACAGCGATGGACGCTTGAGCGATAAGCCCACCAATCAGATGGTGGAGACAATCGATCCCAAGAAGGTATGGTGGTCGGGCGTGGCATACCTGCCTGGCAAGCATTGGCTCTACGCGGCTAACCGGGGTACCGGAACGGGGCCGAGCAATGTGGTGGTATTCGATGCAAAGACACGCCAGATCATTACCCGAATTCCTGTGGAGATCAACCCGTACCAGTTGGTTCTGACGCCGGATGAGAGCAAGCTGTTTGTCTCCAACTGGGCCAGTGAATCGGTAAGCGTGATCGATACTGCGACCAATAAGGTGATCCGTACTTTGCATGTGGGCATGAATCC
This sequence comes from Occallatibacter sp., assembly GCA_036519195.1. Classification (GTDB taxonomy): domain Bacteria; phylum Acidobacteriota; class Terriglobia; order Terriglobales; family Acidobacteriaceae; genus Telmatobacter. The sequence goes on along the minus strand of DATDLS010000046.1, from coordinate 5,503 downwards.
CAACGACATGAAGCTGTCGTCTGACGGACGGCTTTTTGTCATCTGCTCAAATGACAACACGATTCATGTGATCGACACGCGCACCTTGCAGGTGATCGAACGGCTGTCCACCACATTGACTCCTTTGGCGCCGGAAGGCTCGACGCCTGACTCCGCAGAGATCGATAAGGTCCATCATTTGCTCTATGTGGCTAACGCGGATAATAACTCGATCGCAGTGATTAGCATCGCCAACCGGGCTCACAGCTCCGTGGTCGGGTTCATTCCGACGGGGTGGTATCCATCGGCGCTGGCGCTCACGCGCCAGGGGAGCGAACTGTACATCGGCAACAGCAAGGGCGAATCGGGACACCCAGACCGCAAAGGTCCGGGAAGTCCTCTGGCCTCGAACTGGTATGGCGACGAGACGGTCAAAACCGTGCAGACGAGCAGCATTGAAGTGCTCAATGTGGCGACGCTGCAAAAGCAGCTGCCGCGCTGGACCAAGATGGTGGTCGATAACACGCCCTACACCGATTCGATGCTGGCCGAGGCCAGACCGCCCCTGGCGCCAACGATCATTCCGCGGTCAGTGGGGGTGCCCACGGAGATCAAGCACGTGATCTACATCATCAAGGAGAACCGGACCTACGATCAGGTCTTCGGCGACCTGAAGCAGGCCAATGGCGACCCGGCACTGACCATCTTTGGCGAAAAAGTGACCCCTAACCAGCACACTCTGGCGCGACAATATGTGATTCTGGATAATCTTTATTGCGATGGCGAGGTGAGCGTCGATGGACACTCGTGGTCGAACTCGGCATATGCGACCGACTTCAACGAGCGGTTCTGGCCGCCTACCTATGCAGGAAGAAGCAATGCTGTGCCTTCGCGCGCGTACATACCGGCGGCTGGCCACCTGTGGGACGTGGCCCAACGCAAGGGGCTGACCTACCGCTCGTACGGAGAGTATGCGGCGCGGACCAGCACCGGCGGAACGATGGAAGCAGCTCCTGGGGCGGTAGGGCTGGTGGGGCATGTATCGAAGGAGTACGGGGGATCGCGGGGAAGAGACACCGACAACGTGGCCGTATTTCTGCGTGAATTCAAGGAGTACGAGAATAACTACGACAGCGACGACCCGAACAAGCGCCTTCCCAACTATGTGGTGATGAGCATGGGGGAGGACCACACTCATGGAACAGAGCCGGGCGCGTACACCCCACAGGCGGCAGTGGCCAACAACGACTACGCGATCGGAGAACTGGTGGATGCTGTCAGCCACAGCCGCTACTGGCCCAATACGGCCATCTTCATCATTGAGGACGATGCCCAGGACGGACCGGATCATGTGGATGCACGGCGCACCGTGGGGCTGGTGATCAGTCCGTATGTCAAGCGCGGCATTGTGGACAGCACTCTCTACTCAACCAGCTCCTTCCTGCGCTCCATGGAACTGCTGCTGGGAATGCCGCCCATGAGCCAATACGATGCGGCTGCGATGCCCATGTATGCATCCTTCGGGACCGTGCCGGAGGTGACGCCGTTTAATGTCATTGCTCCGCAGATCGACGTGAACGCAAAGAACACGATGCGATCTTACGGCGCGCAGGAAAGCATGAAGATGGATTTCTCTGATGTGGACCGGGCTCCCATGCACGCACTGAACGAGATTATCTGGAAGAGCGTGAAGGGAGCAGACGTACCCATGCCGCCGCCGGTGCATCGCTTCCGGCCGCTCGTCGATGCAGGAGACTCAGCCGGAGACGGAGACTGAGCGAGTGAAACGATCCGGTCCGAGTGGCCGGTGAACCTAGCCATACGTTGCGCCTCGACAGGAGAAATCGTGTCGAGGCGCAACGCGCTCTCAACAGGGAAGCGTACGGCGCGAAAAGCGGCAGAGTGGGCCAGATGTCTGGATTCTTCGGTGGCGGAAGCCGCACATCGGCAACAGCCGCCAAGTGGCGGCCGATCATGGCCTTATTGCTTTTGTCAAAATGACGGGCGGCTGCGCGAGATTTCAGAACCCGGCCCTCTGTCCCCTGTAAGCGAACGGGCCTGATCGTCTTCTGTGCGCATCGGGTAAGGCCTCAGGCCCTCGGCTTGAGATTAGTGGACCGTCGAAGCGACGACGGTCGAGGCGATCAGGCCGGTCGCAACTGCCGCGAGGACAAAGTTGCCGTCCACCTCCCGCCATTCGTATCCCTTCTTTGGCGCTCTCAGATGATACTGGTGGTAATCGATCGATCGACCGCGGTTCCAGTCATCATGACCGATCTTTGCACCCTTCTTCCACTCGTCGTGGCGAACGAAATGACTGTCTTCGTGATGGTCCTGGGCGAAGGCAAACCCGCTGCTGAGGGTGAGGGCGAGGGTGGAGAGAGCTAATGCTTTGCGAATTTTTTTCATACAACGCTCCAGGTTCGGTTAGATTCCGAAGTTCGAGCCCTTGTGGTCTTGCATAGCCTGAGTCGGCCATCGATGAACAGGCGTGCTCGATCAGCCCTCTCTCCTACTAGCAGATGGCTTGCCAAAGTTTTAGGAGCACTGGTATCGAGGTGTATGAAGACCGGGAAGCGGAATCCTGAATCGCCTCATCCACTGCAGCATCAGGGGCACTGCCTTGTGCCAGCGCGCTGGCGCAAGTGCCATCCAATTGGCATCGGATTTAGACAAGCACGATGCGGGCAAGTGCCAAAGGAACAAATTGCTCAGCATCGCCTTCGTGAAGCTTTGCAATTATGCAAGGCCGATGTTCGGCGAGGGTGGCGTGCAACTTCCCATTTAGGTAAACTTCAGATCGATGATGCAACGCGTCAACTGCGGAAGGCATCTCTCAATGAAGTCTCGCGTCATGACCTCAGAGTTGAAGGCGACATTTAATGCAAATCCTTCCAGGACGGCTTCAAAGGTCAGCATCCTTTGCTGCATGACGAGCGTGCCGTGGTCGCTCTCGCGAAAGATGCCGCGAAGCTCCTTGATTTCTCGTTTACCCTCGACATGTTTTTTGGCAACTTGCTTCAGCAAGCGCGGATGCCGAATGGCGAACAGCTTGAACTCCAGTTCCAGAAGGATGTAGGACTTGTCCAACGCGAGTTCGATCATGTACTCTTCCACAGAGCGTTGTTGCTGTGCGCGCGTCGTTTGGCCTTGGAGCTGCTTCTGAAACCTTTCTTCATAGATAAGAAATTGTTGATCTCGCAGGGCTAAGAACGCGTCCGCTTTACTGGCAAAGTAGAGATAGAAGGAGCCGCGGCTTCGTCCCGCTTCCGCCGCGATGTCTTCAATGCGGGATGCTTCAAAACCGTCCCGGACAAAGACATGCAAGGCAGAATCAAGCAGAGCTTTGCGGCTGGCGGTTGTGCGAAGGTACTGCCGAGATCCCACTGGCGGTACTTTTTTTTTGGGTCTCAGAGGCTTCGGGCGCTCAATCGCGCGCGAAGAGGCGGCCATTCGTCCAGGCTGACTCATTTGCTCACTTCCAATTTCCAAGCCTGCTTCAGTTTACACTCCCGCCCTTAATTTACAGAACGAAAGCCCCGCAACTTTTGCATCCTTAGCGTCTGACAAACATTACATACATGTGTGTTATTTATTATTGGAGCTGTATGAAACACGAAGACAAGTTTGTCCGCATTGCGATACGTACGCTGAGAAACGGGGCTGATGACATAGATGCTGATTTGGAAGAGACGTTCTCCCATCGGAGTTTTATCGCTTTCCGCAGCAGGCCTTCTGCTGCTGGCGGCCTGCGAGAAGAAACAAAGCGGGCCGCCAAAGGCGGCTCCCACGCAAGTGAGCGTCGCAGCAGTCGAACAACGTGACGTAGAAATCTACGGAGACTGGGTTGCGACGCTCGACGGATACGTCAATGCGCAAATTCAGCCTCAGGTTTCCGGCTACCTGATCAAGCAGGATTACCAGGAAGGCTCGGTCGTGCACGTCGGCGATGTCCTGTTTGAGATCGACCCCAGGCCTTTTCAGGCGACACTCGATCAGACAGAAGGGCAACTAGCGCAGGCACAGGCGCAACTTGGCCTGGCTGACATTAACGCAAAGCGTGACACTCCTTTGGTTAAAGCGCGTGCAGTTGCCCAGAGCCAGCTCGATAACGACGTGCAACAGCAGGCAGCTGAACATGCTTCTGTCAGCACTGCCCAGGCCAATGTGGAACAGGCACAGCTTAACCTGGGCTTTACGAAGGTCAGGTCTCTCGTCACGGGCATCGCAGGGCGAGCGCTGACTCAGGTAGGTAATCTGGTCAGCCCGTCGACGACCCTCACTTCGGTTTCGCAGGTAAACCCGATCAAGGTTTACTTTGCCATAAGCGAACAGGAATATCTTGCGCTGTCAGGCCGCGTGAAGGCTGGAGGGAAGGCGGACCTGCTCAGGAGCGGGAACTCCGTGCCATTGCAACTGACCCTTGGGAACGGAAGCGTTTATCCGTATAAAGGTCAGATTGTCTTTGTTGACCGCCAGATCAACACGCAGACGGGCACCATACAAATTGCGGGAAGCTTCTCGAATCCTCAAAACCTGCTGCGGCCCGGCCAGTTCGGACGCATCAAGGCGGAGACCGAGGTTCGCCATGACGCTCTACTGATTCCGCAGCGCGCCGTAAGCGAGCTGCAGGGTTCTTATCAGGTTGCAGTGGTCGCTCCTGACAATACAGTGCAGATCCGAACTGTAGTGCTCGGCCCTCAGATTGGTTCCGACTGGATCATTACGCGCGGCATCAAGCCCAACGAACGCGTAGCGACCGAAGGCGTATCGAGCCTGAAAGACGGGATGCGCGTCTCTCCGCAGCAGTCTGCGGCGGCTACAGCAACAATGCCCGAGAAAAAGTCGGAAGGCCAGTAACCATGTCGAAATTCTTCATCAGACGGCCAATTGTGGCCATGGTAATCTCCATTGTCATGGTGATTGTGGGCGTTGTCTCCATGGTCAGCCTACCTACCGCGCAGTTTCCCAATATCGTTCCACCCGAGATTCTGGTTCAGGCGACGTATCCGGGAGCCGATGCGAAGACGCTGGAACAATCGGTGGCGACGCCCATCGAGCAGCAGATGAACGGCGTGGACAACATGGACTACATGTACTCCACCAGCGCCAGCAACGGGCAGATGCAGCTCCATGTCGATTTCGGTGTCAATACGGACGCAAACATCGACCAGGTGTTATCGCAGCTGCGCGTCTCCCAGGCACAGTCTCAGATTCCGGCCGTAGTCAATACTGCAGGCATCACGGTGCTGAAGTCTCCGACTGCACCCTTGATGCTGATCTCGGTCTATTCGCCTAAAGGAACCTTTGACGGCCAGTTCCTGGCCAACTACAGCAACATCAATCTTGCAGATCAGTTGAATCGCGTTTACGGAATCTCCCGGGTGCAGGAGTTCGGCTCCGACAAGTATGCCATGCGCGTATGGGTGAAGCCGGACCAGCTGGCCAAACTGGGGATTACGGTCCCGCAGGTTACGGCTGCCATGCAGACACAGAACAACGTGAATCCTGCTGGCCAGATCGG
>DATDLS010000045.1:0-17256 GCA_036519195.1 Occallatibacter sp. | reverse complement strand
GTCGCCTGTTACAGCGGCAATATCCGGAGACGAATCTCGACCTGAGCGCTCGGCTATTCTCCCTCCGCCAACTGACGGTGAGCCGGGTGAATCTGCCTTTGCTTGCCTTGTTGGCTGCTACGGGTTTGATTCTGCTGCTGGCGTGCGCAAATGTAGCCGCCCTTTTGCTTGCTCGCGGCGCCCTGCGCAACGGAGAATTGGCGATTCGCATGGCGCTGGGCGGCAGTGTCTGGCAGGTCGCTCGAATTCCAATGCTCGAAGGGATTCTGCTATGTTGTTGCGGAAGCCTGCTGGGCTTCCCCGCTGCGGCGGCAGGTGTGAAATTGTTGTTGCGATTGGCCCCTGTCGATGTGCCCCGCCTGGCGGGCGCCGGCGTCGATTTCAATGCCGCGATCTTTGCGGCCTTGCTGGCAATCGGCTGCGGTGTGCTGATCGGCGGATTGAATGCCCTGCAAGTCCTGGGGCGCTCGCCGAGAGAGGTTCTGTCAGAGGCCTCACGCAGCAGCTTGGGAAGGCCCAGGGCGAGGTTACGAAGTTCGCTCGTTGTGGGACAGGTGATGCTTGCAATGGTTTTGCTGAGCATGGCGGGACTGATGCTGCACACTCTGGCCAATCTCCAGTCGACCGACACGGGTTATCGCGGAGACCACGCGTTCTACGCGGTGACCGTGCTGACGGCTCCGCAATATCGCCAGTTTGACCAGCGACAACTGTTCTTCAGGAAAGTGCTGGATAGGTTGAGGAGTACGCCGGGAATTAACGTTGCCGGCGTCTCGACGGGCTTCCCGTATGTTGGGCAATACGACGGCGTGAACGCTCAATCTGTAAGCATGGCGCGCAATGGCCATCATCCCGGGATAGAGGCAGAGTTCAACGCAGTTTCCTCCGGCTATCTTGAAGCCATGGGTGTGCGGCTGATCGGCGGACGATTGATTGCCGAGACGGATACGAGCAATACACCCAAGGTCGCGGTGATTGATGAGACGCTGGCGAGGGCTTTATGGCTGAACGAGGACGCGCTCGGGAAGATGATCAATACTGACGATCCAGCGAAACCGGTCTGGCGTCAGGTGGTCGGGGTTCTGGCCCCGATGCGAAATAGGTCGATCGATGTGGCGCCTCGGCCAGGGATCTTCATTCCACTCGACCAATCCACGGGAAATGTTAATTTTGTGGTGATAAAGGCTTCGGTGTCGGCACGTGAGGCTGCGCGATTAATCAAAAGCGCGGTGGGGAGTGTAGATACCAATCAGGATGTGTTCTTTGTTCAATCTGTGCGGGAACTAATCGGTGACACGATCGCGGTGCGGCGCTTTCTGTTTCTGGTTCTTGCTTTCTTTGCAGCAGCCGCGCTCACTCTCTCCGTGATCGGTATCTATGGTCTCGTATCGTTTATTGCTGTTCGTCGTGCTCGCGAGGTTGGCATCCGCATGGCTCTGGGGGCGACAAGAGGGAGTGTTGCTCGACTCATGGTATTGCATGGTGCTCAGTTGGCCTTGTTTGGCGCAATAGGAGGTTTATGCGTTTCGATTGTGTTGAATCACCTCATTTCGAGCATGCTTTTTGGTGTTGGGGTCTTTGATGTGAAGACGGCGATTATGGTTATTACTGCTGTAGCGGCAGGAACTCTGATCGCAACCTTTATTCCTGCATGGCGAACCGCCAAGCTTCAACCTTTGCAGGCACTCCGTACTGAGTAGAGACAATCCAATGAACTGGTTCAAGCAGCTATCCAATCGCCGCCGCCGCTATGACGAGCTTTCAGAATCGATCCGCGAACACCTCGAGGAAAAAATCGCCGATCTGATGAACCACGGCATGACGCAGGAGGAAGCGGAGCGAGCCGCCCGCCGCGAGTTCGGCAATGTCACGCTGATCCAACAGCGCAGCCGGGAAGTGTGGCAGTGGCCCAGATTGGAGAGCGTCTGGGCCGATGTCAGATATGCCTTGCGCAGATTATGGAAGTCTCCAGGATTTACGCTCACGGCCGTGCTGATGCTGGCGTTCGGCATTGGAGCGACCACGGCGATTTTTTCGGTGGTAGATGGCGTGCTGCTGCGGCCGCTTCCATTTCCGCAGGCCAATCGTCTGGTGACGCTCGGTGACCATTTCTGGGGAATGAACAACCAGGTCCCGGGTCCGGTGTCCCCCCCGGAGGGGGTGAGCTACCAGCGGGAGCTGCAATCGTTTTCGAGCCTCGGCGGCTACCGGTATCAGGACTTTAGTTTGTCCGGCGTGGGGCAGCCGGCGGAGATCCGCGGGGCGCCGATGATGCCGTCGGTTTTTGCCGCGCTGGGCGTATCGCCGCTAATGGGGCGCGTGTTCACCGAGCAGGAAGCCACGCAATACGAAACCGTGGCGATCCTGAGCTACGGGACCTGGAAGTCGCGATTTAACGGCAATCCCCACATTCTGGGCACCAAGCTCCTGCTGGACCGAAATCCGTATGTCGTGATCGGCGTGATGCCGAGCAATTTTGCATTCCCGCTGATGCCCGGCACTCAAAATCAGATTGAGCTGTGGGTCCCGCTGGCCTTTTCACCGCAGGATCTGGGCCCAGAGGGGGATTGGGATTGGGATATGGGAATGTTAGGGCGGCTGAAACCGGGCGTGACAGCGGCGCAGGCGGAGGACGAGGCCGATCGCGTGGAGCAGCAGACCATGCGCAATTACCCGTCGCACCTCAGAAACTTCCGCATTCATCCCGCGGTGTATCCGCTGCAGCAAATCAAGGTTGTGCCGGTGAGGCCACTATTGCGAATGCTGTTCTGGGCGGTGGCCGTGGTGCTGCTGATTGCATGCGCCAACTTTGCGGGTCTATTGCTCGTGCGGGCGATCCGACGGCAACGCGAAACAGCGATGCGGATGGCGCTGGGCGCGCCGGCGATTACGCTCCTGCGGCAGACGATCACCGAGAGCCTGCTGCTCAGCGTGGTGGGAGGGCTGGTGGGGATCGGGCTGGCGGCCTTCGCCATCTATGCAGGGCGCAACCTGCTGCCGGACAATCTGCCGCTGACCAATCAGATCACTCTGAACTGGGCGGTGGCAGGTTTTGGGTTGCTGGTCGCAGTGCTGACAGGAATCTTCTGCGGCCTCGCGCCCGGATTTGCCGCGCGGCACAGCAACGTGAACGAACAGATCAAGGATGGTGGTCGGAGCGGCTCAGGCGCACATGCCCGCACTCGATCGGCTCTGGTGGTGATGGAAATTGCTGTGGCGTTGGTGCTGCTGACTGCATCGGGACTGCTGTTGCGCAGCTTCCAGAAGATGAGCGAAGTGAACCTGGGCTATGAACCGGATCACGTGACGACTGCCATGTATTCACTGCCATATACCGGTTATTCGAAGCAAGCGCAAATCGACAACTTCAACAACGATCTGCTGCGGCGGCTGCGCCAAGTTCCAGGCGTAAGCGATGCGGGACTAACCAATACGATTCCGGCGACGCAAGGGGACGATGTCGACGTAATCGTCGTGGAGGGTTACGCTGATCCGCGAGGAGCAGACCGCACGTCGGCAGCGCCAACCCAGGTGATTGGCGGTTATTTCGGTGCGATGGGCGTTCCCTTGCTGCGGGGACGGTACTTTACGAATGCGGATAACGCGAACGGCCAACCGGTTGTGATCGTGAACCACGAGTTCGCCAAGCACTACTGGCCGCACCAAGACCCGATCGGGAAACGGATGCGGATTGGAACGCTGAAAATGTCCACGCCGTGGATGACAGTAGTGGGCGAAGTAGCGGTTGCAAAAATAGGAGCTCCCGACCAAGATGCAAGGGAGCAGTTTTACCAACCTGTGGCGCAGGTGGACAAGGATCTGGGATCGCTGGCCCGCCCCACCGATCTCTACGGCAACCAGGAATACATTGTGGTGCAGTCGGCTTTACCGCTCGAGCAAATGGAGAACGCGATGCGAAGGGTGGTGCAGTCGCTTGATCCGCAGCTCCCGTTGAGCCATATGGAGACGATGGATGAGGCGCTGGCGAACAGCGAGGGTCCACGCCGATTCAACACCGCAATCGTCTCGAGCTTCGCACTGGCGGCGGTGCTGCTGGCGGGACTGGGAATTTATAGCATCGCGGCGTTCTCGGTGGCTTCACGGATGCGCGAGATGGCGATTCGCATGGCGCTGGGATCCCAGCGCTCGGGCATTATGCGCCTCGTCTTCGCTTCCGGCCTCAAGCTGGCTGCGGTGGGCTGTGTCCTGGGCCTGGGCGGGGCTGCTGCGGCCTCCGGGCTGCTGCGCTCGTTCCTGTTCGGAGTCAGACCCTTTGACCCGCTGGTGATGGTGCTGGCGGCGGCCTCGGTATTCCTGCTGGCCTTCGCCGCCTCGGTCATCCCGGCGCGCCGTGCCGCATCAGTCGAACCGATGCAGGCACTCAGAAGTGAATAGGGGTCATCATGCACTGGCTCAATCAGAGGCTCTCCCGCCGGTGCCGGGTAATTCGGTTCATCTTAAAGAAAGCTCAGAAAGCGTTTTAGTCTTGGAGAACTTGAGTTCGGCACACCGAAATTAACTTGAGGCTTGATTGGAGCTCTTGATGACTTTGCTTTCCAAATTGATTACTCGTCATCGCCATTATGACGAACTTTCTCAGACGATCCGGGAACATCTCGAAGAGAAGATTGCTGACCTGATAGATGATGGCATTGAACGGGAGGAGGCGGAAAGAATTGCCCGCCGAGAATTTGGCAACGTAGCACTGATTGAGCAGCGCAGTCGTGAAGTATGGCAATGGCCCGGCGTCGAAAACGTCTTGACCGATGCACGTTTTGCTTTGCGTCAACTCCTCAGGTCGTCGGGTTTCACCTGCGTTGCCATCCTAACAATAGGGCTGAGCATCGGCATGAATACTGCAATGTTCAGTGTTATCGAGAGTGTGCTTCTGCGCCCTCTGCCCTATCACGACCCGTCCAGCATCGTCATGCTTTGGTCTACGGTGCCGAGCAAAGACATTCAAAGAAACTGGACATCGTATCCCGACATTCAGGATTGGAAACGCGAGTCCCGCAGCTTCACTGAAATCGCCGCAATGCTTCGCGTAGATTCTGCAACTCTCACAGGGAGTGAACCGCTGGAGCGCATCAAGGCGGCCCGAGTCTCTTCGGATTTCTTCTCCACACTAGGCGTGGTTCCGCAACTAGGCCGTAGCTGGACCGCCGATGAAGAAGAGCGCCGTAATCCGGTCGTTGTTGTCAGCCACGCATTCTGGCAAACACATCTTGGCGGTATTCACAACATAATCGGCAAGCCTGTTGAAATCGATCACAAGCGAGCCGTGGTTATAGGCGTAATGCCTGTTGGTTTTGACTTTCCGTCAGCCGAGACAAATATCTGGCTACCACTTTCCTTCATCTCGAACTGGTCAGTATTCTTAACAGCACGGCAAGCTGATGCATTCAATGCCGTGGCACGGCTCAAGCCAGGGATCACTCCGCAGCAGGCACAACAGGAAATGCTCTCGGTCAGTACCCGCCTGAGCGATCAGTATCCGCAGTTCGAGGCTGGCAAATCTGTCAGCATTGTGCCTTTGCCAATTGAGATTGTCGGGCACCGCACACGAACTTCGCTTTGGATGCTCTTTGGGGCTGTTCTCTTTCTACTTCTTATTGCGTGTGCAAATGTTGCAGGTCTTCTACTGGCACGGCAAAGTTCACGCGAACGAGAAAGCGCTGTTCGTCTGGCACTGGGTGCCAGTCGGGCACGTTTGATTCAGTTACAGCTCCTCGAGTGTATGATCCTATCCGTTTTAGCCGCCTTGCCCGGTCTTGCATTGGCTGCGGCAGCTATGCCTATTCTCCGTGCATTTGGACCAACGGAGATCAGGGGTTTTGCAGGGATTCACCTCCATCCCGCGATTCTACTGTTCTGCCTTCTCCTGTCCCTGTTGACCGGCTTGCTGTTTGGCTTCGGGCCGGCGTGGATCAACGCACACCGTGCCCCGCACGCCATATTTAAGGCTGGCGGACGCACCGTCGCCGGCAATCTGGTACGTCGCCGCCTCGGAAAGCTATTCATGGTCCTGCAGTTAGCACTCGCAATGGTGCTAGTCACCGGTGCCGGCCTGATGCTTCGCAGCTCGCTTGAGGTAGGGAGCGTTCATCTCGGCTACCAGCCGCACGGTCTGCTTTTACTCCATCTTGATTTCCCCGCGGGACGCGATGAGGCGCCGGCGCAATTCTATAGCGAGGTTTTGACGCGTATCCGTGCGATACCGGGCATACAGAATGCGGGAGCCATCGACGCTTTGTTCAGTGACTACGTTCCAGATGATGTCATTGAGGTGGAAGGCCGGTCCCAACTCTCGGCCGGAGACGAAGCCGCTGCAAGCGGCTCTCACATCATAAGCCGGGAATATTTCCAAACGGCCGGAGCGCCTTTGCTGGGTGGCCGGTCTTTCGATTCCACGGATAATGCGCACTCTCAATCGGTGGCGATTATTAACCAATCGATGGCAGCACGATTTTGGTCAGGTAACAATCCAGTAGGAAAGCGATTTCGCTATGGGGTTCCCGGAGAGTCCCCATCCACCTGGAGAACTATTGTTGGCGTTGTGGCGGATACGCTTCCCAATGGACCGGAAAGCAGCGTTCTGCCACAGTTCTTTTTGCCACAAGATCAGGTTCCGTGGACCGATTCGATGGACATCCTTGTACGCACCACACAGAATCACTTTCCAAATACCAGCGACGTCCGCAAAGCCGTCCTTTCTGTCAATTCAGATGTTGCCCGATTCCAGATCTCAACTGTGGATGATGAACTTGAAAGGCTTGGCAGCCGCCGACGTTTTCAGACCTGGCTTCTCAGCGCATTCTCCGCTGTCTCTCTAGCCCTCGCTGGGATTGGGATTTATGGATTGATTTTGTACTCGGTAGCGGAACGTACCAACGAAATCGGAATTCGCATGGCACTTGGGGCTACACGCCTGGATATTATGCGGATGATTTTGGGCGAATTGTTAACCCTATCCAGCGTTGGACTTCTAATCGGACTGGCCGGAACTCTAGCTCTTTCGCGTGCAATTTCCAGCCTGCTCTTCGGTGTCAGATGGGCAGATGGCCTAACACTGTGCTTGGCAATGTCCTCTATGCTTGTTGTTGTGGTATCTGCTGCTTATTTCCCGGCACGGCGTGCGACGAGAGTGAATCCAGTCACTGCCCTTTCAGCGGAATAGTCGCATCTTTGTGCTAACATATTCATTTTTATCCTTGCTGTACTCGTTCAGCAAGCCGTTCTTGTATGAGAGGGACCCGCTCGTTATCCAAGAGGAATCCAGGAAACACATCAAGGAACCTAGGTTCAGCGAGCAACATCTCTGCTGCCTCGACCAGATAGCGCCGAAGCTCTAGCGAAGAATCCGCGATTTCTTGAAGCAAGGTAACTCGTCCTTCAACGACCGCTACGAAATCTTTAAGATCGTGGCTGGCCTGAAAGTCCATCTTGCCGCGTCCCCGAAATGCTTCCATCTTCGTTCCCAGGAAAAACGGCGAGGCAATGCATCGTCGGCTTAGAGGATGTGGAAGGGTTTCAACTCGTATACGACGTCAATCGCTCACCGCAGCCATATCGGCCGCCTCTACTTGCGGAGCGAGTAAAGATTCAAGCTCCATATGAGACGCCTGAGGACATTGGGAAGATCGTCGAGGCGTTCAGCAAACAGGTGTTCGCGGAAGCCATCGCGCCAGCTTGGGTACCGGACAGTCGCTGGTAGCAGGAGGCAATTCATAGTTCATTGTCGAAAGTGGCGGGTCCCCGAGCACCAACGACATAGTAAGTGCAATGAACGCCGGGTTCTCACGAATGGCCGCCGCGAGAACCGAATTCGTCGCTTTTCAGAAAGCCGCGTAAAATACACACTTTTCCAGTTTGTTGGATACAGCCGTTTTTTAGATCGGCTATTTCTGGCTTGACATTTTCACCGAATTGGCGACTTACAACAAATGCTGAAAGTCGCCAATTCGGTGAAAGCGGTTGAGGAGCGAGGAGCGGCCGAACTGGATCGCCTGCTCAAACGCATACCTAGAATCAAGCCTAAATCATTGAAAATAGGGCCATGCAAAAAGATCCGGGATTCGATGTGCGGGTCCGCATGGAACTCGATGGAAAACAGCATACGCTCATCGCCGACGTGAAAAGCAGTGGACAGCCACGCTATGCCCGGGAGGCGATTTTGCGGTTCAAGGCCATCGCCGCACGCTCCAATCCGCCGGCCACACCGGTCTTCATCGCTCCCTTTCTCACCGAGAAAGCTGCCGATTCCGCTCACCAGAGCTATCAACCGGAGGGCGCGCAGTCCCTGGTGGTCGATGCAGCAGCCGTAGCGGGTTTGCGGGATAAGCAGCATGGCCCGTCCCAACGAAGATCTGCTGGAAGAGCCGGAAGCGATGCTGGCGGCAAACGCGGTTCGTAGCCTGCTGCATTATTTGAGTATGAGACTGCGCTGACGACGAGGTCTTCCTTCCGCTCGATCCCATTCGTCTTCCGGCTCCACCCATCCTGCTCTGGTGCAAAGGGGGACGGTGCCGACCTTCAGGAACGAGGCCGCAGATGGGTCCGAGCTTTGGGTCTCTGGGCTCGTTTGATCGCCCGCTGGGCTTGCTGGAATGAGAATGACCCGTTTGGGTTGCTATGGGCTGGCGGCCCACCACTGTGGCGAAGTGCTACTGGTTTGTCGGCGATGGTTGTCCCGCAACAGCGGCTTCTACGCTTTTGACCAGAACAGACCAAGGCGTTGGGCTCATGTGCATGCCGATGATCTTTTGCACCGGAAGCTGGCAGCTGTTCACAGCCTCCATGAGTTCCCAGAGCGACTGAGGAAAGAGAAAAGTGTGATTTGGACCGAGCGGCTGCGCCATTTCCGCCGTGTAGAGAATATGAGCCTCTGGCAGCCAGGTCATCATCATTTGACCAGTTGCGCTGCGGATGGGATAAACCACGATCCGATCGGTTCCCGTTCCAATGGTTGTCGCCTTCGAGACCGCAATAAGTTTGGGCGCCTTAGGAGACCGCACCAGATCATCAGGATGGCTGATATGCGGAGCTTTCAACGCTGAGTTGATCAAGCGCTCATTGACATCCAGCACATAAATGGGAACTCCCTGTGCAGCATATTCGCGGATGCCTGCAAAGTGCCACCAATAGCTTGTACTGGTGATCACAGCCTTGATCGGGAGGCCCGGAAAGCGACGCTTCGCTTCCTCAATCACTTGCCTGGAATAGCCGGACGAGATAGGAGCATCAATGATAACGAGGCCGTCCTGCTGGCGCACGACTGTCGTGTACCAGTTTCCTGGTATCTGCAGTATGCCGGGAGCGATCTCAACGGGCCCGGTTCCCGGATTTCCATTTGCCTGCTGCTGCAGATTGCTCAGAGGAATATCGTCCACGCTGCCTGGATTCCGCACGCCTTGGGGGTCGACCGGAGAGTTCGCAAGAGGAGCAAGCGTGCTCGCTTGAGGGTTGACCTCCAAATCTTTGACCTCATCGACTTCCTGGAGAACGCCATTGAAGTAGTTCGTGGAAAGGAAGGGATAGTGCAATCCTCCCTTTTCAAGTCTCCAGTCTCCGAACACGTACCTGCTTTCATAGTCTCCCCATACGCTCAGGGCGATGCTGTATGGCGCGCAGAGCCGCTGTGTAATGCTGTCCACGTACCCGTTATAGTCGTTCACCTCCAATGTGATCGGCTGGGCGTCATGGATGAAGCGAACCAATGTATGAGGCGTGCCATAGAGAGTGGAGGTTCCGACAATTTGAAGGTCGGGAGCCTCATAAGCCGTCCGTAGCGCGGAGATCGCATTGCTCAAACTCCAGTTCTGCGGCGCGGGCATGAGCTGCGTCGGAATGTTCCTGCCGTTATATGTGGAGCGCATCTCTGATCCGCCAACACGATAGATCACGGTTGCGATCTGCTCATCTCCGTTCGGGGATCGTATATCCAACTGACTGACCAATTGTTGATGCTCAAAGTCGATGTATCGCGTGGCCTCGGTGGGGTTGACCAGATATGGGCCTTCGGGGTGATCGGAATCGGTAAGCCGATAGGTTGTGCGCCGTTCATGGGTCTGGATGGCTGCCGTTGCTGCGAGAAGGGATTCTCCGCCCATGACCTGCATCGCTCGCTCGACGACAGAGCGCGCTCGCATAAGCCCCGAGCCGGCTTGCCTCTGACTCGCTGGTGGGGTTGGCACGGCGGCATCGACGGGCCGATTAAGAACTCCTAGCGTGGCAACCAAAAACAGTACAGAGCTTCGAACGTTCAATGATGACATGGAACTGAGGCTACTTGAGATCAGTTGCTCGCCACCTCAGTTTTCCGCAGGACGGGCAAGGTTTGTCCTGACCCGTGCATACCGTGTGTTGAACCGGGTTCATTGGAAACGCCGGAACGAATACCATAGAGCTGTGCAGAAGGGATTTTCACAACGCAGACTCGTGTCTTTCTGGCCTCTGCAGCTTGGGGGCTGGTCCCTGTACGGCATAGCGAGTCTGGCAGGATCGATTCCGTTCCTTCGTCAACATGATTACGTTGCCTATCGAACGATGTTCGTACTCTCTGGTTTTGTAACCAGCTTTGCCATGTATGCGCTTTGTCATCTGCTATGGCGGAGGCAAACTCCATTTCTTTGGACTTTGCCATATTGCGCAGCTTTGTCCTACATCCTGGGAGCCGCTTGTTCAACAGCTTCCATCCTCGCCGAAGTATGGTTTGGCGGCCCAAATACAAGGTTTCGCTGGGATATGGTTTTTGCAGGGGCCACGGGCGGCAGCTTCGTTCTCGTTGCCTGGAGCGCTCTATATTTCGGCGTAAAACACTATCAGACCATCGAAGATCAGCACTCGCAGCTCCTGGCGTCTCAGGCGCTTGCGCGTGATGCCCAACTTGAGGCTCTGCGGTATCAATTGCAGCCTCACTTCCTGTTCAACACACTCAACGCCATCTCTTCACTGGTAATCACCAAGCAGACCGATACGGCAGCCGAGATGATCGCCAGACTCGCCGGACTCCTGCGGAGCACGTTAAGTTCGCCGGAGCGTCACGCCGTGACGCTCCGTGAAGAACTTGAGATCACGGAAGAATACCTCTCTATCGAAGAGGCTCGGTTCGGGGCACGCCTAACAGTTGTTTTCGATATCAGTCCTCAAACCGAGGATAAGCAGGTTCCGCGCTTTCTGTTGCAACCACTCGTCGAAAACGCAATCCGGCATGGAATTGCTAAGCTACCGCAAGGAGGCGAAATCGTGATTCGGGCGCTTTGTTCCGAAGACATGCTCCAAATCGAGATCGAGAGCGATCAGGTAGAGGGCGGGACTGACATGGATGCTCAAGGCTATGGCCTGGGCCTTGCCAATACTCGGAAACGTTTGCACACCATCTATGGAACTGAAGGAGTCGTTGCGTCCAAAAGCCTCGGGAACCGCTTTGTGGTTTCACTTCAATTGCCGCTCCGCAAAGACATGTTGCTAACCCCTTCGCTGGTGGCCAAATGAGTGTCCGCGTCTTAATCGTTGACGACGAACCACTCTCGCGTCTCGGTGTGACTGCGCGCCTTGAACGGCACCCGGATATGGAGATTGTTGGTGAATGCGCGACCGGCAAAGAGGCCCTTCGCCTCATACCCCGAATAACCCCCGATGTCATCTTCCTCGATATAGAGATGCCCGACATCTCGGGGCTGGAACTTCTGCGGCGATTACCTAAAGAAAAGGCTCCCTGCATCGTATTTCTTACCGCCCATGAGGAATTTGCACTGAATGCTTTCGATCTGGAAGCACTCGACTATCTCTTGAAACCTGTGGACGATGAACGATTTGGAGCTTGCCTCAAGCGTGTGAGACGAATGTTGTCCCTGTATCAGAGAGAGCTGCTGCTTGATCAAATGTACGGGGCTGTTGACGATCGAGGATCTATTCGCGACGAGGACGCGATCACAAGATTCGCGGTACGACGCGGCAACGAAGTGGCCTTTGTCCAGTCGGCGGACATCGATTGGATCGAGGGTCTGGGTAACTATATCGGCCTGCATGTCAAGAGCAAGACACACTTGGTTCGTCTGGCCCTCTCTTCTTTAGAATCCCGCCTCGAAGCGAAGCAGTTTGTGAGAATTCACCGTTCTACCATTGTTCAAATTGACCGGATCATCCGTGTCCAGCCTCTCTCAAACAGAGACGCAATCGTGACGCTCCGAGATGGAAAGACACTGCGAGCAAGCCGTATCTACAGAGATTCATTACAAGCAATTTTGCGCAATTAAAAGGCAGGATGCATACCCCGCATGAAGGCTCTGAATGTACGTGCTGATTGATCCATTAGGAGGCCAGATATGAGATCGCTTTGAATCGTCGCATTCGGGAAGCGGGCCAAGGTTTGGTCTCGGACATCATTCGCCGATCTGAGGCGTGGCCTAAGCGGAACCAACCTGGTTTTTACCATGAAAGATGGTGCGGTCCGGCAGGTGAAGCTGACGGATTTTTTCTGATGTTTTGAATCCAGGGGAGGATATGTGAAGCATATTATTTGTGGTCTGCTCGTTCTTTGTTTCGTGGTATGGATGGCTCCTGTGTCAGCACAAGACAGCACGGCGCTCTCGGCTATTCCTCCCGAGGGCTTTCAATTCACCGGAACCTGGGATTGCGAGGGAGCGTTCCGTAACAATCAGGTTCACAAATCGATCTTCACTGGATCTGTGATTCTCGGTGGAAAATGGCTGGAACTTACCGAGCAGGACACGCAACCGGCGACCGGGTATCTGGCAAAATATCTGATTGGCTACGATTCGCAACAGAAGCATCTCGTGGAGTTCGACGCAAACAACTTCGGAGCTGCCACCTATTCCAGCGACGAGGGCTGGCAAAACCGCGCATTGACTATGACCTCTCCGGTGTCACAGGATGCGAAAGCGGCTTATGCCGCCAACCGCTTTGTGTATTCCATTGCTGGCAAAGACACATTCACTGTCGATTGGCAGATCAGCAGGACGGCCCCGCTGAATTGGATACCCGCAGATCACCTTGCCTGCAAACGTAGAGTCAGCGGATGAAGCGTATGCAAGAGATCGCTTCTGAATGGTCCACGCATCTGGCGGTAATGAAAGAGGCTTATCTTGGGAGGCTCGCGTCTATGAAGTGGGTTTGCGCTGCTCTCACCGCCTTGGTTTCATTCACGGCAGCAATGGCTCACGCAGCCGATCAAGCGCCCCACAGCATCAGCCATCTGCTTCCATTGTGATTCTTCGACGACGAGCTGCTTCCTGCCTTTGTCCGTCAATCGGTCGTATCTGTATTCCCGGTTGCGGTCGGGAGCCGTCTCCCATTTGGCGCTCACCCATCCTCGCTGTTGCAGCCGGTCTAGCGCTGGAGAGAGCGAACCGTGCTGCATCTGCAGAAAATCGCTCGTCGTCCGCTGAAGGTGCTGGCCGGTCTGATGGCCATGAGCAGATCGATAGAGAAGCGTTCGCAAGATGAGCATGTCACGTGCCTTGGAGAAGGCCTGGGCGTTGTCGCTGTGTCTGCTTCGTCCGAGAAGACAGCCCTCCCTCAATCTCGCGACAAGGGTGGATGCTCAACCATCGCTTGTCAAGGGTGCCCGGAGACGATGGATTCTCAAATGATCACTTCAGGTCCTGGTACGTTATGCAGTCAGGGAGCATTGTCTGCATGGGTGATTTTCAGACCACATCTGGGTAACAATTGACCTGTTTTACCGTCTCATTTTGCAAGGGGTAACTCCAATGGAGAGATTGCTGCAGGATATTCGTTTTGGAATCCGGTCGCTTCTGAAGTCGCCGCGCTTTACCATTGCGGCGGTGCTTACACTGGCTCTGGGAATTGGTGCTAATACTGCGATGTTCAGCGTGATTCACTCCGTCCTGCTGAAATCCTGGCCTGTTCGTGATTCCAGCCGTCTGATGGTTGTCTCGCAACGTCTGGCAAATGGAAACAGCAATCTCTTCTCCACGCAGGATTTTCTCGATTGGAGGCAGCAAGGTGGTCTGTCTGCCCAAATGGCAGCACATGTTTCCTGGGAGTTCAACCTCAGCGGAGTTGGAACTCAGCCCGAGCGCGTAGCAGGTGGCCAGGTGTCTTCTGATTGGCTGCCTATCCTGGGTGTTCAACCAATGCTCGGTCGATTCTTTTCTTCACAGGAAGATGTAGCCGGAGCCGGCAAGTTTGTTGTGCTCAGTTCTGCTCTATGGAAGGACAGGTATGGCGCCAATCCCGATATCGTCGGTAAGCCCATTCAGCTTGATGGAGCGCCTTATACAGTGGTCGGGGTCATGCCTGCCGGATTCAACGACTTCAACAGCAAGGAACTGTTATGGACACCGCTCCAACTTCATCCTGGCAGCGGAGTCGGCGCTTCTCCCAATATCCACTGGCTGAGCGGTTGTATCCGCCTTCCAGATGGAGTCAGCCTTACGCAGGCGCGTGGTGAACTGGATGCTGTTGCGGCTCGCCTGCATCGGCAGGACCCAAGTGGGGATGTCGGTTTTGGCGTCTACCTGCAGACACTGAACGACGCATTCACCAGGGATGTACGCCCCGCGCTGCTGATGCTGATGGGTTGCGTGGGTTTTGTTCTGCTGATTGCCTGTGCCAACGTCGCCAATCTTTTGCTTGCTCGCGGAGCGGTCCGGCAGCGCGAAATGGCTGTCCGCACCGCACTCGGTGCTTCGCCGCTGCGCATCATTCGTCAATTGCTGACCGAGAGTGTACTGCTGGCGGGCACAGGCGGCGCAACGGGCATCGCAATCGCTTTTCTGCTGCTGCGTGGAGTGCTGGCCATCCATCCTCCCGCAGTTCCTCGCATCGAACAGACTGGCGTCGATGGCGTGGCCCTGGCATATTCACTTCTGGTTTCTGTAGTAGTGGGCATTCTCTTCGGACTTGCGCCCGCTATCGAGGCCGCACGCGTTGATGTGAACCGTGGCCTGCGAGAGCACGGCAGCTCGACCAGCCCTGGATTTGGCCGCCATCGCTCCGTTCTTGTCATCACTGAAACCGCGCTTGCCTGCATGCTGTTGATCGGGACAGGGCTGGCACTGAAGAGCCTCTGGTCTCTCAAGAGCGTGCAACTCGGCTTTGTTCCTGAAAATCTGCTTACCTTCCGTATTGCCGCACCTTCACAGCTCACCGGGTCCCGGATTTCAGATTTCTATCAGGAGATCGTCGAGCGGGTTCGCGCTTTGCCGGGTGTGGAATCTGCAGCGCTGGCCCGTAATTTGCCTCTCAGCGGTACTGATCCTTCCATGCCGATCGATACGGAAGGTAAAACGCCTTCTCCCGTGCAAGGGGAGATCGTGACTCGATACCGGGCTGTGGGCGAAGATTACTTTCGCACTCTGCAAGTACCCGTATTTCAGGGACGCACTTTTGACGAGCGGGACACAGCCAACTCTCCTGCTGTCGCTATCGTGAGTGAGAGTCTTGCCCGCAAATACTGGCCGGGCGAAAGCGCTGTTGGCAAGCGAATCAAGCCCCGTTTCGATGGCAGTTCGTGGTGCGTTGTCATAGGAGTTGCAACTGACGTTCGTCACTGGGGCGCGGATGTGGTCATCGAGCCGACCGCGTATTATCCCTTTACCCAGGTCCCCGACAGCATGCGATCGCTCCTTGAGGCCGATATGGGGATCGCAGTGCGCAGCCGTCTGAGGCAGCCGGATATTCTCCATTCCATCGGCACGGCAGTGGCAGCCGTCAATTCGGACGTTCCTGTCTATGACGCGAAGACGATGGAATCGATGGTGTCTGATTCTGATTCTCTGCGTAATTTCGATCTTCTGCTTCTAGGCGGATTTTCATTCCTGGCGTTGGCTCTGGCCGCGGTCGGAGTGTATGCAGTCATGGCATATTCCGTCTCGCAGCGCACCAGAGAGATCGGCATTCGCATTGCACTCGGCGCGCGTTCACGCGATGTTTTGCGTCTCATCCTTCGGCAAGGCGCAACGCTGGCAATTGCCGGGTCTCTCCTAGGCGTTACCGGCGCATTTTTCCTGAGGAAGATCATGGCCAGTCTTTTGTATGGGTTGAGCGCGAATGATCCTCTCATCCTGTGCCTGGTTCCCTGCATCATGGTTTTTGTCATCGTATTAGCTTGCTGGTTGCCAGCCCGAAGAGCCACCAGGATAGACCCAATGAGGGCTTTACGGTATGAGTAATTAGCCAATCGAACATCGGAGGCGACGAAAATGAATGCTTTCCGCAAGGCAGGAAGCCTGCCGAATCAAATCGAAGAGGGTTGATCGACTCATTGCGAAACCGTTGGGATAGCGCTGGGAGTGCGCTATGGTCACCCGCATTCTGCTCGCCGCTATACTCTGTCTCATGCCCGCGATGTCACGCCCAGACCGACACCGGCCATGGGCGTGACATCGCGGCAATCCACCACCTCGTCGAGCAGTAGGCCAAAGCTGTGGATATTGTCGATCTGAACCTACTTTCGCAAATCTCGTCTCATTCGCCCGAGGTCTCGTTCTTCTATCAGAAGTGACATGGCGCTGTCGATAAGGGGCGCTTCCGCTGGCGGGGCTCTGGGCCGAGAAAACAACGTGTCGGGTGGTCAGCTTAGGATGACAAGGTCTGCGAAGGATCAATTGTTTCTACTGCATCCCGTGATTGCGCCTCAGTTTGCGCGCTCAGTTCCATCGCAGTTTGCCATACGATCCAGCAAACAAAGGACCTCGGTCGCTATTGATTGAATTCTCGCTTGGGTAATGAGTAGCCGGAAACTGGCGTAAAGTGAACACTTTACAGCTTAAATGGCTACCTGGAAGTACCTAGAGATCTCCAACCGACGAGATGGGCGTTTGATCTTTTCCGGTACTTACCAACAACCCGTTTGTCATCTCGCTATTCTGTTGGGAACATGCACTCGATCCGGAACTCCTGCGCCGTGATGTCTTGCGGTAGGCCGACCGTCGAAATCATCGAGAAGTACGAAATTCTCTTGCCGCCTCGAACAAAGGTGATCGCCAAGACCGGGTCCTGGCTCTTCCGGGGCAGGCTTAGCCCCTTGACTCCCGGATACGTACTCAGGTGGTCCAGCAGTTCGGTCGTTCTCGAATTGGTGACGTGTCCAACGGCCTCGCGATAGACGCGCTGCAACAATCGCGACGCGACCTCGTCCCAATTTTCGATAAAGGGCCTCATGCCATCGGGATCGAACATGAGATCAAGCAGATTTCTAGGCTTCGGCCTTTTGGAGAGGTCTACAAAGGAGCTGAAGAACCGCGGTGCGGCGTCGTTCGTCTTCAG
>DATDLS010000044.1:0-13623 GCA_036519195.1 Occallatibacter sp. | reverse complement strand
TGGTGTGGCCGCCGCCCCGAATCAGCCAGACGACCATGGCGAGGTCGACCTTTTGGTTTTGGGGGCCGCCGACGACTAACTCATCCACCGGAATATTGGGCGCGGTGGCGTAGTGGATGGCCTGGATGGAGTAGTTGGGCGAGGGCGGCGGAGGGAACAGCGCGGCGACGACGAGGGCCGCCAGCAAAAGAGGCATGATGTTACTCCTGATGGTTGTTTAGACGGCTGAGCATGTTGGCGGTTGCGGAGTGCGTGTTGGCGCCAGAGTCTATCGTCCACTATGGCTTAGACCCCTAGCAGGAGTCTCCTTAGTTTGCACATCAAGCCATTTATTTTGAATGATATACCCTCTGCGGCCATTAAAGGGCTGGCGTCCAAAATCCAATCAAACTATGTTGTTTATTTTCAATGCCTTATCAAAGGCAGAAATCAGCAAAATGCGAAGGACACATATAGGACACATTTTCGGCACGTCATTCACCGTCTTGTGCCCGTTTTCATGGTCAATTCTTCTTGGTGTTTAGCAGTCTCAATCGGCTCTGATGGGACACACTTTTAGTTTTGTTGGGAGGCCGCATGTTGGAGCAGATCGCGGATGATGACTCGGTCTGGAATCGCATGCCAACTCTGTCACAAGTCCTGCTGAAGCGCGCTACCATGATCGGGATGATTGAGTATTGTGCGGAGTCGCTTCCGGAGACCTCCGTCATCTGAAGCGATCATGTCGCGAACCCATGGAGTGCCTGCACAAATCGCATCGCTGGGCGCTCCGCCAATACAGGCGACGAGGCGAAGCAAATTGAAAGTCGATAGTCAGATTTCATAGCTTGATCGGCCGGACGCGTCCGGCCGTAAGAACAGTTATGCGCGCAGGAACTGCGTCGGTCAGTCCGGCGGTGATGCCGTCCACCAGCACGCGCAAATTCCCTTTCGGCTGTAGCACTTCACCGGCTGCTGCGATTTTGCCCTTGGCCCGACGAGTAAAGCGCGGGTGAACTTGCCGTCGTGATAGATGGCGGACACGTTGAAGGGTTTCTGGTCGTGAAACGTGTAATCGAACTTCAGCGTACATCCGCGGGCCCGCGCAGCAGAATCTCAAAAAAACGCTAAAGAGATCGGATCTCCAATTTCCAGGCAGCTCTGGCGAGCGGAGTTGTAGAACTGAGTTGGAGACGATAGACTGCGCCGCCCCAGGAATGCTTCATGGTCTCATCAACGACTACGATCTTCTCCACCGTTGCCCTGAGATGTTTCGGATCGAAGCCAAGAAACGTTTTCCCGATGATCACACTACTCGTTTGAACGATAGGTTCGGCGGCTGTCATCAACGAGAGCGCGACTTCGACGGGCCTCTCGAGGACGAAGTCCTCCGTAATGGTTACAACTCCGCGTACGCGATCAAGCATCAAGGTGCGAATCCAGCGCTCGGCGCCAGCTTCTTTAGGATATGCGGTGGCAAGGTCTACGCGAAGGCTGGCTCCCTGGTCGCTGCTTCCGTATTTGAGATCGCTCGCGCGGTAGGGCTCGCCCTCGTGCTGCATGGTACCGCCAATGGTCGGCAGATTATGATACGCGGATTGCATGGGCCAAAGTGTGTAACGATCCTTGCTGAAGGTTTTCGCAGTATATGCCTCTGGACCGACATCGATGAATACCGGCTCTCCGTTGTAGAAGACGATGAAGCTGCCCGAGTCATTGTGGCCGTGGCTGCGGCCGTTACCGGCTGCCTGAGACGCGATATAGAAGCCGTCAACAGAGCCTTCCCTCTGACGAGCCGTCATGAGACCAAGATGTGAATACCAGGCATCACGAGGGAGTGCATCGCGCGCAGGTGCCGTCGATATATCTGCAGCCACCAAGACTCTGGCTATCGACCGGGAAAGAGAAGCAACCCCGCCGCGGTCGGCGATAATAGCCTCGCTCAGCGCAGCGCCACCGAGCAGCGTGCCGTGCGCCTTCGCATCGAAAGCACCAAACTGCTCAAGCATGTTGTCTCCCGTAGCCCGGCCAAAACGGTATGTGAGATCTGGAGGAGGTACGTCGTCAGGATGCGCATCGCCATAATTCACGTAGTAATTCGTCGCTATGTGAACATCGCAGATATAGTGACCCATCGCGCGAATAAATGAATGCTTGAGTACCGTGTCACCCTGACCGCCGTGCGAAGATACGAGCGTCCAGCAGCAGTCGAAGAATGAACCAGCTGAACGTGCCCAATAACCTGGACCTTCTTCGCAACCCGCGTCGGGCGAGTAGTCACCGAGGAATTCATCGATGCTGCGGCAGACCTTCTTCACCACTGCCTGACGTCTTTGAGAATCCTTTTCGAGGAGAAGATTTGCGGTCAGGATGTTTGAGTTGATCCAAGGGTTCCAATTGTTAAGGCGGTGAGGTGAGCCGGCGAGGCCCATCCAACTGAAGTCGTCACGGTTGTAGTAGGGATCCAGGATGCGGCGCTTCGTCTCTATGTGGACGCGCTCCACAATTTGCGGCGACACCGTGTCGAGTTGCCACTCAAGCAGATAGACAACCCACGCCAGGGTCGCGGAAGTTTCAGCCCCGAATAGCTCAATGATGGGTTCAGCCATGTCTGCCAAACCTACGCCAGCTCTCTGTGCGCCAAGATGTGCGGGAACGCCCCAAAAGCTCTCTTCGCAGATCAGCCAGACTCCATTGGCAATCTGATCGAGGTACTTTCCGCTGTTCGTAATGCACTCAGCCAGGACAAGGTCGCCGAGGCGGTTCCGGCGACCAAAGGAGATGGCTTCAAATCGTGAACGGTTCCCGTTGCGCTTGAATTCGAGCTCGTCGGTTGCCAGCATTTCGGTCCATGCACTGGAGTTGACCACATCAGCGAGGGCAATAATGGACTCTCGGACCTGCTCGGGGACCGCGCTCCATTGGGAATCACCAGCATTGGGATAGGGATGCCACTCCCCTGGAGGCAACAATGAGTCGGACAGAGCGCCAAATACATTCGAGACAAGGCCTTTGGGAACACCCGTGACAGCCTCTGCTTGTGTCGCCGTGAAGCTGGGCCATACGGGCTTGCTGCCAAGCGTAAAAGCACCCACTATTGCGCCATCTTTGAGAAAGGAACGCCGGTTCATGCAATTTGAGCGATTCAAGTCCTGCCCTTTTCTTGGTCTACCAACGCCGACAGTTGCCGAATATCCTGCACATGGCTCGCGACTGACTCATGTGGAACCTGAGTAAGACCTGGAGCGTGAGAATAAACGGTAAGGTCTCAGGAAGTCTAACGGCTGCTGTATAAAAGAGAGTCCCCACCCGACTTCACCGAAATCCAGTCGTTTGGATACAGGACATCAACATTGATTCGCGTAACGAGTTGATGCTTCACAAAAGTCGGCGGCGGCGGCGGATCGCCCTGAAGCACCTTCAACGCTATCGAAACGATAGCCTCGCCATACTGCTCCGGAAAGTAGCCCACCGAACCGATCAAGGGAGAACCCTGCCTTCTCATCTCCTGCCGGGCGTCTATGTTTGCATTTTGCCCGACAACCAGACAGCACTGCGACTTGCCCGCTTCCTGGAAAGCTGACAGAGCGGCAAGACAGCTCTCATCATTCACGCCGGAAATGAGAACCCGTCTGGATTGCGAACGGCGAAGATATCGGCGCACTGCCTCAAGGCTGCTCTCGAATCTCCCCCGTCCGTCCAGGAACCGGACATGCTGCTCAGGAAATTTAGGCAGCAATTCGCGAAGTCCGGCGAGCGTTCCTGTCAGGCGCGATCTCGGAACGGCGCCGGCCGCTGGCAATTCCAACAAAAGCACTTCATCTACTGTTCCTTCCCAAAACGATAGACAAGCTTCGCCCAGGGCACGCCCGCCTATTACCCCTGCCCGGTAATTATTCGCTCCGAAATAGAGAGCGTCAGGCTGCGGAATCTCGATCGCCAGACACGGGATGTTGGCTTCGCGAAACCGAGCAGAAATCACAGAGGCCGCCTTTTCGCTGATCTGAAATTCAATGACGAAGTCCACTCTCTCATGGACAAAGACCTCTGCATTGCGAATCGCGGTTCTTGCGCTAAATCGATTGTTCAGTATCAGGAGTTCCACCCCCGCAGAATAGGCGCTGCTCCGGATACTGTCGGAGACGAGTCGAGAGAACGAAAACTCGTCGCTTTCCGAAGCATATCCCAAACGATAGGCTCTTCGCGTACGGCTCAGAGGAAGCCGATAGCGGTTCTTCCCCGGTCGTTCCAGCATGCCGCAGAAGACAAGAGTGTTCAGCAGACGGTGCGCAGTGGGCTTTGGCAGAACACACCGTGTGGCGATGTCCTCCAGGCGCAGACAATCGTCCCTTTGTCCGAACGCTTTCAGTATCGTACAGGCGCGAACAACGGACTGGACCGTATGCCCTTCGCCCGGTGTCTGTTCGTTCCGCACTTTAGTTGGATTTGTTGCTGCCGTTCTCATTCCTGCTTCGGATAGCTGCCGTTCCACAATGCACCTTTAGAACCCTTCTGGTCAACTCTCTCGATGCGGAATTTCCACGATATGAAATTATAGCCATGATCGACATTTCTCTTCAGACGGCTGTTTCCCCAAATTACAGCAAGTATTCCGCTCAAGAGTTCACTGCATAATTTCACTGAGTGGAATAGTTGACCTCTTGTAAATAAGTCTTGGCAAGCCCATTTCGCCTACCTATGCTCCACGGCGACATGAAAATATTTTTTGCCTGGAATCCGGTTCTCACCGCCTTGGAGTGGCAATAATGGCATCTCGTTTCGCGCCTCTACGGATCGGTCTCCTGGGCCTCGGCCTGGAGGCGTACTGGCCCCAATTCGACGGTCTAAGGCAACGCCTGGAGAGCTATGTTAGTGAAGTAGAACGTAACCTGGAGCAAGACGGACGCATCGTTGTTAATCTGGGTTTGCTGGACGGCGCATCCGGAGCTGTGGCCGCCGGCCATGCATGCCGTGAACAGGACATCGATATCCTCCTTGTCTACGTCACCACGTATGCGCTTTCCTCCTCGCTGCTTCCCGTCGTGCAGCGTGCAAAGGTTCCGGTCATTCTGCTAAACCTGCAGCCTGAAGCTGCAATCGCGTATGAACAGTTCAACCAGCTCAGCAACCGTACGATAATGACCGGGGAATGGCTGGCTTACTGCAGCTCTTGTCCGATTCCGGAGATTGCCAATGTCTTGAGACGACTGGACATCGCCTTCTACCAGATCACCGGAATGCTCCGCAACGATCCAGAGTGCTGGGATTCTTTAGGAGAATGGTTGAAGGCAGCCCAGGTAGTAAAGTCCCTCGCCCACAGTACGCTCGGGCTGATGGGACATTACTACAGCGGTATGTTGGACATTGCGACCGATCTTGCACAGATTAGCGGCCGCTTCGGCTTAATAGTCGAAATGCTGGAGGTAGACGCGCTAACGGAATATCGGCGTTCCACAACCGACCAGCAGATAGAAGCGAAGCTTGAGGAATTCGGATCCACATTCGATCTTGGACCGGATTGTTCGCCAGAAGAACTGCTTCGCGCCGCACGCACGTCCGTTGCACTGGATCGAATGGCACTCGAACACAAACTCGGGCTTCTCGCCTATTACTACAAGGGAAGCGGAGTCAGAGACAACGAAGACACGATGAGTTCGATCATCCTCGCCACGTCGCTGCTTACCCAACGTGGAGTTCCTGTCGCCGGCGAGTATGAGGTCAAGAATGTCATTGCTATGAAGATTCTTGATCTGCTGGGCGTCGGAGGCGCATTTACGGAGTATTACGCGATGGATTTTGCCGAGGACATTGTCATTATGGGGCATGACGGCCCCGGGCATCCCCGCATTGCTCAGGACCGGGTCAAAGTTCGCCCGCTGGATGTATATCACGGCAAGGTCGGACATGGCCTCTCCGTCGAAATGTCCGTCAAATATGGTCCAGTTACGCTTCTTTCCGTGGTTGAGCATCGGGAGCGCGGCTTCCAATTAATGTTCGCGGAAGGAGAAAGCGTTCCCGGGGAAATTCTGAGGATTGGGAATACGAACAGCCGGTACCGCTTTCCTCCCGGGGCGCGCAGATTTGTCGAAACATGGAATAGCTACGGTCCGGCACACCACTGCGCGATTGGCGTGGGGCATGTCGCGAGCACCTTGAGGAAGACGGCTGATCTGCTGCAGATTCCCGCAATCCAGATCTGTTGAATTGGAGATTTTGCCTTATCACGGAGAGCACGCTATGACGCAACGATTGAAGTGCGCAACTTTCGTTTCCCTCGACGTATTCCGATCCAGTAACAACATTGCCCAATGCCGAACTCATGTTATTGGCGTAGACAAGGTCCCTTCACCTTCACGGAGAAGGCAAATCTCAATTTCGGGCAACTGATCTGCGCTAAATCAGATCTACCTTTGGAGAAAATGCCATGCCATCACTACTGAAACAGACACAACGTCCATCAGGAAGCATTCTGGCAACCATCGCAGTCGCCTTCTGCTTTCTCGCCTTCACGGGCACAGCGTTCGCTCAGCGCTATCTCGGAAGCATTTCAGGAGAAGTGAGCGACACGAACGGAGCAAAGATACCCGGCGCAACGGTTGTCGCTGAGGAGACGACAACTCATTTCAAGACGACCGCGGCTGCAAACGCATCCGGCGCCTATAGCTTTCCTTCGCTGAACCCGGGAACCTACACGGTAAGTCTGACGGCCCAAGGGTTCAAGAGCGAAGCCCGCGCAGGGGTTATTCTCACGGCCGGGCAGCTTCAGGAAGTCGATTTCCAGCTCACCGCTGGCGCCGTCTCCGAAACCGTCACTGTCACTGCTGATAACGCGCTGCTGGATACGGGGTCGGCCCAGATCGCAACGACGTTGAGCACCAAGGAAGTGACCGACCTTCCAAACATTGGCCGCAACCCTTTCGTATTGGCGACCCTCGCAGCAGGTGTTATCAATACCGGCTCCGGTGGCTACTTCCAGGGCAAGGCAAGCCAATTCACGCAACCTTTTAGCGGAGTTGCGGTGCAAATCACTTCCGACGGCAGCAGTGGTCACAATCGTTTGACGCTCGACGGCATCCCGGACGATCCGGCTGAGCGTTTCTCGGGAGCGAGCTACACTGGTTTTGTGCCTTCTCCTGAAGCCGTCGAGGAGGTCAATGTGGGCAACTCGATCTTCGACGCCCAAATCGGCCACGGTAACGGAACAGTAACCAACACCGTTGTGCGCTCGGGCACGAATAAGCTCCATGGGGCAGCTTACTATGTTTTCCAAAACACCTATCTGAACGCGAACACCTATGAGAAAGTTCCAAATCAGAACTCTCCTATCCCAAGCGTGCAGACACCTCGCAATAACGACCAACTCAGCCAGACCGGTTTTGTCGTAAATGGTCCGGTGGTCATTCCCAGGCTCTACGACGGCCGAGGCAAAACGTTTTTCATGGTTGCATTCGAGCGTTACGCCTCACACACCGCCGTGAACTATTCGGCGCGCGTACCCACGGCGGCGGAGATCGGAGGCGATTTTTCGGGTTTATGCAATACCTTCAACAGCAGCGGTCTCTGTACCTCAGGCATTCAGCTATACCAGCCGAACTCGCCGGTCGATGCCAACGGCAACCGTATCGCATATTTTCCGAATAACAACATTGCATCGGCAATCACTCCCGCGGGAGCCGCACTTATCAGCTATCTACCGGCGCCGAATGTACCAGGCGCTGCGATCACCGGAACGAATTACATTTCCAACAAAACCTCCTATCCAAGCACCTATCCGTCCTTCATTGCCCGTTTCGATCAGGCGATCCGGGCAAAGAACAAGTTGAACGCGATCTTCTTCCGCTCCGGACTAACTCAGACGTATCCTCTCGAGGGCTTTCCCAAGGGCATCGGTCCGGTCAATACGTCCACGGGATTTGGATATAGCGTCTATCGCAACAACCAGGGCGGAAGTCTTGACGACGTCTACCAGATTTCCTCCAGTATGGTGCTCGATTCACGATTCGGTCTCATTTATCACCCGTTCGGTCTTGTCTATCCGGGCAGCCAGAACTTCGACCTTTTATCACTGGGTATCACGAGCAATGGCTTTCCCTACAACTCGTTTCCGGGTGAGTCGTCGAGCGACGGCTATGCTGGTCTTGCTCCCGGTGCTGGTGGCCAGATCAGCGAAGACACGACCGGTTCCCTCGAAGAAATTCTCACCAAAAGTCTCGGCCCTCACACAATCCGTTTTGGGTTTGAAGGCAACCTGATTCGCTACAACGTACAGAATCCGCAGAGCGGCCTTGTGGGATCGTCGGCTACTAATCCAGGTTTTACGTTCGACAGACGGTTCACGCAGCAAAACTCCGTCACCACTCCTGTAGGCTCCGATCCTAATTCAGGAGATCCGATGGCGTCGCTTCTGCTCGGCTATGCTTCTACGGCAAATTACAGCATCAACGCTGCGTATGCACTGCAGCAGATCTATATGGCGCCGTTCATTCAGGATGATTGGCGTGTAGCAAGTAGACTCACCGTCAATCTCGGTCTTCGATACGACTACGAGTCGCCCTTTACGGAACGCTATAACAGACAGGCTTCTAACTTCTGCACGACATGCAGCAACCCGCTGCAGGGCTCGGTCACTGGTTTGACGCTGAATGGAGGCTTGCAATATACCAGCCCCAGCAACCGATTCCCTTATCCGCGGGATCTGAACAACGTTCAGCCCCGTCTCGGCGCATCCTTTCAGGCGACCCCGACAACCGTGTTCCGGGCAGGTTTCGGCATCATCTACTTCAACACGTTGGAAACACCAATTGGCACCGGCTTCAGCCAGAGCACCAGCTATAACAACTACGTAACCAGCGCTCCCGTCAATACGATCAGCAATCCCTTTCCAGCAGGCGTTCTTCTGCCGACTGGCAGTTCCCTCGGACTTTCTACTGCGCTCGGACAGAACATCACCTTCATCGATCCTCATCATGTGCAGCCAAAGAGTGCGCAATACTCGGCAAGCGTGCAACAGCAATTTGCAGGCAACATCGCTCTGCAGATTGCCTATGTGGGTAGCCGGGCCGCACGGCTTGAGGTCAACCACAACATCAACGTCCTGCCCGCCCAGTACTACAACCAGGGCCCCGCTGAGATCGCTTTCCTTAATCGCTCGGTGCCCAACCCTATGGCTGGCAAGATCCCGCAGTCCACCACGCTCAATGCGCCGACCGTCGCTCAGTACTTATTGCTTCTGCCATACCCTGAGTTTGGTACCGTCACGGAGGACTATTCCTCCATTGGCAGCTCTCCCTATAACGGGCTGCAGATCCAGGTCAGCAGGCCGATGAAGAATCATTTCTCGATCCAGGGCAATTTTACCTGGGACAAGCTGATGTTGCGCAATGCATATCTTCCCAGCTATACGAACGCAGCTGACCAATACTCAGCAGCCATCGGCAAGCTGCAATCCGTTCAGGATGCCAATCCTACGATGTTTGGCAACATCTTTGCAGTAGTGGGGCTACCGAAATTCCTGTCCCAGCCTGCGTACCAACGGCTTCTGATCGGCGGGTGGCAGCTGAACAGCGTTATCCGCATGACGAACGGTCCTCTCGTCAGCGCTCCAGGCGGCGTCGACATTATCGGCGACTATCGTCAGCCCAATCAGTCCCTCACTCGCGAATTCAACACCTGTTACCAGACGCAGACAATCGTTTCCGGCGTCGTAAATATAGCCAATGTAAACAGCACATACAATTCCGCCGGGGTGCCGACGGTCGTCGGTTGCGATGCTCAATCACCATCTCCTGCATTTCGGCAGCGTCTGGCATACTCATCGCAATCCAACAGTACAGTGTTGAATGTACGTGAGCCGCTTTACCCGGTCGTCGATGCGTCTCTCTTCAAGCAATTCACGATTCGCGAGGGGGTCAGCTTCGAGATTCGCGGCGAGTTTTTCAATATCCTGAACACTCCGAACTTCGGTGGTCCGAGCACCACGCTCGGCGCTGCAAACGCCGGCTCAGCCGCCTCAGCATCAGGATTATTGACACAGGCCAACGACGCTCGCATCGGTCAACTCACAGGTCGTATCAACTTCTAAGTATCCACCTCTGGAAGATCTGCGATCGACGGATATCCCAACGAGTCTAGCCCTTCAGCAATATTGGTCTGGGCGCCGGAGTATTCATCCTATGTTCTTGGGCTACGGAAGGCGGAAGCAACTTCAGACAGGATTTGCCGTTGGCGCGCTCTTCTTATGCGCGTTATCGATGCTATGCCAGCAGATCTCTCCGCCCGGAAAGAGTCCGGTGCTCAGTCTTGAGGGGCTGCGAGCAGGTTTTCATAACCCACCCCGGGAAGCTCGCCTGCGTTGTTACTGGTGGTGGCTTAACGGCAACACGGATGAAGCCACGATCACGCACGATCTCGAGGAGATGAAGGCAAAGGGATTCGGCGGCGCCTTACTCGTGGACGCAAATGGCGCCAATCAGGTTGGCAATCAATCTGTCCCTGCAGGGCCAACATTTGGCAGCCCGGCCTGGATTATACTGTTTACCCACGCGCTGGCCGAGGCCGATCGTCTGGGCCTCGAAATAACATTCAACATCACAAGCGGCTGGAATCTCGGAGGTCCCGCCGTCACTCCAGAGCAGGCTTCCAAACTGCTGACGTATGCACGCACCCCGGTCACGGGCGGCTCGCGAGTACAGGTCAAGCTAACCGCGCCGGAAGTCCGCAACGGCTTCTACAAACAAATCGCCGTCCTTGCATATCCTTTGCTGCATGGAGCGAGGCTGGTGCCTCAACCAGAGGACCGACAAGGTGATCGCTATACTTCAGGCCAGAGGGAGTCTGGACAGAACACGACAGCCCACGATACGGCTCGCTCGGCGCAGACGCTACGCTATCGCTCCGCCGCGGCCGAGACTGGCTTCAGCATGAACGATTCGTCAGCGATGCTGAATGACGGCATCACAGGACCGTCTGCACAATTCGCGGCCGATATCGGGTTCCGCGACACTTCGTTGCAATCGGTCCAGGACATCTCATCTGATGTTGCGGAGGACGGCGCGCTCACCTGGGATGCGCCTCCAGGCGACTGGGAGATCCTGCGTATCGGCTATACCGATTCAGACGCGCGCGTATCGACGTCCAGCGGCGCCTGGCAGGGCCTGGCAATCGACTATATGAGTCGAGAGGCATTTACCCAATACTGGGACCACGCTGTGGAACCGTTGCTCGCCGCCGCCAAACCCTATAAGAGTCTGCGCTATCTTGCCACGGACAGCTGGGAGCTGGGCGGCACGAATTGGACTCCGAAGTTTCGTGAGCAGTTTTTGAGATTGCGAGGCTATGATCCTGTGCCATGGCTGCCGGTGGTGGCTGGCCGTATTGTGGAGAACCGCGCTCAGAGTACTCGTTTTCTCAACGATCTGCGCCGTACCGTCGCCGACCTGATCGTCTCGGAGCATTACGACGTATTTGCGGAAAAGGCGAGACTCCATGGCATGGGTGTCGAGGCCGAGAGCGGGGGGCCGCATGGGGCTCCGATAGATGCGTTAGAGACATTTCGGAATGCCGCTGTGCCACAAACGGAGTTTTGGTCCCAGAATGCCCATCGCAACACAGATCCTGAGCGCTTCTTCACGAAAGAGGCAGCGAGCGCCGCAAATATCTATGGACAACGCTTCGTTGCTGAAGAAGGAGAGACCTCGATTGGTCCACAGTGGTCGGAGAGCCTCGCTACCGATCTCAAGCCTTCCTTCGATATGGCTGTTACCGAAGGGCTGAATCGGCTGGTGTGGCACGAGTTCACGTCGAGCCCCGCGAATACAGGCTTGCCCGGGCAGGAGTACTTTGCGGGAACGCATCTGAACCCGAAGGTGACTTGGTGGGACGCGGGCAAAGCATTCTTCGACTACTTGAATCGTGTCCAGTTCCTTATGCAACAAGGCCATGCTGTCGACGATGTGCTGTACTTCTATGGCGATCATGTCCCAAATTTTGTGCGGCTCAAAGCCGACGACCCAGCACACGCCCTCCCCGGCTATGACTACGACGTGACAAATGAAGATGCCCTTCTCCACACCATCCACATCGAAGGTACACAACTTGTCGGCCCTCGCGGCGTGCATTGGCGAGTCCTTGCTCTGCCGCGCACTCACCGCGTCTCCGTGGCGGTTCTCGAACTGGCGGAGCGATTCCTTCGCGCAGGAGGCACGGTTGTCGGAGGTACGCCTGAGTCGGTCACCGGCAACGTCGACCAGAAGACGCAAGCAGATTTTCGAGCCCTCGTGCAAACCATTTGGGGCAATTGCACAACAGCATCTCAAGGTCGTGTCCTTGGAAGCGGAACTCTTTTTTGCCGGGACGATGCTCACGCCGCAATAGTGGCGATGCATATACCACCGGATGTTGAGTTCGTTACGCGGTCAGGAATAACACTCGATAAGCCGCCATACGCAGCCAGCGGAGCGGGACTCGATTACATCCATCGCAGTCTGGGCGGGCTGGACGTGTACTTCATCCGCAATGCGGCGTCTTCGCCAGTCGAGGTGCGCGCGATTTTTCGAATCACGGGAGAGAGTGCCGAATTGTGGGATGCAGTCACGGGTGAGATGAGGGGAACGGCTGTGCAGCCGGAATCCCAGAAGCGCAGCAGAGTGGAGCTCTCACTACCACCCTTCGGCTCGACCTTTGTAGTATTCGGCAAGCTCGCGACCGTGCCGACACAGCGAGCGGCGTTGCCCTTCCGGTCAGAGCCGCTCGTTTTGGAAGAAGGATGGTCTCTCCGGTTCGAACCAGGGCGCGGCGCGCCGACGACGTCTATTCCCCTGCAGGAATTGAAGAGCTGGACTGAGTTCCCAGATCCCGGTGTGCGCTTCTTCTCAGGAACGGGGAAGTATACAGCGACGGTCAAAGCACCCACCTTGCCTGGAGGTCACGCCGTCTACCTCCATTTCACCGGTGTGCGCGAAATTGCCCGTGTGCGTGTCAACGGAAGAGACGCCGGAACCGTTTGGTCGCTGCCTTACACCATACGTGTCGATACTCTATTGCGGCCTGGGCGAAACCTGCTGGAAGTCGAGACGACCAACCTTTGGCCCAACCGCATCATTGGGGATCTGCAGCCTGGCAACACGCAGCGATACACGCACACCAACATCACGAAGTACACGGCGGATTCACCTCTGCTTCCGTCGGGCCTAATTGGAACGGTGGAGTGGTTGATCGAATAGGGAGGCATTGGATATTGGCGCAATAGATGGAGCCCAGCTGCTTTCACCCACTGGGGGTGTTTCATCTCCTGGGGTCAAAACATCCCTACATCCAGCTCAATCAAAGAGGCTTCGCGTAGCCCAAGCAAAACTTGAGGCGCCCAGTCAACCCGGCAGCAGCGACGCGGACGGGAACGCAGGTCCCGAAGACGCAGATCTCCAGATAGTAGCCAAAGCCTTGAATGAAAGGGAGGATTGCGGTGAATAAATTAAGTGGTAAAGTCGCGGACGGGGGCTTCGAAAAGTATTGGAGCTGCAATCGCTGAGCATCTGGCAGCAGAAGGCGCTTCGGTCATCGTGAACTTCGCCAGCAGCAGGTCTGATGCGGATGAGGTCGTCGCTCGCATTGCCAAGAGCGGTGGAAAGGCGACTGCCGTTCAAGGCA
>DATDLS010000043.1:0-11640 GCA_036519195.1 Occallatibacter sp. | reverse complement strand
GGCTTCCTACATGCCCGGCCACATAACGAGGCCGGGCACATTCCATGGGTAATCTCTTTTCTGACAACATGTTCTCCTTTGTTTTAAGGAAAACACCTGCCTGGGATTACCAACGACGCCTGTTCCCACCCTGGCCCACTTGGACCGGAATACGCAAAGTATTGGACAGTTCATGTAAACCGTTGGAATGTAGAGAGGAAACGCCGATCTCAGGGGGTGCCGGGCGTGAACCTTATCGAGAAGCTAGAGGCACGAAGCGGTGCCATGAAAGTAACAGAACTCTGCGAACTCCTTGGAGTCGATGACAAACACATCTATCGCATGGCGGCGCGTGGCTCGTTGCCAAGTTTCCATGTCGGCGGGGCTGTTCGCTTCGATCCGCAAGAGGTGGCGAAGTGGCTTCGATTGAAATACGGGACAGAGGATGCCGCCGCTAAGAAGCTGCCCCAGCGCGTCCGCTCCACACGCGCCGAAAATCAGCATGTCGCCTAGACACGGCGCTGTTCTCTTTGCTCTGTTGCAAAACGCCATTACTTCTTAAGAGGTAATGACGTTTTGAGACAAGTGGAAGTATTGCCCGGTGCGTAACGGCAACCGCTTCGGCATTCGTCAATCAAGCCGATACCGATAAAAGCTCTCACGGTCAAAGGCTTCGTCAGGAAGTTGCGGAATCCTGTCGGAGAACTGTGTCAGGGAATCGCGCCATGCCCGAACCTCTGCTGGATTCGGCGGTACGCGGGGTGTTTTTTTCCCCTGGAGGTAGGCTCTCTCGATGATGCGGACTGCATAGACGGATGGCTCCACGCCTTCTGCCTGCGCCGCAGCGGTAAGCCAGGCTTCTATCTCCGGGTTGAGTTCCACCTGCATCGTCCAAGTTTACGGTCTGTAGATACCGTAAAATCAGAGAAAGAGTTTGTGGAGCCCGATATGAGCTTGAATCTCAGTACTCTATGCGAAAGAATCCAGACCCTCAGTGCCGAGCAAATCAGCGAGGTGGAGGATTTCGTGGAATTTCTCCGCGTGCGGGAACAGGAACGGGAATTGACCCGCACTGCCGCAGCGGTGAGTGCTCCTGCGTTCGCGGCAGTCTGGAATAACCCGGAAGACGAAGCCTACGATTGAGAGGCATTCATCATCCGGTAAATCATTGATTCTATGTGATATATTTAATCCAGCGATTGATCCGTTGCGAGAATCCACATTTTATGGTTGCATCGTTGGCCGGTGCTGAGGCATCATATGAATGTCGGGATATAAGTGCAGCGGCCTATGGCCGTGGTTCCGACCCCGCCAGCAATGGTCTCCACGAGCGTAGGGATAAAAGAGGCGCATGGAACTCTGAAGCGGTTCTCCACACGGAGAACCGCTTCTCCTTTTAGGACTGGATTTTAATACCGTGCAGCGTGTTGTGCAGGATGATCCAGAATCGGATCGGCTTTCCTGTAGGGCGGCTGGATTGATAACCGGGATCACGAACGAATGCGGTTTCGACGATCATTTCCAGCTTGCCTTTGCCGATCTTCTTCACCTTGAAAAAGATGTCGTACTCAATGGTTTGTCCGTCCCCTGTGATCACCTCGACTGTGAAGAAATTTCTTCGGTTGCTGTTGTGATAAGGCTTCTTAGTCGGAAGCGCCTGGATGATTTCAGGCAAGCGTTTTGACAGCTCATACCGGCGAAGGTCGAAAAGGCGCTCCTCGTAGTTTTCTCCGGTGTAAACAAGTTGCTTGTCGTACACCTCACCATCCTTCGGGCCTCGCGTAAAGCAGTGGGAAGTAAAGATCGTCTCTACGGTGTAGGTCTCGGCTCGCTTCTCTCCCTCAGCAGGCCGTTCAAACCGATACGTGCAGGGATGCAGGTGCGTGAGATCGTAGGTTCTCCCGTCGTGTTGAAATGATTTCCACTTCAATAAGGTGATCCTCTTTGCCGCACTACGCTACAAAGCGATGTAGCTCGAAGCGCGAAACTACCAGCTAATTTCCGCAATGCAATTCTAAGAGTTCATGGCTCTGCATGTCCGGCGCAGGGAAAGCCACCCTCACGGGTGGCTTTTTCATGGTGGTGTCGGCTACGCTACCAGCCCGGCCAACTCACCGCTGTTGACCTTGTGCGCGGCATCCTTCGACCGGATGCCCTTGAGATAGACCATCGTGGATTTGATGTCGCGGTACCCAAGCCATGCCTGCACGGTGCGGATGTCTACCCCGTCGCGCAGGTGATTGATCGGCATAGTGCCGGAACTTGTGCAGGAAGAAGTTCATGCAATACGGTCCTTCGGCGCACTTGTTGCCGTGCTCGGTCACACAGCGACCGCA
The DNA here is from genome assembly GCA_036519195.1 of Occallatibacter sp. Lineage (GTDB taxonomy): Bacteria > Acidobacteriota > Terriglobia > Terriglobales > Acidobacteriaceae > Telmatobacter. Next base: position 9,325 of record DATDLS010000043.1, on the reverse strand, counting down.
GTTGAGACCGGCGCGTTCGGCGACGCGCTTCACAACCGTATCCATCTCGCTATCGGGATTGCCTCTGGTATTGCCGAAGATGAGATCGTGAGGCCGGGCCTTCTTCCGTTCCTTCCTCTTCGTCAATCGCTCCACCAGAACATGAGGCAGGGGAACAACACGCTCCTCCCAGTTCTTTGGCGTAAAGTCCCACTCCTTCTTGGCCGTGACGCGCACAAGATCGTGCTTGGAATCGAGGTCAAGATATTCGACGTACCGAATCTCCTGGTCACGGAAGCCGGAGCCAAGGATGAACTTGAGCATGTCGGCTTCATCTTCGGTCGCAACCTTGAACATGGCCATGATCTCTTCCGGCTCATAGATAGGCCGGATGGTATCGACGAAGCTCGGCCAGTCGCCCTTTTCGAGCAGCTTCTCGCGGCCATGACGCTTGAAAAGCTGGAGCACCGTCACCAGTTTGTCGTAGACGGTGCGTGCTCCCAAGCCCTGCTCGTAGCAGTACGTCATGAAGTCGATAGCGTCCTGCCGCGTTGCGTCCTCGGCATACTTCTTCTTGTAGGAGGCCCGCAGGAGAACATCGAGCGTGTAGCGATAGGTGAGAAACGTCCTCTTCTTCCGCTGCATCTTGACATACTTCACAGGTAGGCATCAATGGCGTCGCCGATAGGTGTCTTGTCTGCGGCCACAGGCGGCGGCTCCGGCGCGGCAATAAGGCCGTCGCGGATCGCGGACAGTTCGAGCGCCTTGCGGCGGGCGGCGTCGATAGCTTCGTCTTTGGCGACGGGAGTGCGATAGCGGTGACCGCTCCGACCGCCGACGCGCCACTCGATGTAGTACGCGCCTTCCGGGTGCGTCTCGATCTGGCCGTTGACGCGCACGCGGTCCTTCAGTCTGCCGTTCGCTTCACGGACAACAGGAGCGAAACGCCATCCAGCAGCGGTTTTGATTTTCTTGATGAGGTTGACGCGCTCCGCGTATTCGGGGGCGTTGAGAAGTGTGCCGAGGGGCTTGGGAGCAGGCATCCATTGATCCTCCTCTGAGGCTTCATAGCCTAGCAGAATTGGGTCAGGGTGGACACCATCGTGGACACCAAGGAACTAAGTTGTTTGTTTTCTTAGTCTCGGTTAGAAAGCAGCGCTACCACCGTATCGCCCAGGCTGCCCAAACGATGAATCAGTACACGGCGCATGGAGGCCTCAGGCTGCAAACGGATTCTCCGCAGGTCCTTGGTTCCATTGCTCACCGTGCGGCGTACGTGCGCGGATTGACGACCTCAAGACCCGCGCCGGGATAGAACGTGGCTTCGCCGGATTTTACCCAAAGAGCGCGGAAAGCTGCATTTTCGAGGTTCCGGCGCTATGGCGAAAGCCGGTCAACCCCACACCGGCCGCGCCAGCCCGTGCACAGCAGGAGTCAGACACCCGCGAAGGCCTTCTCGAAAGATGTCCTAGTACGCCTTCAGGTCCATGATGGCTTTGAGGATCGTCTCCCGCTGCGGCAGAATCGCATCTTCCAACAGCGGCTGATAGGCCACGAAGGTATCCATGGCACCGATGCGGCGCACGGGCGCGTCGAGATATTCGAATAGTTCGTCGGCAATGCGCGCGGCGATCTCCGCTCCGTAGCCCCAGCTGATCATGTCTTCATGAGCCATGATCACGCGGCTGGTTTTGCGCACCGATGTGGCAATCGCTTCCCAGTCATACGGGCTCAAAGTGCGTAGATCGAGAATCTCCACTTCAACTCCCTGCTGCTGCGCCTTCTGCGCGGCCTGCAAGGCTCTGGGCACAACCGCGCCGTAAGTTACCAGCGTGATATCCGTTCCGGGGCGCACAATTTTTGCCTTGCCAAACGGAATGGCAAAGTCCGGACCAGGATAGGGAGCGCGCCCATAGGTCTCGCGGTAGAGCCGCTTATGCTCCAGGAACAGCACCGGGTCGTCGCAGCGAATGGCCGTGCGCAACAGTCCATTGGCGTCCAGCGCGCTTGAAGGAAACACCACGCGCAAGCCGGGAATGTGCGTGAAGATGCTCTCGCCCGATTGCGAATGGTAGACGGCGCCGCCGGTAAGATAGCCGCCAATCGGCACACGCACGACCGCCGGCGAAGCCCACGCTCCGTTGGAGCGCCAGCGCATCAGCGCCAGCTCATTGTGAATCTGGTGCATAGCAGGCCAGATATAGTCGAAGAACTGAATCTCCACCACCGGTTTCATGCCGCGCGTCGCGTAGCCGACCGCGCGGCCCACAATGTTGGCCTCGGCCAGCGGTGAGTTGAACACCCGTTCAGAGCCGAACTCCATCTGCAGTCCGGCCGTCAACTTGAAAACGCCGCCCTTGCCCTTGACTTCACTCAGCGCCGAGGCGCGGCTGGCGTCGGCCACGTCTTCGCCATAGACCACGATGCGCTCGTCGCGGCGCATCTCGTCATGCAGGCAGGCATTGATCAGATCAGCCATGGTGCGCGGAGCGCTTCCCTTTTCGCCACCCGCCTTGCCCCCTCCGGCCGAACCGGGAGCCTCCACCTGCTCGGTGGCGAACAGCGAACTGGTCGGGTCCAGGTCCTCGGAATAAACATGCTTCTTGATTCCGTCGATGGCCGGCATCGGCGCTTCCAGAGCCCGTTCGGCGGCCTCTTCCGCCTCGCGGTCCAACTGCCGCTCCAGCGCGTTGAGCTGCTCGTCGGTCAGAATCCCTTCGCGCAGCAGCCGCACCTGCAGCTTGGCCAGCGGGTCACGCAAGGCATCGGCTTCGCGCTCGGCGCTGGAACGGTAAAGCTTGTCGTCGTCGGATAGGGAGTGCGAGTACGGCCGCACCACGTGGCCATGCACAAACGCCGGTCCCAGCCCCGCACGGCAGTACGCCGCAGCTTCCTGAAAAGCCCGCAGGCAGGCCTGGGCGTCGGTCCCGTCCACCTCGGCAAAATGGAAGTTGGGAAAATTGGTCACCAGCCGGGAAATATTTCCGCCCGAAGTATTCACTTCCACAGGCACACTGATGGCGTAGCCATTGTCTTCCACGCAGAAGATCACAGGCAGGCGCTGGTTGGAAGCCGTATTGAGCGCCTCCCAGAACTCCCCCTGCGATGTGGAGCCCTCGCCGAGCGAGGTAAACACCACCTCGTCGCCGTGAAATTCCACGTCATGAAAGGCACGGTAATCCCCATCGACCTTTCTGGCCGCTTCAGGATGATGGCTGAAGTAGCGCCCAGCCTCGGCGCATCCGACCGCATGCAGCAATTGCGTGGCGGTCGACGAAGACGTACTTACAATGTGCAGCGGCTTGCTGCTCCAGTGCGTCGGCATCTGGCGTCCGCCGCTGGCCGGATCCGTCGCCGCGCCCACGGCCTGCAGCAGCATCTGCGTCGGCGTGACCCCCAGCGCCAGGCACAAAGCGCGGTCCCGATAATACGGGAAGAACCAGTCATAGCCGGACCTGAGCGCCAGCGCAGCGCCTATCTGCAGCGCCTCGTGCCCGGCACCGGAAATCTGGAAAAAGATCTTCTGCTGGAATTTGAGTAAGATTTCGCGATCATCTACCCGGCGGGAGAGGTACATGAGACGGTAAATATGAATCAACTGCTCCGGGCTCAACCCATCGGCGGCCGCAGCCGACTCGGGCACGCGAGTACTGGAAATTGCTACTTCCATTCCCGTCTCTCCCTATCACGCATTTTCGTTCAAAACGCCAAACTGATTGTAGCAACCTGGCGCCAGATCGAACAGCGCCGGCCTCACCCTGCGGTACTTGACTCCGACCCCGTCCGCAGGCTGCGTCTACTGGTTGGGAAACTGCTGGTTGGGAAACGGCTGGTTAGGAAACGGCTGGTTAGGAAACGTCGGCGGCCGGAAGGCCGGGGTCCCGCGCACCGAACTGCTCATCTTCTCTTTCACGCTATGCGCCAGCTTCTCAATCTCCGCCAGCTTGCGCAGTTCGGCGTCGCTCAGCGCATCCGGGCTCGTACGGGCAATTTCCGCCTGCAGCTCATTCGTCAGCCGGAGCAGTTTATTGGTGTCAGAAACCAGGGACTTCTGCCGGTCGGCATTTTGCGACCGCAACAACTTTTCCATTTCCGGAGAACTGCCGCCCGAATTGTCGTTATCGATTCCGGTCGCCGGTTTCGCGGGAGTCTGAGGAAAACCGGGCCGCTGTTGCCCGAAAGCGGCCATCGATTCGGCCCCAAGCCCTGCCAGCATAACCCACAGAGCACACACCCCAACCCGGGCCAGGTTAGGAATGGCTCTTCGTTGCGCGGACTCGAAAACGGCCCCTTGGTTCATCTTTTCCACTCCCAACACCTTTCCGCCTTGCGCTCCAATGCTGAAATTCAGGCACGGGCTAAGTGGGTCCGGCGGCCAGCCTCGTCTTTTCCTTCACGCTGTGCGCCAGTTTTTCGATTGCGTCTGCCTTGCGAATCACACTCACCGACAGTGTGTCCTTGCTGGACTTATCCACTTCGGCCTTCAGTTCGCCGGCCAGCTTCACAAGCCGTGCGCTATCGGCGGCAATCTGCTCTCTGCGCTCGGCATTCGGGGCGTCCGGGCTGAGCGCCCCATTGGGCGGCGCAGGCGTTGCCGGCGTCGTGGCGCCGCCCGCCGGAGGGCCCGCTCCATGCTCCGCTGTTGGCCGGGAGCCGTTGCCGGGTTGCGGGCTGCTGGGCTGCGCCTGCTGCGGCGCTCCGGCCACCGCCGCGCCCATTGCCAAAATGCCCACGCAGACCATCGCCCATCGCCGACTGCGGCCGAACCAATTCGACGATCCAAAGCCATCAGGTTGCTTCATCATGTTAAGAAGATTGAGGTCACGAAGATCGAACTCAATCCGCCTCCATAAATGCCCGCCCTTGCGGGTTCAATTGGCCTGCTCGCAAGCAGGATGCATCGGAAGGAGTCTAGCACCCCGCCCATGGGACATTTTTGCCGGCCATTGACCATGATCCGATTTTGCGCGCCGGCCGATCCCAAGGTCTCCTCCGCACAGTCTAGTCTAGGAAACAGGGGTTTGGGATGCATCCTTTTTTTTTGATGGCGGCGCGCTACGGCTTGTTCCAGGAAGGCCGCTTCCTGGGCAAGATTCTGGACGAGTGGGTGGTCGACACGCAGGAATTTGTGCACACCAAGCTGCCCCACCTCGTCGTCGTCGCGCTCATCGCCTTTGTCCTCAGCCGCTTATTGCGGCTTGGCACCAAGCACATGATTCGCGTGGCCGAGCACCACGCCGCCAGCACCGGCCGCATGGCCCAGGTCAAGACGCTTTCCGGCGTCATCCGTACCACCGGTCTGGCCGCCATTGCCCTGATTGCCGGCCTGCAGTTCCTGGCCGCTCTGGGCGTGAACCTTGCGCCGCTGCTGGCTTCGGCCGGAGTGGTCGGCATCGCCATCGGCCTAGCCGCGCAGAACATCGTCAAAGACATGTTGAACGGCATTCTCATCCTCCTTGAAGACCAGTTCAACGTGGGCGACACGGTGCGTCTGGCCGGCCTGAGCGGCACCGTCGAAGCCATGACCCTGCGCAAGACCACGGTGCGCGACGGCGACGGTACGCTCTACGTGATTCCCAACTCGCAGATCACCACCGTGGCCAACCAGAGCGTGGGCTTTTCGGTCGCCACGATCAACGTGAGCGTGGATTTTTCCGCCAATCCGGACGAGGTGGTCGGCCTTCTCAAAGGCATCGCCATGGAGATCCGCAACAGCGACGATTTCCGCCAGGTTTTCGTCGAAGACCCGCAGGTTCTCGGCGTGGATTCGGTAAAGGGTTCTGAAATGATCTTCCCGGTGGTCTTCAAGACCCTGGCCACCAAGCAATATGGGCCCATGCGCGAGTTCCGCCGCCGGGTCCGGCTCACGCTCGAACAGCATCATCTGCTCCCCGGCGATCCCAATCGCGTCTTCCGCGCGTTTCTCGAGGCCGAGCAAGACGGCCTAAAGCCGTCTGAGTTGACTCACGAAGCTGCCGCCGCGCCCGATCCAACCACCCTCAAGCCGCATGACGGAAGCCCGTTTGCCGGCTCCTAGCTCCGATCGGCCAGGCATCGCTCAGGCCCGCGTTCTGGGGTTCCGCCGTCCGGACCTAGCCTCCCAGCGCTTCCAGCAGCTTTTCCAGGTCGGTAATCGGCGGCAGGCAAGTGCGTCCGGTGCACACCAGCGCCCAGGCGGCCGCTCCTTCAGGCTGGGGAACGTGCGGCAGAATTTCTTCAATCGCTTCGGGAAGCCGCTCGGTAGCCAGCAGGTCCGGAGCAATGCGCATCACCGTCTTGTTCACGGCGAACCGCGCCACGGCAGTAGCCTCAAACCGGGAAGCCTCGGGCCCGGAGCCGACGACAATCACCTGCACCGGATCGAGCAACAGCCGTTCGAGCGCCAGCCCGTAGCTGCCCGCGTACAGTCCGAAGTGCTCCACAATGCCGGCAAAAGACCCGAGGGTGTTTTGCGCGATATCGCGATACTGCTCGCGTCCATTGAGCGCCTCGAGTCGCAACAGAGCCGATGCGGCAGTCGGATTCCCAGCCGGCGTCGGCGAATCCTGCAGCGGCTTGCGCCGGGTGCTCATCACGCCCAGGGTCGGCTTCCCGTCCCCGGCCATCGCCGCATCGTTGAATGCTCCCGCGGTCGGGTCGTAAAAGAGCTCGATCATGGCGTCGGCCAGCTTCCCCGCCACACGGTAGAAGTTCATGTGCCCAGTCGCAAGCCAGGCATCGATCGCGGCATGCACGGTGAAGGCGTAATCATCCAGCGTGCCGAGGACTCGCTCCTCATCAGCCGGCGGCTGCCCGTGGCCATAGGCAATCACATGAAAAAGCGTCTTGTCGCCGTCCCAGGCCTCGTCCAGCAGGCGGTTCAGCGTGCACACAGCAAACTCCTCGACGCCGTCCAGGCGCAGCACCCGCGCGGTCTCGAAATAGGCCGTAACCGCCATCGCGTTCCAGCCGGTATAGAGCGTGCGATCAATAAACGGCGTAGGCCGCAGGAGGCGCGCTCGAAGCAGCTTCTGCCTGGCCGAGTCGTGTAGCCGCCGCAGTGATTCCGGATCGCCGACGGCTGCGTTCTCCTCAAGGGTGGCCTTCACATGCAGAACATTTTTGGCCGGATTATGATGCATGTCGCCCAGCTCGCCAATGTCCCAATAGGCTTGAGCAAACTCAAGCTCATCGGCATTCAGCACGGCGCGCGCTTCGTCCAGCGTCCAGGTAAAGTAGTCGCCGTCATCGTCCAGGTTGATGTCGGCGTCCTGCGAGGCATAGAAACCGCCCCGTTCGCGGTCGGTCATGGTGCTATCCAGCCATCCCACAATCTGCTTGGCCGTCTCGAGAAAATCCTGTCGCACAAAGCTCTGGAAGCCGTGCACGTAATTGCGCAGCAACTCGGTATTGTCGTAGAGCATCTTCTCAAAGTGCGGCACCACCCAGCGCTCGTCCACGCTGTAGCGGTGAAATCCGCCGGCCAGATGATCGTAAACGCCGCCGCGCGCCATCTTCTCCAGGGTCAGTCCAAACGCCTGAGCCGCTTCGCCGTTGTCCCGATTCATGGCCAGTTCGAGCAGCAGGTCGAGCGCCGAAGGATAAGGAAACTTGGGCTGCGCTCCAAAACCGCCGTTACGCGGGTCAAATTGCTTCAGCGCAGAGGCCGCGATCTTGTCCACCAGCGACAGCGTCAGCGCGTCTTCGTTGCCGGCGGCGCGGCCGGAGAAGCTCTCATTCTGTTCGATGGCTGCCATCACGCTCGCGGCCGACTCCAGCGCTTCCTCGCGTCGCTCCCGCCAAGCCTGGGCCATGGTCACGAGTACGCGTCCGAAACCGGGCCTGCCAAAGCGTTCGCTCGCCGGAAAGTAGGTGCCCCCAAAGTAAGGCCGGCCATCGGGAGTAAGAACCGCCGTCAGTGGCCATCCACCCTGGCCGCTGATCGCCGAAACCGCGGCCTGATAGCGCGCATCCACATCGGGCCGCTCGTCGCGGTCCACCTTGATGGCAACGAAGTGCTCATTAATCAGCGCCGCGATCTGAGGATTTTCGTACGATTCCCGGTCCATCACATGGCACCAATGGCACCACACCGCGCCAATATCCAGCAGGATCGGCTTGTCTTCGGCCTGCGCTCGGGCAAAGGCGGCCTCGCTCCAGGCGTGCCACTGCACCGGTTGATGACGCGCCGAATGCAGGTACGAGGATGCTGCATGGGCAAGCGAATTAGCGTCAGTGGGCGCGGTGCCCTGATCCGTGTCCATGGCCTGAGAATACATGCCGAGGGCTCAGGACCGCTAACCGGCGCGGTGGTGACTGAGACCCGGTTTCCCCGCCCCGGTATAGGTCACCGCATCAAACTTTTTTCGCCCTGCGTGCGATCGAAGCCACGCCCAATCAGGGCCGATGCTCGAACCTGGCCAAAGATATTTGGCGCTTTCCGATCCTCCTGAACGAATCGAAAAGTTTTCCTTCCTGGCCGGACAATTCCGACGCCTGCATTTTGCCGAGCCGCCTAAAGCTTTCCGTCTCCGGTGGCGATTGCTCATCGTCGCGCCACGGCGAGGCTCAGCTCGCTTCGATCGCATACGGCGAGATGGTGCTCGAACGCTCAATCCGGAAGTTCTTCTCTGACCGAAATATCAGAGATGCGGACAGGCAGGGCTCTTATTTCCTGCCATGGCAGGAACGCGGGGCCGCTCGATGCGCTTACCGGTTATCCTCGGAAAGCCCCGTCCTCCCCCCTGCTTCGACATCGACCCGATGGTATCGTCCTCAAAAACCTTCCTTTGCGGACACCAGCGTCCGATTCCGAACAGCCACACTTGCGGACTCGGTTCGGCCGAATTATTGATCTGATTGAGAGGATTGAGCTTGACCAAAGGATGGTTTTGGCGATCAAAGTGCTTTACTCTCCTGTCACCCGTATATCCATGGAGGCTGAATGCAGACCCTGTACCACGACCTGCGCTATGCAATGCGGCAACTGGGCAAGACTCCCGCACTGGCTCTGCTCGCTATTTTCACCCTGGCGCTCGGCGTGGGCGCCAACACGGCGATCTTCACGGTGATCGAGAACGTCCTGCTGCGCCCTCTTCCCTACGCGCACGCTGACCGGCTGCTCTACATCGGTCCCAAGAGCGGCAAGCCAGGATTCGGAAGCACTTCGTGGTTGAATTACCGGGATATCCATGCCCAGTCGAAGCTTCTCGAGGACGCTGCGGGCTGTGCGGTTGCGGTTAATTCACGGCGTTTCCGGTGAATTTGTCTCACATTTTAGTGAGTGCCTTTTTGCTCTTGCTGCTGACCACATCGGGAAAATAGATTGCCCATGCCTCGGAAAACTCATTGAGAGACGCGGCGAAGC
>DATDLS010000042.1:0-4922 GCA_036519195.1 Occallatibacter sp. | reverse complement strand
TCCCGCTCCGGGCGCAGATGGGTGGGTTTCGCTACTGAATGGACGCGATCTGACAGGCTGGTACACCATGCTGCAGAAGTCCGGCAAGGCTTTCGCCGAAGCACATGGAATGGTGACCATCGAGGAGGAGATGCTTCATATCATGGGAAATGAGGAAGGCGTGGTTCCAGCCGAGCCAGGTTATATCGCAACGAACCAGGAATTCGAGAACGTTCACATTCGGGTGGAGTACAAATGGGGCGTGAAGCGCCATGCCCCGCGCTATACGCCGAAGCGCGACAACGGCCTGCTCTACGGGCTTGTCGGAGAGGACAAAGTATGGCCTACCTGCGTGGAATGCCAGATTGAGGAAGGCGATGTGGGGGACTTCTTCATGGTGGGCACGCGGGGTATTCAGGATCATCATGGGGCCGGATTGTTTGGCGAGGGAATCAGTCCGCTGACCGGATGGCCCAAGCCCGGAGGCCAGGGAGCAGCTATGCATGGCTCGACGCAAACGCCTGCCGAACCGAGCGGCGGCAGGTTTATCAAAGATGGCAACTTCGAGCTTCTCGACCAGTGGAACACCGTCGAGGTGCTGTGGCAGGGAGACAAGGCCGCTCACATTGTGAACGGAAGAACGGTGAACGCGGCAACCAGACTGCAACAGCCCGATCCTCAAAACGCGGGCAACTTTATTCCGCTGACGCGGGGCAAGATCGCCATCGAGATCGAATTTGCGGAGATCTGGTTCAGGCGGATTGAAGTGAAATCCTTACCGTAGACAGATCTGATGGCGGCTAATAGACCTCCGCTAAGGATTCGTGTTCGATTGTCACAGCCTCGTCGCAAAACCCTCTGGATGCCTTCAGATCGGGGGACATCCGTGGTGTTCAAACTTTTCCTGGCGGGATTCGAGGCTCGCTAACGGTTCCTGCCAGCGGTCAGATCGAATCAGAATCAAATCCGATTGAGAAGATGCATCGAGGCAACCTGTTCTACTACAGTAACTTGCAGCAGGCCTGACAATCCGGCGCGAATCCGTGCCGGGGGTATCTTCCAAACTGAAGCTGTCATCCTGAACCCGGCAGGTCGCGCTCTTTGCGATCTGCTCGAGTCGAAGAAGCCGCGATTGCTCTTGTCCCTGTTCGATAAAACGAAGCGGAACGATTGGGTGCGCCGCGGTCTCGCATTTGAGACCCCGGAACGTACGCTCTCGACGCGACAAGCTCCCTACTTCTCCGCAATCACCACAAACTGCCCCGCTCCCGGATGTCCATCTCGGCCCGCAAACGCAGCTTGCCCCCTGGCCGGCAATCCAATATCCCACATAGGCGAAGGCAATTCCGGCATCGGCGTCGCCTGAAACAGCTTCTTACACTGCCGCGCCGTCCAGCGCGCCCAGGTCTTCGACTTCTTCCTCCGTGCGCTGTCGGTCGAGATACCCGTCCCCGCATACATCTGTCGATATAGCTTGGAAAGAAACATGAATGCAATCCGCGACTTCAAGTTCGGCGTGCACGCCGACCGCTCCCAGATCGCTCCCCAGGTATAGAACCTGTCCCAAACCTTCTGCGTGCGCTCCCTGATCTCATCCGAGCTCATCGTGGGGTGGGGTGTAAACATCTTTGGTCTGACTTCTGTGGGAATCATCCAGTACTTCGTGATCGGGACGTCGCCGACCATCGTTGGATGCTTCGCCTGTTCCGTCTCCCATTTCCCAAAATCGACCGTACCCGGAAACGGCGTCATCATCACGAACTGGGCAAACGTCACGCCCGCCTTCAGCGCCATCTCAACCGTTGCATCGAAGGTCGCCGGCTTGTCCGTCGGCAGCCCGAAGATGAACGAACCCAGCACGTGCACTCCGTGCTTCTTGAACGTCTGTAACTGCTTCGCCAGAGCCTCCCCCGAGTAATTCCAATCCTTGAAAACCGCCTTCAATCCCTCCGGAGTCACCGCTTCGACGCCCACCAGCGCACCTTTGATGTTAGCCCGTCGCATGGCATCTAGATACTCGCCGTCTTCGCCGGCCTCCATCGTCATCTGGGTAAAGAACACCATGTCCTTCGGCAGCTTGGCTAACTCCTCCATAAGTTGGAACCGCTCAGCGCGAATGGCAGTTAGCTCTTCCAGCTTGGCAGTATTGTTCTGCTCCTTGGCCAGCCGCAGATCGGTAAACGTCACCGGATAGAAGTTGTCGTCAGCCAGCGCAATATACCTGAATCCAAGCCGTCGCAGCGCCACAATCTCATCTACCACGCTTTGGAACTTCCGCTGCCGCGGCTTTTGCCCATCCGTCCGCCACACGCTGCAGAACGAACAATGCTTGGGGCATCCGCGAATGGTCTGCACCGACGCCCACATATATTTCTCAGCTCGCATCAGGTCCCAGCGAGCCGCCACAAACTGGCTGCCCTCAATCCGTCCGCCTTCGTAAACCTTCTCCGGCTTCCCTGCCAGGCAATCCATTACCACCTTGCCCCATGCAATGTCGCCATCGCCCTTCACCACCGCGTGCCCTTCGCCGCGCTCCAAAGCCTCTTCGGGAAACAGCGTTGCGTGAATGCCGCCGTACACCACCCACGCGCCGCGACTGCGCGCCATCCGACCCACTGCATAGCCGCGGAGCGCATTCCCAGTGTGGACGCTGATGCCCACAATGTCCCCCGGCTGAATGGTCTCTGGAACAATCGTCTCCAGCGATTCATCCACAAGAATGGGATCGCCTGCCGCTTGCGGAGTGGCTGCCGCAAGCACAAACAGCCACCGCGGTGTGATAACCGCCGTGCCAAATGAATTGTCGCTTGGATTGACAAGATGAACGCTCACCGGATCCTACCTTTTCTCGAACGAGTATGGTGGTCTCTGAGAGCGTCGCAACCATCGGATAGATCAATCGCCAAGATGTGGTCCCTGACGAATGCCGATGAGAAATCTTATCGCCGGACATTTCCCCTAGACAGCTCTGTGGATCTTACAGGCTTGCTTTCGCTGAAAGTGTTCAATATTGATCACATTTGCTCCTTGGCCAATCTGCCCAAAACAATTCATTGAATTTATCGCCGACTGCATCCCAAATTGCTTGGCCCGCTCGCGTCGCGTGGCAAACTCCGGAAGCCTCTCCGAGTCTTCCCTGCCATGCAACGCATCGGTTCGAACGCAGACGCTCGCAGCGCCCAATGCGTTTGGGACAGTCTCTGCCCAACCCAATTGCACGCCGTCCAGGAAACCCGCCGCACTCCCCGCCGATGCGGCCAGTGGAATCTGCTTCTCCGGGCCATCTTCCGCCATGCCCACTCCACCGGTTGCGCAATCGTCGCCTCACAGATCGATTGCGGCAGCCCCTCGGCCGAGTGCGCACACCCAGTGCCAACGCCGCGATCAAAAAGACCCACAATGCCGGGGTTTGGGGAGCAATGGAACAGATATTGAAAGATTTCCATATCTGTTCTGTTCCATTGCTCCCCAGACTCCATCTAGTAAGTTCCCTGTAGCGCTGCCCTTCACTCCGCCCGCAAAGCTACCGTAGGATCAACCGACTCCGCACGTCGCGCCGGAATGAAACTCGCCAGCAGCGCAATCCCCAGGAACAACAACAGGACCAACGCCAGAGTCCCCCGGTCATGCGCCGTCACCCCGTAAAGAGTCGCCGTCATCAATCTCGTAAGCACCAGCGAAGCGAGCAAGCCAATCGCAGCTCCACTCACAGCCATCACCTCGCCCTCGCGAATCACTGCCAATAGGATGCGCCTCCGTTGCGCCCCCTGCGCAATCCGCAGTTGTGTGTGGGTGTCAATACGAGCGGCAACTCTGCTAAAGAGTTTTTGCGTATCGCTGCCATGCGCTCTTTCACTCTGCTTGAGAGATATGGTCTCGTACGAGGTGAACGAATTCCGGCGCAGTGCGGAAATGAATTTCCAGCAAGCGTTCGATTCCACCGCAGGCCGACGACAATCGTCTGTGGGTCCATGAGTTTCGATCGGGCCAGCCTGAAGCCGATCATCATGACCGGAACAGTTGCTTCGGTGAAGGGTTTTCCTGGTTTCGGCGTGTATGGGGCGAGCAAGGCGGCGTTGCGCTCATTCGCACGCACGTGGCTCAACGAACTGAAGGGCAGGAATATCCGGGTGAACGTGCTGGGCCCGGGGCCGATCGCCACACCGATGCAGGAAGAAGTTCTCACCAAGGAGGCGAAGGAGATGTTCGAGTCCCTGATCCCGCGGGGAAAGATGGGTCAACCTGAGGAAATCGCGACGGTCGCTCTCTTTCTTGCTTCAGACGATTCGAGCTTCGTGAATGGGATCGAGTTGAATGTCGACGGCGGCCTGTCGGCCATCTGAAATCGCCGCCGGATCGCCGGAAGTCGCCGATCCGCGGAACTAGCGTGTCCATGGTGGAGCGACTTCCGCCCTGAACGGTCGGCCCAGCCGCGAGGAAGTCGCTCACGCTAGGACGTCTAAGTGACCTCACGAACCGATTCGTAAAGTCAACGAATTCAGGGACGCGAGCCCTGTAAAAGAATATCGACAAATTTCCGCGCCTTTGCGGGCCAGTCGTCCGCACTGCCGGCGGTGGAGAGGCCGTAGATGGCACGCATCAAGTCTATGGGATCGACGTCGGGACGAAGATCGCAGCTCGCTATAGCGTGACTGGCGAGCTCGTGGGCGGCTTCTTCCATTACCTGCGTGGTCTGCTGAAACACCCGCGAAGGGCCGCCGGCCATCGCGTTTAATGCCGGCGCGATGATTTTTTTCGCGGCGATGTAGTCAATGAAGACCAATAGCCATGCTCGCAGGGCTTCGATGGGTGGGAGTTCGGCGGACAATTTCTTCTGCGCCGCCGCCAGCTTCTCCACTTCGGTGATGTAGACCGTCGCCAGCAGGTCGTCGCGTGTCGCGAAATTGCGGTAGAGCGTGCCGGGTCCGATCTTCGCACGCCTC
>DATDLS010000041.1:0-3239 GCA_036519195.1 Occallatibacter sp. | reverse complement strand
CGCAGCTTCCTGACCGAGTACAGCTGCCGGATTCCGCCTACTGCCTATCCCAAGCTCATGCCCCGCTGGTTTGATGCCATGCAGACTCTGGGACTCGAGCACGGTGTGTCCTTTGATGTGGACTTTCATACCATTCCTTTTCACGGCGAGGACGCACTGCTGGAAAAACACTACGTCTCCAAACGAAGCCGCCGCCAGAAGGGCGTGCTCGCCTTCCTCGCCCAGGATGCCGGCAAGCGTGTGTTCTGCTACGCCAATGCAGCCGTTCGCAAGCAAGATCAGAACGATGAAGTGCTGCGCTTCGTCGAGTACTGGAAACAGCGCACCGGGCACTATCCCCAAGAGGTGGTCTTCGACTCCCGGCTCACCACATACCAGAACCTGAATCGCCTCAACGAGCTCGGCATCCAGTTCATTACCCTGCGCCGGCGGGACGATAAGATGCTCGAGCAGATCCGCCAGCAGCCGTCCTCGGCCTGGCGGCGCATCGAACTGGAAAGCATCACCCGCGCCTATCGCACGCCGCGCATCCTGGACAAGACCATCACCCTCAGAGACTACGCATCCCCCATCCGCCAGATTGTCGTTACCGAGCTGGGCCACGAAGAGCCCACCATTGTGCTGACCAACCAACTGCGTCGTTCCGTCGTCCATCTCGTCGGAAGGTACGCGCAACGCATGCTGATCGAGAACGGCATCGCCGACAGCATCGACTTCTTCCACATGGACGCACTGTCCTCGGCCGTTGCCATGAAGGTCAGTTGCGATCTGCAGCTGACCATGATGGCCAGCTGCCTCTATCGGCTCCTCGGGGAACGAATCGGCAACGGCTACACCACCGCCAAATTCCAGCACATCTTCCGCGACTTCATCAACGCCGCCGCCCATGTCTTCATCGATGAGCGCGACATTACCGTGCATTTTCAGAAACGCGCCCACAACCCCTGCTCATCGCAGCCGGCTTCGCCAAGAACAATCTGCCCGTGCCCTGGTTGCAAAACAAGAGGTTGCAGCTGATGTTCGGATAGCGTGGGGTCTCGTGTTCAATTAACGCTTCCAACCCCGCCCGACATCACGAAATGTTAGCCCCACAAAGTGCGGTGGGAATCCAGGCTATCGCGGTGAGAAAAGCTTGGAAGAGGAGGAACTAAGAAATGAGTTAGGGAAACCTCTTAATGCAATCCAGTGGGTGCAAGTCCCACCTGACCAAAGTCGAGCAGACAGGTCAGTAGCGAGTCTTGCCATTCACCGGGTGACTGGTGGGTGCGAAGCGTAGACAGCGAGGAAACAGGCCACGAGGACTCAGCTCCGAAATCGTTCGCGTTGCGATGCCGACGCCGTTAGCCTAGCGGAAGGCAGTATCCGGCAGCGACCGTTATTGCGAGGTCGTGCCGGGGTCGCCGGAGTCCCTAGCCCGGGGCATGTTTCCAAAGGGATTGCCCAGGAACTCACGAGAGCTCCCCATCTCCTTCCACACCAGGAGGAACGCCTCTGCAGGGTCGGAAGGTACGTGCACCCAAGGGATAACCGGAGGGGACACGGATGGAAGGTGGAGCAGTCTTACGACCCCATAGTACCGGTGAAGGCGGGGAACCGCAGGGCTTCGGACAAGGAAGCGGCCACGGCACCCGCTGGAGGGAAGGGGGAAACAAGTGTACGCATCTGTTGAAAGGAAACATAACCGAGACTCAGAACTCGAATCCCTATGTCCACAAACATCGACAGAATAATCGAACTCGCCAAGGAAGATCCGAAGCGGAAATTCTTTTCGATCGCTCACTTCATCACGCCGGAAAAGATGTGGGAGGTCTTCAGAAACCTACGGAAGAAGGCCAGTGCCGGAGTTGATGGCGTCACGTATGGAGAATACGAGAAGGACGCCGAGGGAAACATCCGCCAGCTGTATCGGCGGCTCCGAGAGGGCAGTTATCAGGCTCAACCGCTACGCCGGGTCTATATCCCCAAGGAAAACGGGAAGCAGAGGCCAATCTCGATTCCCGCCCTGGAGGATAAGATCCTGCAGAAAGTCGTGGTAGACCTGCTGAGCGCCATCTATGAGCAGGATTTTCTCGATTGCTCTTACGGGTTCCGACCCGGACGAGGGCAACAACAGGCATTGGACGAAGTGGGACGGGTGATATGTACCCGGCCCACGGGCTGGATTCTGGAGCTGGATATACAAACCTACTTCGATTCGATCGTGCGGGAGCAACTCATGGAGATGATCGAGAAGCGCGTAAGCGACGGTAGCGTGCTCCAACTGATTCGAAAATGGATCAAGGTTGGTGTCATCGAACAAGGCAGACTTCTCACGAGCGAAACAGGGACGGGGCAAGGACAACCAATCAGTCCAATCCTTGCAAACCTCTACCTGCACCACATCCTCGACCGGTGGTTTGAGGACGAGGTGAAGCCCCGACTCAAAGGGGAAGCTCATGAGATCCGTTTCGCCGACGATGGCATCTTGTGCTTTGAGCATAAGGAGGACGCAGAAAAGGTGCTGCGTGTCTTGCCGAAACGATTTGCAAAGTTCGGCTTGACACTGCATCCAGAGAAGACCCGACTGGTGGAATTTGGGCGCTATGCAGCAAGAAACGCGAAGAAAGAGGGGAAGAAGCCCGAGACCTTCGATTTTCTTGGTTTCACCCACATATGCGCCCGCAGCCGGAAGGGAAAGTTCACAGTGCATGTGAGGACGATGAGCAAACGGCTCCGTAGAGGGCTGAAAGCGATCGCCGAGTGGTGCCAAGAGCACCGTCACGACACGGTGAGCGAGCAACAGAAGACTCTGAATGCAAAGCTCCGAGGCCACTACCAATACTACGGGCGCCCGACGAACTACCGCAGTCTATGGCAGTTCTACCGGGATGTTCATCGTATCTGGCACAAGTGGCTGAGTCGCCGCACACGTGGAAGCGGGATGACGTGGGAACGGTTCGCAGCCCTCCTGCAGAAATACCCGCTACAGCGGCCTCGGATCACCCATACCTGGGCGGGAGCGACGAGTACGGCTTGAGGAACCCGCTGCGGGAAATCTGCACGGCGGGGTCTGTGAGGGGGGAGATACCGGAACAAGCCAGGGTGGACTTAAACGGGCACGAAGCTGGAAACGGCGGATACAGCCAAAGAAAGCCTACAGCTCACCGGTCTCCTCTACTCGGACGAACTTGGTACCTCGGTCGATTCTTAGGGTGCGTTTGCGAACAGAGGCGTTGAAGATTCAGCCATGTCGCTCAAGC
>DATDLS010000040.1:0-20077 GCA_036519195.1 Occallatibacter sp. | reverse complement strand
TCATCACTCTGCGAGCGACCGCTTGAGCATCTCGTTCATGCGAACCAGATGGGCCAGGGAGTCGGCCTTGGTCTTTTCCATCACGTGGGCGCGATGGGTTTTCACTGTCAGCTCACTCATGCCGAGTTCGTCGGCAATCTGCTTGTTCAGCAGGCCGGCGACAACCAGGTTCAGAACCTCTGTTTCTCGCCGAGTCAGAGAGTTGAATCGGTCGCGCAACTGTCCTAGCTCGACTCGTTTTTCGCGGAGTTTACGATCGCGCGAAATCGCCTTCTGCACTGCATCGAGCAGATCCTGGCCGCGGATCGGCTTGGTGAGGAACTCCATCGCGCCTTCCTTCATGGCGCACCTTTCTGGCATTCTGCGTGATCCTTGAAACACTTGTGGCGCACGGATTCAGTCTCCCTTCGCTCATCCGCAAGCTGAGACTGTGTCTGTCGAAACTGTCGTCTGCCATCGGCCGCGGCCGCGAAGATCATTCAGGTTGATTTGGGTGAATCCCCGCTTTGGACTCGAAAATCAGGCCGTTCAACTCATCAGGCATTGACCGTTGCGCGAAGCCTGCTCTCTTTGAGGCCCTATGGAAGGCAGCGTTGCCATAAAGACTCTCTAACAGGCGCACTCTCGAACCGGGGAGGGAGAGCAGCGACACCGGCTTCGGTCTGGGTTACAGTTTTAGCCTTCCGTATTGCGGAAACGACGAGAACTGCGCGCTCGCCCCTCTCAACTCCTTGCCGATGGGATAGCACGCCGCGCGCTTCGACGCGCTTGTTCTCCAGCAATTCGAGCTTTCTAGCATTGTTATATTCAACTTCGATAGAAGCAGCTTCCTTACCATCGATGCTGATTTCAGACTCCAATTGAACCACCCAGCCTGTCGATTCTCCTCCGATGGCCACTACGCGTTGGAGCTCCCCTATCACGACTATTTTTGGCCCTTGTGCACGGGCCTCCGAAGGGAGAGCCGAGAGTGCCAAAATCAGGCCGATACTCAGTCTTAGGACACGCACGTTAGTCCGCTTTCTTGACAAAGGAAAAGGGAGTTCTACTCTCTGAAGTAGTAAATCTGCCAGCGCCAAGCATTTTTGGGCATTTTGGCAGCAAACACCTTGAGCGCGGCTCTGTGACACTTGAGAGAAGTGGGGCTGGTCATGCTGGTCACCATTAAAGTACGATTGCGGGAAGTTGACCTGGGAGTCTCTATTACCGCCGAATCGCCGGAACCAAGTGTCGGGCAATCGATGTTATTTTGTGGCCACGACCCATTCCTGCTCGCCTCGAGTCAGCATGGCCGCGCGGTCTTCCGGGAGAATCCAGCGCTGCCTGACCAGAGCGTCTACTGCGTTCGTGTACTGCATGAGGTAGGCGTCGTGATCGGGGTAGCGTTCCGCGATAGACCGGCGCGGGTCGCCGGTCTTCCGGCGTTCTTCGGCGGTCCTGGGGAATGAGAGGTAAGACACCTCGAAGGGGAGACGCTGGTCGGGCGCGCCGATCGAAGGATCGCGAAGATTCCAGCCGGTGTAGGTCGCCAGCGGAACGGTGATCTCCGGCAGTCGGACACCGTCGCGTTCGTTTCCGTCGGCATCAACCTGTGGAATCAGCACGGGGAAGGGTTGGCCAATCTTTGGAGGCTGGACACTGAGAACTCCGGCGCGCCAGTTCGGGCCGAAGTCGAGACGGTAGGCCGCGCTCGCCTCATGGGGCAGGTTGACTCCTGGGATTGCGGGGAACGCATACTTGCTGAAAGGCACAAGTGTTCCGTCAGCGATCTTCGCATAACTGCTGGGGGGCGGCGGGGTGTTGCTGCGCACCCATGCGTCCATGTTGGAGATCATGGCTCGCCAGAAGTACTTGATGGGGAGTGAGGACTGCGGCTCTTGTCCGAGCCGGTCGCCTATGCCTTTCGCCGGCGGGAAGGGGCCAGAATAGTGTTGCAGCCCAGTGAAGTGATAGATGCGAACGCTGTCGGAGATGGGGACGTCGTACTTTCCATCGGGCGATGTTTGAATGAGCGCCTGCGCGCGACCCCAGTATTCGTACGAGGTGTTGGAGAGGAAGATGCGGGGGACGACCTTATCTCGGACGGCGCGGTCGAGGAGGCCGCCGGTCTCGCCGGTGACGGGGTCGGTCTCGGGTTGATCGGTGAAGGGGAACAGGTCGGTGGGAAAGAAGACGGACGAGGTAGGCTGGGCGTCGCGGGAGGGCTGGGCGAAGCGATAGTTGAAGCTGCCGCGGCCGGCTCCGGCGACGTGGGCGAGGACGCCGTCGAGGGCGATCCTTCCCTCTTCGTCGGCGTTGAAGCCCTGATAGAGGAAGTCGCGCAGAAGGCGCCCGCACTGGGAGATTCCCTGGCCGTAGACACGCTCGGCCGGAGTGATGGCGTCGGGCGAGTGTTTGGCGTATGAGGCGAAGTCGCGCAGGGCCGCGAAGCCGCCGCCGGCGACGACGGGGTCGGCCACCACGTAGACGTATTCGTAGATCTTCCCGGGCTGGAAGCCGCCATTGAGGTGGATGTAGCGGTCGCTGGGGGTAAGTGCGTCGTTGACCGTATGGGCAAACTGCCACTGGGCGCGGGGAATGACGGTGCGGGGGCCGTTGCGCGAGTCGCGGATGGTGAGCACGTTGCGCGGATCGTCGGGCGCGGCAGCTGGGTATTCGCTGCCGCCGATCGTGGTGCCCATCAGGTGACCGAGCGGAATCTCAGCCGTCGCTTTGGGGAGCATCAGGTCGCCGCGCAACAGCCCGGTGATGGTCTTGCCGTTTTCTTTCGCGATGGGCGCAAAGAGCCGCAGGGCGCCCGGGCCGTCGGCGTCCCACTGCCAGCCGAGGCTAACGACGGTGAATCCGTTACGCAACAACCACGCGTCTCCGGCGTCGTTTGCAAGGGTGGCGTCGCCGCCGTCGACGAGGGCAAGGATGTCGCCGTGGCCGCGGTTGGGAGCCTCGAGGAGGAGCGAGCCGTTGCTTTTGTGCGGGTCCTTCGGGCGGATGGCAATGAAGGAGGAGGAGAACTCGACCTCACCGTCTTTCAGGTTGACAGCGTCGCGGAGATCGACGATGGGCAGGTTGTGCGGGTTGGCTACCGGGAGTGAGAAGTAGACGCGCCCTTGGATGCGCTCGTAGGTTCCTGCGTCGCCGAATTGCATGCCGTTGAGGACATCCGTACGAGAATCGATTTCGACGCGAACGACGCGCGCGTTGAGTGGTAGAGCAGCCAGAAGAAGAGTCAGAAGGAACAGACCGAAACTGAGGCGTTGGCGCATGTGTGGAAGAATACCATTCCAGTTGAAGGCAATCGGCTCTGCCCCAGAGAAGGCAGCAGCTTGGACTTCAATTGACAAAAAATCGCTGTGCGTTAATTCCCTCTCCCGCTGCCATCCGGTGATATAAGCCCCTATTTTTTGTGCACTTTACTTGCTCGCTCGTCGGAATCGCTGTTCGTGCACGGTATCTGAATGAATGGCCATTGCTGCCATAACGCTGAAGTTTATTGTGCTCTTGGTTCCATCTCCTTTTCCCTATATAGTTGCCGCATACTCCGACTGTTCTGGAGACTGATTATGCATCGTGTTTGTTGGCATGAAGTATGCCTTTATGTTGCCGCCATTGGCGCTGCCACTTTTATCCCGGGCGCGATTGCGCAGCAGTCCGTCTTGCAGCCACATTCCATGTACGAACCACCTGCCGCGAAGGCTGCTGCTTCCCTCGCCGCCAGCAGCGCGAATGTCCCGGCGGACCTGCTGACCACCGGAGAGAAGACGGACTGGCAAGAGACGGGCGTCTACGCCGAGGCTGTAGCGTTGATGCGCAAATTGCAGCAGATGTCGCCCCAGGTGAAGATGGTGCAGTTCGGCACCACATCCGGGGGCCGCGCGCTGTATGCGCTGATCCTCTCCTCCGACCGCGCTTTTACGCCGGCAGCCGCAGCCAAGACCGACAAAGCCGTCATTCTTATACAAAGCGGCATCCACTCGGGCGAGATCGAAGGCAAGGACACCGCGTTGATGCTCGCGCGTGACATGGTCATCACCAAGCTCCCGCACAAGGCAGCCTGGCTTAGGCAAGCGATCTTCATCATTATTCCCGTATTTAATGTCGACGGACACGAATCTCGTAGCCCGTTCAATCGACCCAACCAGAACGGGCCTGAGATCACCGGAACCCGGCCTCAGGCTCAGCTGCTCAACCTCAATCGAGACTACGTCAAAGCTGCAACCCCGGAGATGCAGGCTTGGCTGAAGCTCTACCACGCCTGGATGCCGGACTTCATGTTCGACAATCACGTCACCGACGGCGCGGATTATCAGTACGACGTCACCTGGGACATGGCGCACCACGGCGACATGGGAGAATCCACCCGCGATTGGGTTAACGACCGTTTCATTCCCGAGTTGAACAAGCGCATGGAGGCCGGCGGTCATCTTGCCTCTCCTTACGGCGCCTTGCGAACGATGCCCGACGGAAGCCGGCAGTTCTTCGTCGAGGTCTTCTCGCCCCGCTACTCGCATCTCTACACAGCCGCCCTCAATCGCCCCTGTCTTCTGGTCGAGACTCATAGCCTCAAGAACCCCAAGACCCGAGCCTGGTCCAACTACGACATCATGGTCCATTCGATCGATATCGTTACCGAAGACCCTCAGGCGCTCCGCAAGGCAGTCCGCGCGGCTGACGCCAAGTATGCCGCCATGGCCGGCGACCGCAACGCGCCCCCCATCTATCTCGCCGGCAAGACGAGCGAATCTTC
This sequence comes from Occallatibacter sp., assembly GCA_036519195.1. Taxonomy (GTDB): domain Bacteria; phylum Acidobacteriota; class Terriglobia; order Terriglobales; family Acidobacteriaceae; genus Telmatobacter. Next base: position 15,333 of record DATDLS010000040.1, on the reverse strand, counting down.
TCATCCCCTCCTCTATCACTCCTTGAAATCTGCTCCGTTTCAGTCGGAAATCACCGGCACCATGGTCCCGCATTACACCGCCGAGAAGGACGACTTCGAGACCTTAATTCACGACGGCGTCGACACCACCGCCGAGGCGCAGGAACCGCTGGGCTTTCTCATCCCCGTGCAGTGGAAAGAGCTCGCCGACGAGCTCGCTCTGCATGGCGTCCAGATGGAGCGCACCACAAAAGCCCTCGATCAGCTGTTCGATACCTGGCGTTTTACCGATGTCAAAAATGCCCCCGCCGCGTCCGAAGGCGGCATGATGACGGACTATACGCTGCATCCTGTGCGTGAGCGAATTGCCGTCCCAGCCGGATCCTACTGGGTTCCGATGCACCAGCAGCGCGCACGGCTCATTATGGCCCTGCTCCATCCCGCCGCTCCCGATACCCTCATACGCTGGGGCTTCGCAGCATCCATCTTCCAGCCGTTGGGGCGCGTCGGGGCAGGACCCTACCTCACTGTGCCTATCGCCAATAAGGTTGCCCAAGAGCATCCGGAGATTATGCAGGAGTTCCAGGCCAAGCTGAAAGTCGATCCCGGCTTCGCGGCCGACCCTCAAGCCCGGCTCGAATGGTGGATAAGCCGCTCCAACTACCAGCCCAGTGCCGTAAACCAATACCCGGTCCTTGAAGTATGGGAGAAAAACTGGTAGTTTTTGGAATCTTATCGAACGCATCTATCGACCAAAATCACTCGTGCAGTAGCGGCCAGTTTTTGTGTTCCGAGACGATGGTTCCGCCAACTCGTAAGTTACTCAGTCGTAACGCCAGAGTTGCCGGTCCCCCATCCGGAACGTTCGGAAATCAAGATAACTCCTTGTCGCGCCGGTGCCATTGCACAATTGGGCGGCTGGAAGAAGCCTGACGAATCAGCTCAACGCCACGACCGGCTTCCTGGTCGCTGATGCCGAGAGCGTAAAGAACACCGACAGCGCGGAACATAAGGGATACGGCGTGGGTGAAAAGGTGTTCATCAACAAGCGGCACATCGCGATTGACATGCAAGGGCTGCCCATGCCATCGCCGCGACTACAGCGGACTTAACCGGTCGTAGTGGCGCCTTGCAGGCTATTGACCGCTCGAAGCCGTATCAGTATCGCAAGCTTCTGTGCCCGGAATCAGCACGCGTCTTCCCGTTGCATTCAGCTTTTTTGCAGTTGAATGAGTGGTGAACGAGTATGCTGCGACTCACCCCCATATCGGCGAGTTCCATAGCCGTCACTCAACCGGCTCTGAGCAGTTGTCCCGCAAAATCCGCTCGGGTGAAAGGCTTTGACTCAAAGATAAACGTCGACCGGCTGAAACCTACCATCCTTCGGTTTACGGGCGGACCACTTCCCCTGGAGTCTAATGTCTTTCGATGCATTACGCGGAGCCGAATGACGCTGTTGGGGCCGATTCGGCGCACAACGGGCTCCAATTTCAACCACCCATCCATCCGTCGAGGATGGCGGATTCGCTAGGAGAGCCTTTGAAATCTTCATAGGAAAACTCCCCAGACAGTACCAATACTGCGTGATCTCAAAGGAGTCTTACCACTTCTTTATGCATTTCTGAGTGTAATTATGTGTGGACCACCGCTTGAGAGCGTCGGGATGTCTCGACCACTCAACGAAGACTGTTTGATTGGCCTACACATTGCTTCCGCCTGGAGATGACAAAGCGATGACTCCTCTCGCATCTAAGGAATGCTGTCGATTAATCCGCTCCGTTGGAGTAGAAGGCCAGGATTCAATCCGTTGAAATGCATATTGAATGGCGGCCACAAGGGAACCAACAATGGCTGCTAACGCACCGCATGCGACTCCTGGTGTGTCGAAATGCTTGGTCCGTGCAGCAACTCCCCACGATATGGGAGAGGTCACTGCAATCTATGCCAGGTTCGTCGAGACGAGCACCGCAACGTTCGAACTTGTCGCGCCGGATAAAGCTGAGATGTTGCGCAGGCGACAAGCTGTTCTGGATCGCGGCTTGCCCTATTTGGTCGCAGAACTGGAGGGTTATGTCGTGGGCTTCTGTTACGCCTCGCAATTTCGACCCCGGGAAGGGTATCGTTTCACGGTAGAAGATTCGATCTATGTGCGGCCTGACTGCATCGGCCACGGAGTTGGCAAAATGCTCCTGACAGAACTGGTCTCACAGTGCCAGGCGAAGGGTTGTCACACCATCGTTGCTTGCATCTGCGGGATCAATGTTCTTTCGGTTGCCCTCCATGAATCGCTCGGATTTCTTCCAGTGGGAGTATTGCCCGAGGCGGGCAACAAATTCGGAGAGTGGCTGCGCCTGCTGATCATGCAGCGCCGCCTGGCTTGAAATCGCTGTCGAGTGGCTTCGTTCCTTTTGCTTTGGCTGGACAACTCGAAAATGATGAAGCGAAGGAGACCAGCTCAGATGCCCCTCCTGGCGAGTCGACCTCAACTTTGGATCCAAGCTGTTCGTTGTGCTCTGGCTGAACTGTTGCTTTCATCATGCAACGGGCAAGGATGAATAGCGGCGACGAGGACTGCTGAAGCTATTTCAGCTTTCGGCCAGCGGTTAGATCGGTCCGTGCGATGTGCCAACGCGGTGACCGTGACCTCACAGACAGGCACACAGTTGCTGGGGGTGCATATGGGCCCGTTCAACCGATACCGTTGGCTCTTCGAATGTGCAGTCCGCCGGTGGATGTAGACCATGCGGTGGAACTGCGACGGGAGTTTGATGAACATGGGTTGACTCCACCTCTTAAGGCGTTAGCATGGGGCAAACTGTCCCTCGGATTGGGTTCAGTGCCGCCGGCCTCGCTGTCTTCCTGTCGTCTTCTTCACAAGAAAGCAGCTGACAAGCTCCAGGCTTCTCCGCATATCTTTCGCTATGACAAAAGATTTATGAAACACTTATGGTTCTCCTTGCATGTACCCACTGGGGGTATGGTATAAACGAACTGGCGGTATTTCCCGCGTTTGGGATTCGCCGCGACAAACATTATGAGAAATGAAACTGCGCTAGAACCTCCACGAATGTGGAGCGCTCTCCTGCGCTGTGATGGCCGATCTGGACGTCTCGCTTAGCCTTCGCTAAGCTCGCCCTGCCCGCTCCTCACAGTGTGTGACCCTGTTTGAGTGAGTGAGCAGAAACCATCCGGAATTCGAGAACGGCCGGCGGCTCTACCCACCCCTCCTGATACAAAAGTTCGGCCAACCTGCGCCTTGGGCGCGGCCCGGTTTATCGGTCCGCCTGCCCGAGAAGACGCATGTGCCGGAAGGAGGACGTCATGACCGAAATCATCGTTGCTTTTCGCGTTCCGAACCTCGGACCGCTCTGTCGCGTGTGGTTCGAGACCGGCAACCCTGCCTGTCCGCTGGAGTGCAAGTGGATTGAGCTTCAGGAGTCCGGCGCCGATCGCACCACAACCGTCGCGGCTCGGCCGCAGACTCACCGGCGTTGCGCCTGACCGCGCCAGAGAGAAGGACAGGCTTGAATCCAACTAACCCAACCCTGCACGTGATGCAACCTGCCGCAACGGCGGGCGTATTGGTGCGCAAGCGCTGGCAGCGGGGCCTGCTGACCTTTCTCATGGTGTTTGGACCCGGACTGATCGTCATGGAGGCGGACAACGACGCAGGAGCCGTATCTACCTATATGCAGGCCGGTGGTCAGTACGGCCTGAATCTTCTCTGGCTTTTGGTCGTTTTGCTTCCCATTTGCTACTTCATCCAGGAGATGGTCGCACGGCTTGGCATCGCGACGGGCAAAGGCCACGCTGCGATGATCTTTGAGCGTTTTGGCAAGTGGTGGGGGTGGTTCTCGCTGCTGGACTTGCTGGCCGTCAACTTTCTCACGCTGGTTACCGAGTTTGCGGCAATCTCCCTTGCCCTCAGTGCGCTGGGAATCAGCCCATATATCTCAGTTCCGGTGTCAGCCATCGGCTTGACCTTGATGGTGGTCACAGGAAGCTATCTGCGATGGGAGCGGATCGTCATCGCCCTATGCCTGATAGACCTGATGTGGTTTGTCCTGGCGTTCATGGTGCATCCGCAGTGGGCTATGGTGGTGCACAACTCCGTGGCGCCAACGATGCCCGCTGGCGGGATCACAAGCAGTCTTGTCTTTCTCATTATTGCAATTGTAGGAACGACGATCGCACCCTGGCAACTCTTTTTTCAGCAGAGTTGCGTAGCAGAAAAGCGTCTCCGTTTCGCTGACCTCGACTGGGCGCGTCTCGACACTTTGCTCGGTGCGATCTTTACCGTCTGTGTTGCGGGCGCGATGATGCTGGTCGGCAATTATGGCCTAGAACACAAAGTAGTTTTCCAGGATCCTGCACAGCTTGCCCTTGCGCTCGGTCCGATCGCTGGCAATTTCGTTCGCAATGGAGTATTGCTGCTCATGGTCAATGCGGCAGTTCTTGGAACGACGGCGATCTCTCTTGCAAGCGCATGGGCGTACGGCGAGGTACGGGGCTGGGAGCACTCCCTTCACAAGAAGCTCTGGGAGGCGCCGGGATTCTACGCAACATACATCGCCTGCGTCGGTGCAGCTGCGGTCATCGTGCTCATTCCTCATGTGCCGTTGCAACTTGTCATTATTAGCGTGCAGGTTTTTGCTGGGATGATTCTGCCTTCGGCCATCATCTTTCTTCAATTGCTTCTCAATGACCGGGAGCTGCTGGGCGACCGCTGGGTCAATCGGCCCTGGAACAACTACGTCAACTGGACAATCATCATCGTCCTCTTTGCCCTGTCGCTGCTGCTTGCGGCTCAGGTAATTCTTCCGAAACTATTTCAATAACGAGGTGAATCATGGCAACGATGGGGGTAACACATCCGGTGGAAGATTTTCGCATCATTCATCCGCTCGACGATGTCGCAGAAGAGAAGTGTTCGACTGGGGAACTCGGCAAGATCAAGATGACAAAGATGGTCAGGGTTTCGCTGGGCATTTTGAGAGGCTACCTGATTTTGATGACACTGATGCTGGGCTATCACGTACTGGATCTGGCTGGCGTGTTTTCCAAAGTGCGCTAAAGCCGATTCAAGGCAATGATCTCTTTGGAGTGAATTTCAACGAATTGTAAGGAAAACGTGGCAGTATCCACCAGCAAGCTAATCGTGAAAGGAGGAACAATGATTACCGACACTGCATCGGCTCGCAAGCCGGAATGCCTCGTACTCGTTTGGTTCTCCGATGCGCGTACATCCTGGACATAAACCTCCGAAAACAACTCCATGCCAGACGTGGGAAGCCTGTTTCCCAGTTGACAAGTTATGAGCGGACTCGTTCGCCCCAAGCTCGACGTGTGTCACAACACGTTGTGGAGGTTTTATGCGCTTTTTCGATAAATTCCTGGCCATCGGTTATGGCGATCATAGCTTCCCCCAGCCAAAGTCACAGCACTGCGCTTCGGCAACAGAAGTCGGTTCCAACACGCTCTCGGACGAGGCTGGTTTCGTTTCCACTTCTTGCGCTAAGTCACGCAGTTTCGCGCGGATTTTCAGTATCTTCACTCTCGCCGCTCTTCTATCATCAGCAGCTTTCGCTCAGACTGGCGGCAAAATCTCCGGTGAGGTCAAAGACGCAACTGGAGCGGTCATTCCCGGCAGCGATGTGGTCCTTCTGAATCCTGCAACCGGAATTAAGCGGAGCACCGTCAGCGGCGCCGACGGTGGCTTCAACTTTCCGATCGTACCTGTAGGGCAGTATCAATTGGACGTCACCAAGGAGGGATTCACCCCCTACCGCCAGACCTCAAATTTGAAGATTGACGTGAATACGTCACTCACGCTGGATGTCGTTTTACAGGTTGCACAGAGCAACCAGACTGTCACGGTAACGGAGAACACCGCCGAGGTGCATCTTACCGACACTCAGATCGGTCAGACGATCCAGAGCAAGCAGGTTGTAGACATTCCTCTGAACGGCCGCAGCTACACCGATCTGCTGGCGGTACAGTCTGGTGTCATTCCAATCACTACGAGCGGTGCAGCGAATACCAGCTCTGGAGGCGGCTTCGGCACCGTTCCCGCCGCGGGTGAGGCAAATACGGGCCAATTCTCCATCAACGGCCAGCGCGAATCGGACAATGCCTTCTATCTGAACGGCGTAAGCGTGCAGGAGACGATCGGTCAGCAGGCCGGCATCATTCCCAACCTCGACTCCATTGCCGAGTTCCGCATCCTGTCGAGCAACGTCGATGCCGAGTATGGCGGTTTCACCGGCGGCATCATCAACGTCGTGACCAAGTCCGGTACCAACAGCTTTCACGGCGATGTCTTCGAGTTCTTCCGCAACACCGGTCTCGATGCGCGAAACTACTTCTCGCCGCAACGCGCCGTCTTTCACCAGAATCAGTATGGCGGCACCGTCGGTGGCCCAATCAGGAAGGAAAAGCTTTTCTTCTTCGCTGACTACCAGGGACAACGACTCATCCAAGGAATTGAGACCGGACTTGTCGGTGTCCCGACGATGGCAAACCGCGCCGGCGACTTTGGTTCTGCCTCAGCGTTCACGGGAACGGTGAACGGGCCATACCTCGCGCAGACACTTTCCGCCCGGCTGGGCAAAACGGTAACCCAGGGTGAGCCCTACTCCCAGGTCTTCCCCGGTGGACTCATTCCCCAACAGGCCTGGGGGCCTACCGCCTCGAAGATGATGCAATACATTCCGATGCCCAACGTCGGCACCGGCACCTTCTCCACAGGCGCCTACAAGGAGACGATCAACGATAACAAAGTATCCGGTCGTGTCGACTTCAATTCCACCCGCTATGGCGCATCCTCCATCTACTACTTCAACGATCCCTATAACCTCGACAACCCCTATCCGAGTGCCTTAGGAGGTGCGACGCTCCCCGGCAATGGATTCGCCTATGATGCTGTTTCCTTCGGAACGGACCAGACGCTGATGCTCGACAATGCCCGTGCCTTCGGGACAAAGACGGTCAACGAAGCCAGGCTCGGGATCACCCGGCTCAATAACACGATCGGCCAGCCGAAAGGCGGCGTGGGCGTGACGCTTGCTGACCAAGGCATTCAGGCTGGCGGCGAAGGTATTGTTCAAGGTTTTCCCGCTCAAGCCGGCGTCGAAGGTATGTTCTTCAACGGCTTCTCGGTTGGCACCAACCCCTTCTCTCTCATCCAGGTGGACGGCAGCTACGATCTCTACGACGCAGTGTCCCGGACGTTCGGCAGCCACACCATCAAGGCCGGCGGCCGCTACATCTGGAATCGAGTCAAGCAGGATCCCAACCTCGTAGCGAACGGTACGTTTTCTTTCTTCGCATCGGGTACGCAGACCACGGGAAACGACTTCGCGGACTTCCTTCTCGGGACACCTGACTTTTACTCCCAGCAGTCCTCACCGACTTTTTACGAGCGTGCCTCCGATGGCGATCTGTTCGTCCAGGACAGCTTCCGCGTTCGGCCCAACCTCACTGTGAACTACGGCCTTCGCTGGGATTATGTCACGCCGTGGGCCGAGGAGCATCACCAGATTACGGCTCTCATCCTGGGTGCCGAATCCACCACCTTTCCGGGCGCGCCCCCAGGCTACCTGGTACCCGGCGATCCCCTGCCGGGCGGCGGACGGCTTCCTGACGGCATCGCCCCAACCCCGCACGACAACTTCTCGCCACGCTTTGGTATCGCGTATTCTCCCAACTTTTCCGATGGATTTGTTGGTCGCCTGACCGGTGGCCCAGGAAAGACCAGCATCCGTCTCGGCGGAGGCCGCTTCTTCAGCTCGCCACAGGGGTTGACCGTAGCCTATCCAACCGGCAATCCACCGTACGGACTGACCTACACCAGCCCGGAATCCCCTCTCATGGCGACGCCGTTCATCGGCGCGTTGACGGGAACGCAGTATCTCCAGCAGTTTCCGGTGAATGTGCCGCCCTACAACGTCTCTCCTTCAAACCCGGATAACAGCATCAATTGGAACCGCTATGATCCGATCAGCGGAGCGGGCAGCGTCTGGTACAGGAACAAGACGTCCTACTCCATGCAATACGACCTCACCATCGATCGTCAGATCGGCGCAAACAACATCCTCAGCATCGGCTACATCGGCTCTCTGGGAAGGCATCTGCTCACGGTTCGCAGCGCCAACCCTGGAGTTCCGGCGCTCTGCCTGAGCCTGAGTCAGCCCTCCGAGGTTGCACCGGGATCGCAAGTATGCGGACCATTGGGTGAGAACCTGGTCTATACGCGCGCCAATGGACAGGTGGTCAACGGTACACGCAGCCCCTTCCCGAATCAGATCGGGACCGATGCGTACTACGACAACATGGGGGACTCCGAGTACAACGCGCTCGACGTCACCTTCAAACGTACCGTTGGTCCTCTCTCCGTTCTGGCCAGCTACACCTACTCCAAGTCTTACGACCAGACCTCGAGCATTCAGGAGCAGGTGGACCCGTATAATTATCATGCGTTGGACAGCATTTCCGCCTTCGACATGAAGCATAACTTCGTTACCAGCTATAACTATGATCTACCGTTTGATCACTTCTTCTACTCGAGCCGCATCACGAAGGGCTGGGCGCTCTCTGGTATCACCCGCTTTGCCAGTGGTATCCCCGTCACCTTTGCCAGCTCTGGGGATAACTATCTGGTACAGGTGCAAAACAACGGTGTGAATGCAACCAGCATCGACATGCCGAACTACGACGGCAGCGGATACAAGATCAATCACAACCCCCGCAACGGGAAACCGTACTTCAATACGGCTGCCTTTACACCGAATGCCCTTGGTACACAAGGCAATTCCAGGCGTCGCATGTTCTACGGGCCAGGAATCGATGACTACGACATGGCGCTTCACAAGGTCACCCCGATTCGTGAAGGCCAAACGCTCGAGCTTCGCCTTGAAATGTTCAACGTCTTCAACCACGCGCAGTTTTATCCGGATGGCTCGGTAGACGGCAACATAGACGATGCGACCTTCGGACAGGTCCGAAACGCGGCCGACCCGCGCATCGGACAGATCGCAGCCAAATTCACCTTCTGAACCAGAAGGGTGCGGTCGATTCATCCACGCCTCGACCGCACCCTTTCGAGAATGCTCATGAGATCGAAACGCACCAGTTCTCGCGCTCCTTAGGAATATGTGTTGATTCTGATGGACTTCCTCGTCTGGGGAGTCCATCTCGTTGACTGTGAACAGACAAGCGCAACGCCTCTGTTGAACAGAATTATTCCGGGCAGAACCGGTCCACACAAGGAGCGCGCGAAAGATTCGAGATGATCATCGGAATATCGACAGCACAGTTCGCACTCCGCCTCCTCCTCGCCATTTTGATGGGCGGTCTCGTGGGTCTGGAGCGACAATGGCGCCAGCGCATGGCAGGCACCCGTACCAATGCGCTTGTCGCTGCTGGAGCGGCAGCTTTCATCATGACTGGCTTGCTCATCGAAGGCGATCCGTCGGCACGAGGTCGAATCATCTCGTATATCGTCTCCGGCGTCGGCTTCCTTGGAGCTGGTGTGATCTTCAAAGACGGCGGCAATGTTCACGGTCTCAATACCGCGGCGACGATCTGGTGCTCGGCTGCAATGGGTGCATTGTCCGGACTTGGGTCGTTCGACCTGGCCTTGATTTTGGCCATCGGTGTGCTCCTCACCAATGTTGTATTGCGCCCGCTCGCTTACCGGCTACATCCAGTGCTTCCGGATGCTACCCCCGCAGAAACAGTGTATGAGGTGCGGCTTGCCTGCAAAGAATCAGCCACTGGGCATATTCGGTCCTTGTTGCTTTCAACGATCAACGGATTGCCAGTCACGCTCCACTCGATCCATAGCGAAGCTGACCCAAACCTGGAACAAACTCATATTCGAGCTGAATTGATCACTGCAGGCCGCAACAACGAGGCCCTTGAACAGGTGGTGATGCGTTTGTCGATTGAAGATGATGTCTCAAATTTAAGCTGGACCGTTGTTCAAACTGCAATGGAGTAATCCAATGAACCGGCCGTCTTCGACAAGGGAATGCTGAGATCAACGCCTAACAGCAAAGATCCGCCGCATTCAGAGACAATGATCTGTATCGGATCCATCCATCACGGTGGAACCGGATTGCCGGGAACTCGACGGCTCATCGATGGGACACAATAAGATAACGAACAGGAGCTCAGAGATGCGATTAGTTGAGAAACATCGTGGTGGATAGTTCCATCAATACCGAGCGGCAAGTGCTACGCGGACTACACTCGTCGCTGATCAGCATTGCTTCGAACTTTCTATTGGCGGTATCCAAGTGCCTCGCGGGGTTTCTAGGGAATTCCTTCGCGCTTGTAGCCGACGGAATCGAATCACTATCCGATGTGTTTAGCTCGTCCGCTGTGTATTTCGGACTGCGCTTCGCAATCAAGCCCCCGGACAAGGAGCATCCCTATGGACATGGAAAAGCCGAGCCAATGGCCGCTGCTTTCGTCAGCGTGGCTCTGGCCGGCGCGGGCGTAGCTATCGCGATAGAAAGCATCTCTCTGATCCGTATGCCCCACCCGCTGCCCAGAGCATACACCCTGTGGGTTTTGCTGGGTGTCTTCGTGGTGAAAATGACGCTTTCACGGTACGTCGCCGCCGTGGCAAAGAGGCTCGACAGTACAGCGGTCCGTGGCGATGCGTGGCACCACCTCAGCGATGCGATCACCTCGGCATTTGCGTTCGTCGGAATCTCCATTGCTCTTTGGACGAAGAATGCAAGTGCGGATGATTGGGCAGCACTGTGCGCTTCGCCCGTCATTCTATTAAACGCCTGGCGTCAACTCCGTGCTCCTATGGCCGAACTCCTGGACACCGCTCCTCCCCCCGGCATTGAACGCCATGTCCGACAAGTAGCGTCTTCCGTGCCAGAGGTTATTGGCCTCGAAAAGTGTTTTGTACGCAAGGTCGGTTTCCGGTACTACGTCGATCTTCACGTAGTGGTGGGCGGAGACTTGAGCGTTCGGACAGGGCACAAAATCTCGCACATCGTCGAGGATTGTATCCTGGCGAAGGTCGATCGGGTCGCCAAAGTCTTGGTGCACATAGAGCCAGAAGAAGAACTCCTCGTTCCCAACAGCGACGAAATGTGAGAATTGGATGAGTTCTCCCGAGCGAAATAAGACAGAGACGGCGGCCGTTCTCTGCGACAGGCTCAAGCTGTGGGGTCACCTCATCAGGAGCGACAGGGAGGTTCGACTCCTCTCGCCCGCACCACATTTCGTGAGAACTCCGCGCGACAAAGACGTTATCGAGTAGTGGCCCAGGCTGTACAGCCGTCCTGTTGGTTCTGCCTGCCCGTTTACGGCGCTGCCAGACTCCGACTCGTCGAAAACGCATGCTGGCGGGAGTTTACTGTGGCGTGTGTCGTAAATCGTTAAACGACCGAACTAAGTACTTATTTTGAAGCGAATTACGCGCACTTCTCGCGCGGAATTGTGTATTACCCTACCCTAAGTGGGGTAAGACAACTTCGCCCCACTAACTTCTTCAAACGACAATGTTTTGCCCGTTCGCTTACTCGCACTCCCAGTAAACTCCCGCTAGTTGAACGATCCGAGCAGCCTGGACAGGCAAAACATCAGAGCGAAACCAGCTAGTCCCAGCCACGGAAGCAGGCTTCGTGGACCGCGCCGCCATGCTTCGGGAAGCAAACCGAAGACTGCAGTAAACAGGAATGAGCCCGCCGCGATGCTAAGGAGCACCATCACGAGTTGGGCGGAAACAGTGAAGAGGTGAGCTGCAATCAAGCCGCCTGCGATCGGGGCGAGAGCATCAAGAGCCAGAAACAGGTAATCCGGCCATCTGGCTCTTTGGCCGCCAGTTGTCAGAAGAATCGTGTTGAGCCCGTCGCAGACATCGTGAGCCACGACTCCGAGTCCAACGATCAGCCCCATTTGCAGCGAAATGGTGGACGCAGCGAAGATCGCGGTTCCGTCAAGTGTGCTATGCAGGATGAGAAAAGCAGCGCTGAGTCTTCCACCTGCGCGGCTGGCTTTGCCCTGAGTGGAATGATGAGCAGCTGTTTCTCCAATATAGAAAACCAGGAGGCCCCCGAGGGCAGCGATCGGGAATACAAGGAATCTTGCCGTGCCCGCCGTTGCTGCGGCACCGAGCGCCGATGGAAGCAAATCCATGAATGCGGCCCCGGCGAGTACGCCTGCGCCGAACGCCATTAGGATGTGAACTCTGCGCTGGAGCAGGACGGCACAATAGCCGCCGATGGAGGTGGAGGTGGCAGCCATAGATGTGAGAAGCAGAGGGTTCATCGATTGTCTCCTGGTACTGGCGAGGCGGGTTGGCGCGCGAACCTGATCGTAGGCGTCACGTCAGGTCATCATGGAATCTGGACTACTGCTCGAGCGAACCGCATCTTGCCTCCACCAAATGAGGCCAAGAACCCGACGGCAATCATGGGGATCGTCAACAACTGGCCCTTGATCATCCGTCCCCAGTAAACCGGCTGCCCCAGGTCTGGTTGTCGCCAGAATTCGTCAATGAATCGTCCAATTGCCATAGGCAATTGAGACCACGCCTGTGGTCAGGCCGACACGCGACGATCTGCAATAGATCCACTGAACGACAAGGAAGACCAGAAATCCTTCGCTGGCGGCAGCGTAAAGCGGGCTGGGATGCGGCGGGACCTGAACCCCGTTGACCAAAGGCGCGTGCGGACAATTCACTGCCCAGGGCGCGCCCGTCGGCCTTGCCCAGAGTTCCCCCTTGATGAAGTTCGCTATGCCTGGCGGCAAGGTCGCGGCAGCCGCATCCAGTCGCGGCAACGCGCTCAAACAGCGTTGGCGTGCGAAAGCCCAGAGGACGATGATCAGTCCGGCAATTACGCCGTGGCTTGCCATGCCGCCATGCCACAATGCGAAAATCACCAAAGGTTGATGGAAGATGTTGTGCTCTTCGTAAAGAAGGCAGTACCCGAGCCTCCCACCGATCATCACTCCCAGGGCGGAGTAGAGGACGAAGGTCGGGACTTGCCCTTCTTTGATTGGCAGCCTTCCCCTCCAGGCCCATCTCAAGAGAATCCAGCCAGTAAGCAGGAATCCCGCAAGATATGCAAGCCCGTACCATCGCATTCCGAATCTGGTGTCCAACCGCACTACCCGTGGATTCAGCCGATCGATCCAATCATGATGGCTGACAGCCGGGAAGTTTCCTGAAATCATTATTGCTAATGATAAACTATTATTGTTTAGGATGGCTCGCCCATGATTTGCTCGATCTCCGTGGGAGCAGCCAAAATGTCGGACGGGCCGAGCCCCCAGGGGTGAATTTGGGAGTGAATTTGGGAGTGAATTTGAATCAATGCCGGACACCTGGTCGAACTCAGGCGCGAAGCGAAGCAGCATCGATTGGATCCCTGGCGCTGATGCGAGCGTCTCGATCTCAACTAAAGAAAGATCGCCGTCCACAACTCAGGCGGCGGTCCAGGAGGCCGCTGTAAACGAGGAACTGCGATGGTTGTCATCGGTCTGGAGTTTTTGTCATAGATCCCTACTCACCGACGGTCGGCTCTGACGTGTCACTCCATCGGTCAACGCCTTGCTGACATTTGGGTAAACATGCTATACGAAGGTCAGGCTGGTGTAGTCGGTTCTCCTCAGGCGTGCGCTCTGACTCAGCAGCCTCTAAGCGGATCATGATCAGAAAATCCATTCTCGTGACGGCACTGCTGCTTCTAACTACAGTCCAGACGCTCGCGGCCAACTGCGACCTGCGCTGTTCATTGATGCCCGACTCGTCAGTGAGCCACGAATGCGGGCACCATCTGCAGACGGTGCCCGGCAGTGATCGGGCGATGCATTGCCACGGCATGTCAATGGATGCCACCACCGAATGCAGCTCTATTTTGAGCGGTCCCGGTTGCGGGGTCACCATATGTCGGGCGCGCCTGGACACGATTGACAAGAATTTCTCTCCGAATGAATCGACCTCCAGACCCATTTCGGTCGCGATTCCGGGGCTTCGGAATCATTCAGAGGATGAAAGCCCACTGATGCCGTCGTCGGTACATCGATCTCCTGATCGACGAGACACGAGCGCCCCACTGGATCTGCGCCCCGGTACTTCCCTCCGCATCTAGCACTATCTCCTCGCATTGCATTTCCAGAGAGCGTAAGGCGCGCATCGCTGCGCGGCCCTGCGTATTAGTTCCTTTTCCAAACGAGGAGTTTCCATGAACACACGACGCACCTTTATCCAGAAGGCGCTTGGCCTTGGCGCCGGAGTCTTTGCCGGGTCGAGACTTTCTGCCGAATCGTCGAGCCGCTCAGCTGCTCGCAAACAACAGCCTGTTGGACGTTCTGAAGCAGGATTCAATATGCCCGTCGTCACCACCGATATTGGTGACCTGCCTTTCACGATGGATGGAGGCACCAAGGTCTTCCGTCTCGTTGCAGAGGTGATCAGGCAGCAGATCAGCCCCATCAAGTCTGTTGATCTATGGGGCTTCAGTGGCAGCGCGCCTGGACCGACGATTCAGGTCAACCAGGGCGATCGTGTCCGCGTAGTTTTCGAGAATCATCTGCCGGAGCCGACCTCAATGCACTGGCATGGCTTTGAGGACACGATCGCGAACGATGGAATGCCCGGGATCAGTCAGCCGCCCCTCAAACCTGGCGGCCGCTTTGTCTACGAGTTCAACATTCACCAGGAAGGAACCTATTTCTACCACTCGCACATGGCGATGCAGGAGATGGCTGGGATGCTCGGAGGGTTCATCATGCACCCGAAAGAGCCATACCATCCGCATTGCGATAAAGACTTCCTGATTCATTTGCAGGAGTACGCAGTGCTGCCCAGCAGCACCGTTCCCAACACCATGAACATGGAGTTCAACTGGCTGCTGCTCAACGGCAAAGCTGGACCGGCAAACACCCCGCTGATCGTCAGGCTGGGCGACCGCGTACGGATTCGCTTAGTGAATCTCGGCATGGACCACCATCCCATGCACATGCACGGCCACACTTTTTTCGTGACAGGAACCGAAGGCGGGAGGATACCGGAGGCGGCCTGGTGGCCCGGCAATACCGTGCTTGTCGGGGTGGCGCAGGCGCGGACCATCGAGTTTGTCGCCAACAACCCGGGCGACTGGATGCTGCACTGCCATCTTCCCCACCACATGATGAACCAGATGTCATCAAACGTTGGCAAGATGACGCGCACCGCGGGAATGCCAGCCGGTGGAGACATGAACACTGGAATGGGAATGCTGCGAGGCACTCCTGGTGCCCCATTGGGAGATGACTACACACCGGCCGTGGGACGGGGGCTTGGCGGCGTCGGCAACTCCTCCGACATGGCATCGACGAACGGCC
>DATDLS010000039.1:0-75617 GCA_036519195.1 Occallatibacter sp. | reverse complement strand
ATAAGTTACCCAGCAGAGGCGGTCATTGGAAGCTACCGGTCCCCGGCCGGCGTAAATTTTTATTGATTCTTTAGGCTGCATCAGCCAAAATAAGAGACATTTCAAGGTCTACAGTCCCCAACTGAGGCCGCTTTTCACTTCACGCACGCCAGACCAACTGTTGGTTTGCGCAACACCTGTTTGTGACTCTGCACTCCGGTTTCCCATGAAAGCCAGCTATTCAGTCCAACTTCAAAAACAAGCTGCAATGGATCCAACCACACCAACCACAACAGCACGTTCAAAAAACTGTCAAAGAACTAATTCTCGGAGGAACAGCAGTGAAACATTCCTTGAAGGGATGGATACTTTTTTGTATCCTTTCCGCCGCCACCCTCGCGTTTGGCCAGAACGCAACTACCTCACTTCGCGGAATCATCAAAGACCCCAACGGCGCACTCGTCCCCGGGGCCAAAATCACGCTGATCAACAATGCAGACGGACAGACGTTGAGTGCTGTTGCCAACAGCGCCGGAGAATACGTCTTCGCGCAGGTTACCCCGGCCAGGTACACCATCACGGCCACAGCGGCCGGCTTTGGCGACCAGATCAAGACTGCCGAATTGTTGGTCAGCCAGCCGGCGACCATCGACTTTAGCCTCTCCGTTACTTCCAGCACCGTCACGGTGGACGTGTCTGCAGCGGCCCAGACGCTGAATACCACCGATGCTTCGCTGGGCGGCTCGGCGGACAATGCGCTCATTCAAGCCCTTCCCAGCGAAACCAGGAATGTGCCGGACCTGTTGTCGTTGCAGCCCGGAGTGCTTTACTTGCCGAACTCGCAAGACAGCCGCAGCGGAGCGGTGAATGGCGGCCGCTCCGACCAGGGCAACGTCACGCTGGACGGCGTGGACGACAACGACCAGGTCAACGGTTTCGCCTTTGCAGGCGTATTACGCGAGACCCAGGACTCGATCGAGGAGTTCCGCGTGACTACGGGCGATGCCAATTCCGATGCCGGCCGTTCTTCAGGCGCGCAGATCAGCATGCTCACCAAGTCGGGAACAAACAAGTTCCACGGCGCGGCCTATGAGTACAATCGCCCCACCATCACCGTGGCCAACAACTGGTTCAATAAGCAGGCGGAGGCCAATAGCGGCCTACCGAATATTCCGGGCAAACTGATTCGCAATATCTTCGGCGGGGCGCTCGGCGGACCGATCCTCAAGGACAAGCTCTTTTTCTTTGGGAATTACGAAGGCAGCCGCCTGGCGGAAAACACGCAGGTGAGCCAGACCGATCCCACGGCAAGCTATCAAGCGGGAATCCTTTCCTACATTGACAATTCAGGCAATACGCAAATGCTGAGCCCGTCCCAGGTGGCCGCTCTCGACGCGGGCTGCCAGGTCTGCGGTACTGCCGCCTATCCCTCCGCACCCGGTCCCAATCAGGCCGCGCTCGCTTATTTCAATTCCATGCCGGCGGCCAACGGATCGAACCTGGGCGACGGCATTAACGAAGGCTCCTACTCGTTCTCCTCGCCTAACCCCATCCGGCTGAATACGACGATCGGAAGAATTGACTACACGCCCAATGACAGGCATCGGATCTTTGTCCGCGGCAACTTGCAGGACGACAACACCCAGGCGACGGAGCAATTTCCCGGTCAGGGGCCGCAGAACGTGATCCAGGACAACAGCAAGGGGATTACCGCCGGCGAAACCTGGTCCATCCGGTCGAATCTGATCAACGACTTTCGCTATGGGTATGTTCGGCAGGGATTTGATAATCGCGGGGTCGGTTCAGGCGACTACGTCGATTTTCGTTTCCTGTCGACGACCACTGCCGAGACACGCACCACGATCACCAGCGTGCCGGTCAACAACATCATCGACAACCTGAACTGGACCAAGGGAAACCACGCCATCCAATTTGGCGGCAACTGGCGCCTGATTCACCAGAATCAAGGCGAGGACACCTTCACCTTTCAGAACGCCAGCACCAATCCGTACTGGCTCGCTACTGCCTCCGGCGGCGTGAGCCTGGTGCCTCAGCCGGCTTCAGGAGTCAATGGGGGTTTCGACAACTCCTATGAAATCGCATTTGCCAACCTGGTCGGGACCGTTCCGTCCCTCACGAACTCGTACAACTACAAGGTCACCAGCGCGACCACTGGAAGCCTGCTCCCCGATGGAGCTCTTCTCAACCGGGCTTTCAAGTCCAATGAATTTGAGTGGTACGTCCAGGATGCCTGGCGTGTGCGGCCCAACCTCACCTTGACCTTCGGAGTCCGCCATACGATCCTGCAGACGCCATGGGAAACCAATGGCCAGCAGGTCGCTCCCACCATCGATACTCATGCCTGGTATCTGGCGAGAGAATCAGCTGCGCAAGCGGGTCAAGTCAACGAGCCCAACCTCGAGTTCGCGCCTTCAGGTCCGTTCTATAACAAGCCGGGATTCTGGCCCAAGTCGAAGGATAACTTTGCTCCCCGCCTGGCCATTGCCTATTCCCCGAATGGCAAGACTTCGATTCGCGCCGGCGCCGGAATCTACTATGACCACTACGGCGAATCTCTCGTCAACACCTTCAACACGCAGGGATCGTTTGGAATCAGTGCCTTGATCACCAATCCCGCCAGCAACTATTCGATTGAAGGGGCCAGCAACAACCCACCGTCGCCGCGGTTCACCGGGCGCAGCAACCTTCCGGCGATCAGTAATGGCACGCCTCAGAACCCGCAGACCTACCCATACGCGCCGCCCAGCGGTCCAGCAGACGGCTTCGCCATTACCTGGGGTCTGGACAACCATCTGAAGACACCGTATTCGGAATCGTTCGATTTTTCAGTTCAGAACGAATTACCGGGCGGTTTTACTCTCGAGACCTCCTATGTGGGACGGCTGGGAAGGCACCTGCTGCAGCAGCTTGATCTGGCCGAGCCGGTTGACTATGTCGATCCCCAGGGAGGGGGCGATTACTTCGCGGCTGGTACGCAACTGGCGCGACTGGTCGACGCCAATGGCGGCAATTCCCAGGCATCGGTGCCGGCCATCCCCTACTTCGAGGATATTTTTCCCTTCATGGCGGGCCATGATTTTGCCGGGGAAAGCGCAACCCAGGCGGTCTACACCAATGAGTTCGCACCCAATCGCGCCGGTCTGGGCGAAACCAACTCCCTCGCGGATATTGATTTTTTCTGTAACTACGGGTGCCCGGGCGGTTATGTTTCGAAGTTCTGGCAACAGCAGTTTTCTTCGCTGTACGCGTTGGACACGATCGGCATGAGTTATTACAACGCGGGCCAGATCACGCTGCGCCATCCCATGAGCCACGGCCTGCAAATGGATTTCAGCTATACCTACTCGCGATCCATCGATTTCGGTTCCGATGCGGAGCGCAGCACGGAGTTCACAGGAACTGGCAGCAGTGGCGCGCCAAGTTTCTCCTTCAGCTCGATTTTGAATACCTGGAAGCCGTCTCTGAACCGCGGCGTCTCCGACTTCGATACCACCCACCTGATTACCGCGAACTGGGTCTACCAATTGCCTTTCGGACGCGGTCAGGCTCTGCTGGGCAGTGCCAATCATCTTCTCGACGCTATCGCCGGAGGTTGGCAGTTGTCGGGCATCAGCCGCTGGTCGAGCGGCTTGCCGTTTTCTCTGACTGAGCCGGGCTTTACGACAGACTGGCAGATCGAGAGCTTTGCCGTTGTGACTCAACCGGTCAAGATGCGCCGGCATTTCGATCAGAACGGCAATCCTCAGTTCTTCGACAATCCAAATGCCATCAATGACGGCGTAGCCACCGGCGGCCCGGTGCGCTTCCCTTATCCCGGCGAGGCCGGCGAGCGGAATTTCTTCCGCGGCGACGGGTATTTCGACCTCGATTCCGGCCTGAACAAGACTTGGAAGCTGGAGCGGCTCGGCACGCTGAAGTTTGGCTGGGAGGTATACAACGTCACCAACACCGTGCGCTTCGATCCAAGCTCAATCACCGGCGGACTGACCAGCGCAGACCTGGGCATTGCCAGCTCGTTGCTGACTCAGGGGCGCCGCATGCAGTTCAGCCTGCGCTACGACTTCTAAGCTGCCTGGAAAACGACTTCGCCGGAGAAGGGGACAACTTCTCCGGCGTTTTTCTTTGCAGGGTTGAAGCTGTAATCGTCAGGCCGCAGTTCATCCATCGACCGAGCCAGGCTCAGCAGCAAAGGCGTCTGTCAGGATTTTGCCCACACCATGATCGCCTTCGTGCGCCATCACGGCATTTTGGCGCGCTGGGACTCCTGCGATCTCGATCGCGGCCGCGATGACCATGACTGCTCCACCCCGATGCCACCCATGCCCGGGTTGATGTCCTGCTCCCGACTCTTGGCTGGATCGGCTTGGACTCCACCCACAACCTGGCCGCCCACTTCCCACCCATCCGTATCGAGGTCGATCGCAACTGCGTTCCGCTCACCCACGGCATCTTCCGCGGCAGCACGGAGACCGAGCTCTACGTCGCGGTTCACGTCGAAGCCAATGAGCAGCCTTCAGCACTGGACCGAAAACTCGTCCATCTCCGAGGACTGGAACGTCCCGTCGGAGCGCGCTCAGCTGGCTCCGAAGCAGCATCCCTTCTCTCGATCTTGAGCAAATGCAACAACAACAAGTGATCGAGGACAGTCGGTCCTTGGAAGCCACTGTGCTCGGTTAGCATAAATTCAAATCTTTATTGCATCTTTAGGTAACATCAGCCAGGATTGGAGACACTTCAAAGCCCACAGTCCCCAACTGAGGCCGCATCTAGATTCACGCACCGCCTGACCATAGCCTGGTTTTTCGCAGCGCCTGTTTGCACACCTGCACCCCCGGGTCCCCATCGAAGGCAAGCTTTTCGGTCCAGATTGAAATACAAGTTGCGTTAGAAGAACCCACCCAACAGCAACTTCAAAAAGCTGTCATAGAACCAATCCTTGGAGGAACAGCCTTGAGACATTCCCTGAAGGGATGGATACTCTTTGGTATCCTTTCCACCGCCGCCCTCGTCTTTGGCCAGAATGCAGCCACCTCACTCCGCGGAGTCATTAAAGATCCAGGTGGTTCGCTCGTCCCCGCGGCCAAAATTACGCTCACCGATAAAGCAGACGGGCAGACGTTGAACACAATTGCCAACAGCGCCGGTGAATATGTATTTGCCCAGGTTGCCCCGGCCAAGTACACCATTCTAGTTTCCGCCGCGGGCTTCGGCGACCAGACAAAGATCGCCGAGTTGCTGGTCGCCCAACCGGCCACTGTTGACTTCACGCTCAGCGTCCAGGCGAGCATGGTCACTATCGATGTATCCGCTGCCGCTCAGACGTTGAACACCACCGACGCTTCGCTCGGCAACGCTGCGGACAATGCGCTGATTCAAGCCCTCCCCAGCGAAACCCGCAATGTGCCTGACCTGCTCTCCCTGCAGCCTGGCGTGCTCTATCTTCCGAACATGGCGGCATCGGACAGCCGCAGTGGAGCGGTCAACGGAGGGCGTTCCGATCAGGGCAACGTCACCCTCGACGGCGTGGACGACAATGACCAGGTCAACGGATACGCCTTTACCGGCGTGTTGCGCGAGACCCAGGACTCCATCGAAGAGTTCCGCGTCACCACCAGCAGCGCCAATGCCGATGAAGGCCGTTCTTCCGGCGCCCAGATCAGCATGGTCACCAAGGCGGGAACCAACAAGTTCCACGGCGCCGCCTATGAATACAATCGTCCCACCTTCACCGTGGCCAACGACTGGTTCAACAAGCAGGCAGAATTCAACAGCAGCCTGGCGAACATACCCGGCAAGCTGATCCGCAATATCTTCGGCGGCGATGTCGGTGGACCCATCAAGAAAGATAAACTGTTCTTCTTCGGAAACTACGAAGGCAGCCGGCTTGCGGAGAGTAAAGAGGTAACCCAGACCGTCGCCACGGCTTCCTACGCGGCCGGCAACCTCACCTATCAGGATGGCAGCGGCGCAAACCATGTGCTCGATCCTGCCCAAGTCGCGCAACTCGATGCTGGATGCCAGGTGTGTGAAAGCCCCGCCTATGCCAACCCTCCCGGGCCCAATCCGAATGCGCTGGCTTACTTCAATTCCATGCCTCTCGCCAATGGTTCCACCGAGGGTGACGGACTCAATGAAGGGTCCTATTCTTTCGCTTCGCCCAATCCTGTCCGGCTCAATACCAGCATCGGCAGACTCGACTACGTAATCTCTGACCGGCATCGGCTCTTTGTGCGAGGGAACCTGCAGAAGGATGTGGGTTCGGCCTCATCGGCTACTCCAACAACGGAACAGTTTCCCGGTCAGGGGCCAAAGAACATCTTCGAGGACAACACCAAGGGCATCACGGTTGGCGAGACATGGACCATCACGCGGAATCTCGTCAACGATGTGCGTTATGGCTATATCCGGCAGGGCTTTAGTAATCGCGGCGTTGGCAGCGGCGACTATGTAGACTTCCGCTTTCTCTCCACGCCCACGGCCGAAACCCGTACCACCATCAACAGCGTACCGGTCAACAACATCGTCGACAACCTCAGCTTCACCAAGGGAAAACACAACATCGGAGTCGGCGGAAACTGGCGTCGCGTTGACCAGAACAACGCCAGCAATGCCAACTCGTTTGACAGTGCCAGCACCAATCCATACTGGCTTGGCGGCGTGGCTCCTTCACCGGCCGATCTCGGCCAGGGGTTCGGAAACTCCTACCTCATCGCTTACGCCAACATAGTTGGCGCAGTTCCATCCGTGACCGACCAATACAATTACCAGATCACCAGCGCCAGTTCCGCCTCGCTGCTTGCCGACGGCGCCCCGCTGGTTCGCCACTTCAAAACCAACGAGTTTGAATACTACCTGCAGGATGCATGGCGCATCCGCCCCAATCTCACCGTCACTTTCGGCATGCGCCATTCCATCTTGCAAACACCTTATGAAACAACCGGCCAGCAGATCACTCCTACCGTCGATACACACTCCTGGTACGAGGCGCGCGAATCCTCCGCTTTGCAGGGGCAGATCAACGAGCCTGAATTGCAGTTTCAGCCCTCCGGACCCTACTACGGCACCCCCGGCTATTACCCCAAGTCCAAAGACAATATCGCTCCCCGGCTCGCGATCGCCTTCTCGCCCGAACCAAAGACTTCTATCCGGGCCGGCGCCGGCATCTTCTACGACCACTTCGGCGAATCACTGGTCAACAACTTCGATCAGCACGGATCATTCGGGGTGAGCAGTTCCATCACCAATCCGGCGTCGGTCTACCAGGCAGAGACTGCGCCGCGTTTTGCCGGCCGCAATGCACTTCCTTACAACAACGGAATTGGCGCCAGCACAGAATCGTTTCCCTATCAGCCCGCTGACTTCAACGCGCTGATCTCGACCGGCCTCGACAGCAGGATGAAGACTCCCTATTCGGAGTCCTTCGATCTGTCTTTGCAGCATGAATTTCCCTTGGGACTGACCGTTGAAATGGACTACGTGGGGCGCATGGGCCGCCATCTGCTGCAGAGCCTCGACCTGGCCGAGCCTACCGATTTCGTCGATCCGGGAGGCGGCGGCGACTATTTTGCGGCCGGTACGGCTCTCTCCAAACAAGTGGATGCGCACGGCGGATACTCGCCCGCAGCAACTCAGGGATGCAACTGCAATCAATACGCCCAGGTGCCCGCCCTTCAGTACTTTGAGGACATGTTCCCCTGGATGGCCAACTTCGACTACGTCGGCGAGAGCGCGACCCAGGCCATTTATTCAGATGAGTGGAATCCTTCTCGCGCCAATCTTGGCGCCACCACAGCCCTGATCGATCTTGATTTGTTCTGCAGCACCGCTTTTCAGAATCCCTACAGCGGGCAATACAATCCGTATCCTTGTCCGTCCAACCTCACCTCCCGCTTCTGGCAGTATCAGTTCGCGTCGCTGTTCTCACTGTCCACGATGGGAATGAGTTATTACAACGCCGGCCAGGTGACGGTTCGCCATCCGATAAGCCACGGGCTGCAAATCGATGTCAGCTATACCTGGTCGAAGTCGATTGACGAGGGCTCTGACACGGAAAGAAGCCCGGCCCTGGTTGCCCCCTTCAGCATCATTTTCAACACCTGGAAACCGGGCCTCAATCGCGCTCCGTCCGATTTCGATACCCGCCACCTTCTCACGGTGGACTATGTCTATCAGCTCCCGTTTGGCAAGGGCAAGCAATGGCTGGGTAATTCCAGCACTCTTACGGACGCCCTGGTCGGCGGCTGGCAGATGTCTGGAATTGTCCGTGCTACCAGCGGCCTCCCGTTTACTCTTGCTGAGCCCGGATATACCACCAACTGGACCTACGGCAGCGGAGGAGTTTTGACCGCTCCGTTGAAGACAAAGAGGCACTACGACCAGAACGGCGATCCCCAGTATTTTGCCGATCCAACTGCCATTAACAATGGCGTGGCTACCGGTACTCCTGTCCGCCTTCCCTATCCGGGCGAAGCAGGCCAGCGTAACAACCTCCGCGGCGACGGATACTTCGATTTGGACTCCGGCCTCTCCAAGAGCTGGAAGATCAGCGAGCTTGGTGCCCTGAAGTTTGCCTGGGAGGTATACAACGTCACCAATACGGTGCGTTTCGATCCTGCATCCATCGGCAGCCAGCTTACGGGCGGTAACCTCGGCGTCGCCAGTACAGAGCTGTCCTCGCCTCGCCGCATGCAATTCAGCTTGCGCTACGACTTCTAACCTTCACGAGTCAGCCAACCAAAACGCGCCTGAGAAGGAATTGCTTCCCGGGCGCGTTTTGGTGATTCCCACCGGAAGTCTCTCTCGCTCGATTCACCTTGCCTCAGGGCACGGCTTTGAGAGCTTATAGAAAAACCCATGCCCAGCTCACCCGCAATCGCGCCAGGCGAGTCTGACTCACTCTCGTCCGAGTGTTCTGAGCCAAGCCGGTGCCCCAGATTTTGATTCCGGGATACCGGCCAAGCCGAGATCCCGTCCCGCTTCGATCGAAGAGCCGCAAAAGCCGGCCTTCAGTTGCCAACGGTCCCGTGACCGGCCCGCACCTCAGCCGCTACCCTGCGCAGTTCCGGAAGGATCATCCCCAGCGCAGCCGCCCCCGCATCGCGCGTCCCCAGCGCAAAATATGCGTCCCGATAGAGCCGATAGAGCCGCTCGTACGCTGGCATCGCCCCTCGATCCGGCTCAACCGTCCGCAACGGCAAACAGACCGCCGCCTGCGCCTCTTCAATGGTCTTGTAGGCTCCGGCTGCCATCAGCGCAAAGATCCCCGAGCCCAGGCTCGTCGGAACCCCCGCCGGCACCAGCACCGGTTTGTTCAGCACATTCGCATACACCCGGTTCAGCACTTCGCTCTTTTGCGGAATCCCGCCCGCATTGATCACCCGATCGATGCGCACCCCGTGCTCCGCCATACGTTCCAGAATAATCCGGGTATGAAACGCAGTCCCTTCAATCGCTGCGAACAGCTCATCCTGCGCCGTGTGCATGAGGTTCCATCCCAGCGTCACCCCGCCCAGCTCCGGATTCACGAGCACCGTCCGGTCGCCGTTATCCCAGCTCAGCCGCAGCAGCCCGGTCTCGCCCGCCCGCAACCTATCCATTCCCTCTGAGAGCGCCGCAACCGTGGTCCCCGCGCGTCGTGCGATCGACTCGAAAATATCGCCCGTCGCCGAAAGCCCGGCCTCGATCCCCGTGAATCCAGGATGCACGCTCCCCGGCACCACGCCACAGACGCCCGGCACCAGCTCGGCTTTGCGCGCCATGGCGATGATGCAGGTTGAGGTGCCCACCACGTTGACCGCATCGCCTTCGCGAATATTCGAGCCCACCGCGTCCCAGTGCGCGTCAAACGCCCCCACCGGAATCGGAATCCCGGCGCGCAGTCCCAGCGCCTCGGCCCACTTTGCCGACAGATGCCCGCTCAGATGATCGCTCGTCAGGTATTGGCCGCCCAGTTTCGCGCGTACTCCGGCTAACAGCGGATCCACCGCCACCAGAAAGTCTTCCGGCGGCAGGCCTCCCCATTTCGGATTCCACATCCACTTGTGACCCATCGCGCACACGCTGCGCTTCACATCGCTCACCGCGGTGACGCCGGCGAGCGTAGCCGCCACCATGTCGCAGTGTTCGAGCGCCGTCATCAGGCTGTCGCGCTGGTCCGGATTGTGCCTGAGCCAGTGCAGCAGCTTGGCGAATCCCCACTCATGGGAGTACACCCCGCCGCACCACTCAATGCCCTCAAACCCCAGCGCATGCGCGGCCGAGGTAATCTCCTCGGCCTCGGCGAACGCGCGGTGATCGCACCACAGGTAGTAGTCGTCGAGCGGCTCCAATCCCTCGCCGACCGGAATCACGCTCGACCCGGTCGTATCCAGGGCAATGGCCGCCACCGTGCTCCCATCGATCCCCGTCGAACGCAGCACCTCACGCGTCACCGTGGCCAGCGCCGTCATCTGGTCGGCATGCGATTGGGTGGCGAAGTTGGCGTCGTCCCGCCGCCGGTGGAGCGGATAGGAAGCCGACGAGGTGCCAATCGGCCCCTGCTGGCTGTCGACAAGAGTAACGCGAACGCTGAGCGTGCCAAAATCAACGCCGGCGACCATAGTCATGGAAGAAAATCCCCCCAGGTAAACGCTTTCTCACCCGCCCTCAAGACTACACCATCCTCATTGGCCTGCGTTTGAAAGATGATGGCCGCATTCGCGGGCAATCCGAGGCCCAAGAGAAGGCTGAATCCAAGCCGCTCGCGCCGGCTTGTTCTCATCAGGAGTGGAAGATAGATTGATCAATCGAGGCGGGGGACATGGGGAACCATCCGGCAGGTGCTCGGAATCGGATCCCAATCGAGTCAATCCATCTGAACAGGCGGCTCATGCTCATCCGAGCGAGGTGCCGGAAAAGGAATCTGCTGATCTCAGAAACCAGGTCCTTACCGCCGCGGAAGCGTGCACATGCCGTTGCTGGTGCTCTCCAGCGGTAGCCGCACAATAAACTTCGTATTCCCGGGCTCCGACTGCACGTCGATCGTCCCGCCAAATTTCTGCGTCACAATGCGATGCACAATCTCCAGGCCGAGGCCGGTTCCCGAGCCCTGCGGCTTGGTGGTGAAAAACGCTTCGAAGATGCGCGGCAGCGCCTCGGGCGCAATGCCCTCGCCATAATCTTCTATGGCCACAGCCAGCTGGTCGGGCGCCTTCGCCGGTCCGCTGTCCGGCTTGGTTTCGTGCTCAATCCAGGTCGAAATCCTGATCTTGGCATTCGACGGCGAAGCGTCCAGCGCATTGTCAATCAGGTTGGTCCACACCTGGCTCAGGGAAGAGCCGCGCGTGCGAATCGTCGCCGGGCATGCGCCAAACTGTTTGTCCACCTGGATGCCCTTGATGCGCAGCTTGTGTCCCAGAATCGTCAGCGTGCTCTGCAGGCTGTCATGCACGTCCAGCTCCTTGGCCGGCGCCTTCTCGTCGTAGGCAAATTTCTTGACCGCCATGACCAGGTCGGAGACGCGCGTAATGCTCTCTTCAATCGTGCAGACCAGCGTGACGCTGGAAACCAGTGCCTCGAGCCAGTTCAGCGTATCGGAGAAACTTCGAGCCTTGAACGCGTCCTTCGCGCAGGCCAACTCCGCCTGGCCCAGCCCGATGCCAACCAGCGCCGGCGCAATCGAGAAAGCGTTGTCTACGCCCGACGCTGCGAGCCACTCCGACATCGCCTCTTCGGTGTCGGATTGTTCGAGCGAACTCATTGCCGGTGCGTGACATCCGCTCATCGTCTGTGTCAGCAGCTTGCGCATGCATTCCAGTTGCGCGTCCGTCTTCGGTTCATCGCTGAAGCGCAGGCTCAGCTCCTGCAGCCTTAGCAGGTTCAGCCGCAGTTGCGAGGAAGCCCGCTTGGCCGCCGAGCCCGGATTGTGCAACTCGTGCATCAACCCTGCCGCCAGTGTGCCGAGAGAGATCAGCTTCTCGCGGTGCAGCGCCTCCACCTGGTAGTCCTGCAGCCGCTGCGCCAGATCCACCAGGATCACCGCGCGCGCTGAAGGGCAGCAGGACATCAGCTTCCAAAAGACCTCCACGCCGAATCGGATCAGCACGGACGGCTTGACCGTATGAATGTAAAAGTGGGTCTGAACCTTGCCCAACAGCATCAGTGTTTCGCCAAAGCCTTCGCCAGACCGGGCGACGCCCACCAGGGTTTGCGACCCGTCCGGCTCGGGACGCTCGACGCTGATCTCGCCGTCCAGCAGCACCCAGTAATCGCGGACCGGCATTCCCGGTTCGCTCAGCACGGCTCCCTCAGCCGCGGTCACCCGATCCACCATGCCCACATCGCCCAGGTCCGCAACTTTTGTCCCGGAGAAGGGAAGCGTTTGCTGCAAAGCCTCGGCAATTGAGGCCAGGGCCACCGACTCGACTACGATTTTTTGTGCGCCTTCAGCCATGGTCCCCGTCTCAGAACCCCGCCAGATATTGATGAGCAAACTGCACCGCGATCGAGCCTTCGCCTACCGCTGAGGCCACCCGCTTGATTGATCCGTGTCGTACATCTCCAGCCACAAACACCCCCGCCACGCTTGATTCGAGCAAAAACGGCTCCCGCAGCTCCCGCCATCCCTCCGGATGTTTGCCGTCGGTGCGCAAATCCGGTCCCGCCAGCACAAACCCGTTCTCATCCCGAACAATGCTGGCCGGCAGCCATTCGGTCCCCGGTGCGGCGCCAATAAAAACAAACAGCGACGAAGCCGGAACTCTGACCTGTCCCGCCGGACCCCCCAATTGCAGGGCCTCAAGATGCTCCTCGCCAAAGGCCTCCACCACCTGCGTTTGCGCCTCCAACACAATATTGGATGTACGAGCGATCTCATCGATCAAGTATTTCGACATGGTCGCTTTTAACCCTAGTCCGCGCACCAGCATGGTTACCTTGCGGGCATAGCGGGCAAAGTGAAGCGCGGCCTGCCCGGCAGAGTTGGCCCCGCCCACCACGAACACGTCCTCATCCTTGCAGCTCACCGCTTCGACCAGCGCCGCTCCATAATAAATGCCGCGCCCTGCCAGTTGGCTGGCCCCCGGAATCTCAAGTTTCCTGTAATGAACACCGAGCGACAGCAGAACTACGTGGCTTGAAACCTCCCGCCCGTCTGCCAGCTGGATAAACCGGTATTGCCCGTCGATGCGCAGCCCGGTCGCACGCTGGGTCAAAAACTCCGCCCCAAACCGCGAGGCCTGCACGTGCGCCCGTCGTCCCAGGTCGGCCCCGGTTATCCCGGAAGGGAAGCCCAGGTAGTTTTCAATCTTCGAGCTCGAACCCGCCTGGCCGCCCGGTGCGTGCGGCTCGATCACCAGCGTACGCAGCCCTTCGCTGGCCCCGTACACGGCCGCCGCCAGTCCCGCCGGGCCCGCGCCCACCACAATAATGTCGTAGAAGTCCTGCGTAGCCTGGGTGCTCAGTCCTACCCGGATGGCCAGCGCGCCCGGCTCTGGATCGACCAGCGCACTGCCGTCCGGAAACAGCACCACCGGCAGCCGTTCGGCGTCCAGTTTCCATTCTTTGAGCAGGTTCTGCGCATCCTCGTTGCTGGCCACATCCATCCAGCGGTACGGCACATGATTACTGGATAGAAACGTCCGCACCTTGTGGTCCTTGAGCGACCAGCGATGCCCAATCACCCGAAGCCCTTCAAACGGCGGCTGATAGCCCGCCGTCCAGTCCTCCAGCAGGTCGCTCAGCACCGGATAAAGCTTTTCCTCCGGCGGATCCCACGGCTTGTTCAGGTAATAGTGAATGCGCGCCGAGTTGATCGCCTGAATCGCCGCCTCGGTATCGGCATAGGCGGTCAGAAGCACCCGCCGCGCCTCCGGATAGAGCTCCCGGGATCGCTCCAGAAACTCCACTCCGGTCATCCCGGGCATGCGCTGGTCGCTGCAGATCAGCGCCACGGGCTCCTGCCGGGTCTTCAGCTGCGCAAGCGTATCCAGCGCCGCCTGCGCGCTGGCTGCCCGCAGAATCCGGTACGTGGCTCCATACTGCCGCCGCAGGTCTTGAACCACCGCCTCCAGCACATTGACATCGTCATCTACCGCCAGAAGAATTGGCCTTGCCATATAAACTCAGTTTAGAACCTGTTTCTGACTTAGAGGAGGGCCTCGCCACCAGTCAAGCTCCCCCGACTGCAGGGCAACTACCCCGTATTGGGGATTGACCTTCCACCTGCGTCGGCCTACGTTGGACATGAATCATCCTGTTACCAGGTTGATTTTGTTGCTGTTGAGAGCATCTACGGGCCGTTGGACACTGGTGTCCAGGCGGTGACCCAGGGCGCGTGCTCTTACGAAAAGCCCTGTGTCCAAAATTGCGGCAAGCGCAAGTGTTGCCGCCGTCGGGCCGATAGTCACCCAAGAGGTAGAAACGGTTGCCTGATCTCAATTTGCCCGTGCCGGCGGGTAGGTTTAGGCCCCGCAGAACAGTTCGATCCGGATTTTTTCAGTTAGATGAGGCGAATTTTATGAACAAAATTATTCTGGCCGATTCGCAGGCCATCTTCCGCGCTGGAACGGCTAAAGTGCTGGCCACCGACGAAGACATGCGCATCATTGCCCAGTGCAATGACCTGGACCGCATGCACCACGCCATCACCACGTTCCCTGGTT
This sequence comes from Occallatibacter sp., assembly GCA_036519195.1. Classification (GTDB taxonomy): domain Bacteria; phylum Acidobacteriota; class Terriglobia; order Terriglobales; family Acidobacteriaceae; genus Telmatobacter. The sequence goes on along the minus strand of DATDLS010000039.1, from coordinate 60,978 downwards.
CCATTGTCTTGTTCGCAGCCTCGCTGCACGCTGACCTGCCCACGCTGCGCTTGCTGCTTGAAACCAGCGGCAGCCGCGGCATCGTGATTGCAGAAAACAATGACACCGCCGGCAGCTACCTTCACCAAGGCTTCCGCGGCGTGGTCTTCCGCAACGTCAACGGCTCGGCACTGGTTGAATGCGTCCGCCGCGTCGCCGCCGGGGAAACCTGGCTTCCTCCGCAGCTGGTGCAGCCCGAATCGCCCGAAGAAGATATGGTCGGCACACGCGTCCGCGACCGGCTCACCCCCAAGGAAATGCGCATCGTCGCATTGATCGTCCAGGGCTGCAAGAATCGCGAAATCGCCCTCCGTCTCAAGACTACCGAGCAGGTCATCAAAAACTACCTGCGTTCCATCTATGACAAAACCGGAGTCAGCGATCGTCTTGAGCTGGCCCTGTTCACCATCCATCACCGGGTTCTGGCGCAAGCCGCCGCCGAAGTCGCCAGCAAGCTCAAAGTCGAAGAACACGACGCGGCCTCTTCCGCGGCCTCTTCGACCGCCTCTTCGGCCGTCGCGTAAGCCCACGCCCTGGGAGGGGCAAAAGTCCGGGCCTTCGAAAGGCCGCGGCTTTCGCCCGGCCGCGTACGATCCAACCGAGAGGGGGGCTTGAGGCCCTAAGGGACTCTCAGTTGAGCGCAAAGCAAAACAAAAAAGGCGCGGACCAAGCCCGCGCCTTTTTTGTCTCTACTTTTAAGCTCCTTGCACCCGGAGGATCACTCACCCGGAGGATCACTGCGTTCGTTTCACCGTGTTCTTGTCTGTCTTGAATGTAAACGCATCTCCGGGCAGCTTAATATTGAACTTGAAGTTCGAATATTTGCACACATAGCTGCTTGTTCCGCTCAAAGTGAAAACCTGCTTCAGGCTCACGGCGTGCTCCGGATCCACCCAGATATCAACCTTGATAATGCTCTTTCTCACCTCTGGATCTTTCGCGACCAGCTCCAGTTTCTCCGTCTTCACCCCAGTGATCATCTCCGTGCCCAGATACTGAATATCCCACTTGGCCACCAGGTCCTTGCCGCTGGCGCCCATGCCCAGGTTCACGTATTTCTCCCACTTGCCGGCCTTGGCATAGGTCGTCAGCTGGTTCACGGTCGGCTCAAACAGCTGAAACGTTTCGCCAATAAAGGTATAAGCCTTGGAGGACGGGCGCCCGTCGTGCTCGCTCATGTGCACGCCCATGCGCACCGCGTCATTCTTGCGGTCGTAGTACACCACGCCCTTCTGCACGTCCGTATCCGGCACCGGTTCGGTCTCGATCGTATCGAACTCTACATCGGCCGAAGTTGAGTGAAAATTGGCCGCCGCGCTATCAAGCCGCGCGAGCACCTGCTCCCTGGTTTCGGTCTGCGCCGCCAGAATGCGCCCCGCGCCCAAGCAGGAAAATGCCAGAGCGGCGGCCGCACCGTAAAAAAACTTCCTCTTTAAATTCATGCACGTCCTCTAGTATTCGCCGCCCTCGCTCGGCGCCGAGAATTGAGGGAAAGTCCGCGAACCCCGGCGTGGGACCATCGCTGGAACCCGATGATCGAGCTCCCGATTCTGCCGCCAGAGAAACGCCAACCTCAGCCAAGCCATCTTCCACCGAGAGCGCCTTAGCGGTGCGCCCAGACTTTCCAGACGGGGCGCCCCTGGCCGTCCGTAGCCGTCTCCCAGCGCACCACGAATACGTCGTCGCCGGTCACCGACTCAATCGCACTGCGCAGCGCCTTCTTCACGTCCCGGTCGCGCTCCGTGGTTTTCAGATCCAGCTTCACGTCTTCGGCCTGCACCGTCACAATCACGCCCTGCCCGTCGTTGCCGATCACCTGGATAGGATGCAGCGGACCGCCAATCGGCGATGGCTTATCCGCGTAGGTCCATCCGGGAAGCTGCGGCGTCACAAAAATAAACAGCAGAATCAGCGTTACCATCACGTCGTAGTGCAGGCTGCCCCGCGAGTACGTCCAATAAAAATAGCTCAGCAGTACCTGCTGCACCGTCCGCCTGGATCGAGGCTCCGGCTCTACATGCGCTCTCAGATGTTCATTCGTCGCCATCAGATTTCCTTTACTCCGCGCTTTGCCTCGACAGGCCATTCGAGGGGCACAATCCGTTCCAGGCCGCCCATGTAAGGCCGCAGCGCGTCCGGCACGACCACCGACCCATCCGCCTGCTGATAGTTCTCCAGGATCGCCAGCCACGTCCGTCCCACCGCCAGTCCGCTGCCGTTGATCGTATGCACAAACTCCGGCTTGGTCTTTTGCGAAGAAGGGGTGCCCTCGGCTTCCGGCCGATAACGGATGTTGGCCCGTCGCGCCTGAAACGCCTCGAAGTTCGAGCAGGAAGAAATCTCCCGATAAAGCTGTTGCCCGGGCAGCCACACTTCCAAGTCAAATGTCTTGGCCGCAGAGAACCCTGTGTCGCCGGTGCACAGCAGTACCCGCCGGTAGGGAAGCTCCAACGCCTCCAGAATCTCTTCCGCATCCCGCGTCAGCCGCTCATGCTCGCCTTCGGAGTCCTCAGGCCGCGTAAACTTCACCAGCTCCACCTTCTGAAACTGGTGCTGCCGGATAATCCCGCGCGTATCCTTGCCCGCCGCTCCCGCCTCGGCACGGAAGCATGGCGTATACGCCGTCAGCCGAATCGGCAGCCGCGCGTCGTCCAAAATCTCGTCGCGATAAAGATTCGTCACTGGCACTTCGGCCGTGGGTATGAGCCAGTGATCATTGTCCAAATAGCTGCCGTGCGCAACGGCGTCGGCATCGGCGTCGGAGCAACGGAAAAGGTCTTCGGCAAACTTGGGCAGCTGCCCGGTCCCAAACAGCGACTTCGAATTGACCATGAACGGCGGCAACACTTCCGTATACCCATGCCTGGCCGTATGCAGGTCGAGCATAAAGCTCACCAGCGCCCGCTCCAGCCGGGCGCCAGAGCCCATATATACCGCAAACCGGGCGCCAGAGCCCATATATACCGCAAACCGGGCCCCGGAAAGCTTCGCCGCCCGCTCCAGGTCCAAAATCCCCAGCGCCTCGCCCAGTTCCCAATGCGGTCTGGGCGCAAAATCCCAGATTCGCTCTACCGCATCGGCCAGGTGGGTCTTCACCACCACGTTGTCGGCTTCCGACGTTCCAATCGGTACTTCGTCCCGCGTCAGATTGGGAACGCTGGAGAGCACGGCGCGCATTTTTTCGTTGTAGACTTCCGGAGCGTCCTTCTCAGCTTCAAGGGTCTTCTTAATCTGGCGGACCTGCTCCATCAGAGCAGAGGCATCCTGGCCGGATTTTTTGAGTTCACCGATCTGCTGGCTCAACCGATTGAGCAGAGCTTTGCCTTGTTCCGCGTTCGTAATGGCCACGCGTCGGCCTTCATCTAGTGCGCGAAAGTCCCCCAGCAGCGCCACCGGATCCGCCCCGCGCGCTCGCAGTTTCTCTTCCACTAATTCCAGATTGCCACGGACAAATCCCAAGTCGAGCATCGCTTTACCAGTTTACCCGACAGGTTGGGAGAACGGGGTCCTTGAAAATCATCGTCGGCCGCGCCCCGGCTGACTCGTTAAGGTGCTGCATCTGAACCTCCCGCCGACCCAGTTGCCGGCCCGTCATTAAGGTGTTCCTGCCACCCCACCAGACTCTGATCGCCGGTGATCAGCCGCGCCCCGCGCGTGAACGTGAAATAGGTCCAGATCCAGGCGGCAAACACCGAAAACCGGTTGCGAAACCCGATCAGAAAAAAGATGTGTACCGTCAGCCACGTCGCCCACGCTGGCACGCCGCTCACGTGCGCCTTGAACGGCCACTTCACATCCGCCACGGCATCCATGCGCCCAATCGTCGCCATGTCGCCCTTGTCAAAGTAGTGAAACGCGGGCCGCTGCGTACCCTTCAAGTCAGCTGCAATCATCTTCGCCACGTGGTCGCCCATCTGCATCGCCGGCTGCGCCACGCCCGGAATCTGTCTTCCGCCCTGCTCGAAATGCGCCAGGTCGCCCAGCACAAACACGTTCGCCATTCCGGCCGGATTGAGCGTTTCGTTCACTGTCACGCAGCCGCGCTTGTCCAGAGGCAGGCCGAGCAGCTTGCCGAGAGGAGATGCCTCTACGCCCGCCGCCCACAGCGTCACCACCGCCTCGATGCGCTCTCCGTTTGCCTCCACCCAACCTGGCCCCAGGTTGTCCACCTGGCAGTGCGTGCGCACTTCGACGCCCAGCTTCTTGAGCGACGCTTCGGCCTTGGCTGAAAGGTCCGGCGGATAGGTCGCCAGCACCCGCGGCGACCCTTCCAGTAGCAGCACCCGGCTGGTGCGCGGATCGATGTGCCGGAAATTCCGCTTCAGGAACAGCTGCGCAATATCGCTGATTGCCCCCGCGAGTTCGACTCCCGTCGGGCCGCCGCCAATCACCACGAAATTCAGCGGCGGATGCCACCCATGCTCCACCATCTGCCTCTCTGCCAGCTCAAACGCCAGCAATACCCGCCGCCGAATCTCCAGCGCGTCCTCAATCGTTTTCAGCCCCGGTGCCAGTGCCGCCCACTCCGGATGCCCGAAATAGGAATGCGTCGCTCCGGTCGCCAGTACCAGGTAATCCCACCGCACCTGCGCTCCGGAAGCCAGGGTCACCCGCTGGCCGGCCACATCCACGGCCGTCGCCTCGTCCATCAGCACTTCCGTATTCGCCTGCTTGCGCACAATCCCACGGATCGGCTGTGCAATGTCGGCCGGCGAAAGCACGGCCAGCGCCACCTGGTAGAGCAGCGGCTGAAACGTATGGTGGTTGCGTCGGTCAATCACCGTCACATCCACTGCCATGCGGGCCAGCCCCGTGGCTGCATGAATGCCGGCAAACCCGCTGCCCACGATGACCACCCGGGGCCGGCCGATGCTCGCTTGTTGTCCGGACACACTTCGATCAACCAAGTTGGGCGCTCGCTTTCCCATAGTCCGATGCTCGAAAGCCGCCGTTGGTCTCAAACGCATTCAGCTGAACTGGTCCGCCGATGCCCCAACAGCGCGACAAAGCCACCTAAAAAGCTCATGGGAAGAGGCAGGAAGTGTCAGGGCACGACTCTCAGTCGGGCGGCAAGGGCGGCCGGAAGTGCGGGTGTATCACAGGCTGGGAAAGTAACTCGATGAAGGCGGGCTTTCTAACCCGGCCCGACTCCGGTCAAGCCAATCAAGCCAATCAAGCCGAGGGCGGGGTTCCGCCTTAGGCTTGATTGGCTTGATCGGCTCGCTGTGCTTTTTGGGAGGCCCAAACGAACTAAACCTGAATCATCTGCGGCCGCAGCGCGCGCTCGTCGCGCATTTGCGGCATCGCGCCGCCCTCAAGCTCTTCGCTCGCCACCGCCTCCGCCGTGCCAATCGGAACCGGCTTGTAGGGCAGGAATAGCCGGAAGGTCGATCCCCGCATCGGGTTCCGCTCGGCCCAGATGCGTCCCGAATGCTGATGCACAATCGTCCGGCAAATCGCCAGGCCCAATCCCGTCCCGCCCTTCTGCCGGGAGTCGGAAGCATCCACCTGCTGGAAGCGCTCAAACACCGTCTCCAGCTTGTCGGCCGGAATGCCGCGCCCCGGATCCACCACCGACAGCGTCACGCCGTTCAAATCCGGTCGCATCAAGATTGAAACGGTCGAGTTCGGCGGCGAGAACTTCACCGCGTTCGAAAGCAGGTTGGTCAACACCCGGACCAACCGGTCCGCGTCGGCCGCAATCTCCACCTGCGTCGTATCCTGAATCAGCCGGATTCCCGCCGCGTCCGCCACCGGCGTAATCGACTCAATCGCCTGCCGCACAATCTGCGCCAGCTGCACCTTGCGGAACACCAGCCGCTCCCGCCCGCTCTGCATCCGTTCCAGATCCAGAATGTCGTTGATCAGCCGCAGCAGACGCTCGGAGTTGGAATGGGCAATCCGCAGCAGGTTCGCCGCCTTGTCATTCAACTCCACAAGCGTCCCGTGCGAAAGCAGCCCCAGCGCCCCGCGAATCGCCGTCAGCGGCGTCCGCAACTCGTGGCTCACCGTAGAAATAAACTCGTCCTTCAACCGGTCCAGCGCATACCGTTGGCTGATGTCCCGGAAGCTCAGCACCGATCCGGTCAGCCGCCCGTGATCGAGGATCGGCGTGAGCGCGTAATCGACGCGGATCGGGCTGCCATCGATCCGATACACCGTGTCTTCGCCCGAGGTTGCCATCAGCTGCAGCCGCCCAGTCGCCCGCAGCAGTGCGCAATCCTCGCCGCACTCGGTACCCGCCGGCGCGTTGCCATGCAGCAGCTCATGCACTGCTTTGCCGGAAAGGCTCGTCGCTGCGGCTCCCAGCAATCCAGCCGCTGCCGGATTGGCAAAGCTCACCAGCCCATTGCGATCCAACCCACAAATTCCGTCCGCCACCGAGTTCAGCAGAATCTCCTGCTGCCGGTAAAGCTTCTCCGCCCAGCCGCGTTCATGGCTGCGCGCCAGCATCTGCCCGAGCGATGCTGCTACCGTCTCGACCGAGGCCATCGTCTCGCGGTTCTCCCGCAGGGAGAAGTGGCAATAGAACTCCAGCACCGCCAGCACACGGCTACCCACCCGCACAGGCACTGCGCAGCCTGAAACCATTTGCCGCCGTTGCGCCGACTCGGTGTGCTTATGCACCGGCTCCGACCCCAGATCGGCAATCCACACCGTCCGCCCATCCTGCCAGGCCCGCCCCGCCAGTCCGCTCCCCGGCGAAAGCGTCACTCCCATGCTTTCTTTGAGAAGCGTTTCTGTACGCCGTCCCGGAGCGTTCCAGCCGGAGCAGAACTCCAGTCGGTTTTCTTCTGAATTCACTTCCCACTTCAGCGCTACATCCCAGCCCTGGGAAAGGCACAGAGCCTCCAGAATGCGCATTGCCGCCACTTCCGGGGAGATGTTCTCGCCCACAATCTCGCTCACCACGCGCTGCAACGCCACTCGTCGCTCGCGCTGCACCAGCAGCCGCAGCACCAGCACCGCCGCCGCCGCGCCGGAAGCAAAAATCAGCACCTGGTCGAGTCCCGGACCCACCGTCAGGTTATGCGTGAAAAGGCCCAGCACCACGGCTAGTGCCAATCCGGCCAGCACTGGTGAAATGAAGGAAAAGCCGCGCTGGACGATATCCGCGTGCCGCTCGTTTCCTATTGCCTTGATCCCGATGAACGGATCCGCCATTGCTCCCCCAAAGTTGTTGGCCGCAACGTTCGTAGTGCCCTCATCTACCGGCCAGACAACAGCCTCTCAGGCTGCGGATAGATGGACTGCGGTTGGATGGTTGCAAGCCATGGGCCATTCGGCCCAAAGCTGGCGCCGCGTGTTTTCAAGTGCTTACAGACAGGCCGTCGCCCACCCTCCCCGGCCCCCTGCAAACATCTGTATACACCTCGCACTCACCGATTACAGGTGGTTCGCTCGATGTTCCGGCCCAGGCCCGGCCGCCACCGGGGGGGAGCGGGGGGCAATGGAACTCTGTTGGAAAGTCGTCGGGAAACCGTGTGCCTTCGCTCGGCGCCCAGTTCGGGACATGGCGCCAGAAACCTCAACGCTTCCTCCACCCCTCCCCGACCCCTCCCGAAATCCCCACCCCCCGGACCAGGAATAGAAAACTCCCCGCGGATCACGTGATCCAGTGATCCAGTGATCCAGGGAACCAGGGATCCAGGGAACAGTCACCCAGGGAGTTAGAAATCTCCCATCCACCGGGAGGCCGCCACAACGCTTACCCCTACGGCTCAAATCTCCGGATAAAAATCAAAAAACGCATCCAGGCTCTGCTTGAGCTGTGCCTCGATCTCTTCCCGCGACCCCTCGATGGTGTGCATCGTCACATGCGCCTCATGACCGTTGGCCAGTTTGAGCCTTGCATCCTGGATCTCGGTGACTTCCCCTTCTGGCAGAAGTCGCAGTCCGTACACTAAAGTTAGGTTGGCCATATGCACTATCATAATCAGCGCCGCGCGGACACCCCAGACAGAGCTTCCTTCGCCCAAGGAGGCAAGCGATGAACCAGATCAGCCGGCCAGAGACTCTCACGCGCAGAGACTGGATCAAAGGCGCCGCCGCCGCAGGTCTCATCGCCCAGGCCGGTTGGGGCAGCATCCCAGCCTTGGCCGAAGAACTCCCCCACGCCCGCCCCCCCAAAGCCGACCGCCACTTCTCGAGCCCAACCGTCGAAGCCCTCATCTCCCGCATCCGGCCCGAGATCGCCGACAAGTCCCTCGCCACCATCTTCGAGAATTGCCTTCCCAACACCCTCGACACCACCGTTTTTCCCGGCGTCTTTGAAGGCCGTCCAGACACCTACATCGTCACCGGCGACATTGACGCGATGTGGCTCCGCGATTCCTCCGCGCAGGTCTGGCCCTATGTGTCCCTCGCCAGGCAGGAACCGGAGCTCCGCCAGCTCCTCGAAGGCGTCATCCGCCGTCAGGCCCGCATGATTCTGCTCGACCCCTACGCCAACGCCTTCCAGCGTGACCCCTCAGCCACCCCGCTCAGCTGGGCCGCAAACGACCTCACCGAGCATCACCCCGGTGTCGCCGAGCGTAAGTGGGAAGTCGACTCGCTCTGCTACCCGCTCCGCCTCGCCCACGGCTACTGGCGCGCCACCGGCGACATCAGCCCCTTCGATTCCACTTTCAAAGAGGCCGCCTGGACCATCGTCCGCACCTTCCGGGCCCAGCAGCGCAAGCTTGACCCTGGCCCCTACTCCTTCCAGCGCCAGTCCCCCGTGCCCAGCGACTCGGTTCCCCTCGGCGGCTTCGGCAACCCCGCCCTTCCGGTCGGCATGATCTTCTCCATGTTCCGCCCCTCGGACGATGCCTGCATCTATCCCCTGCTGGTCCCCGCCAACCTGTTCGCCGTCGTCTGCCTGCGCAAACTCGCCGACCTCGCCCACCATGTCCTTGACGACCCCAAGCTCGCCGCCGAGTCCGAGGCCCTCGCCGCGGAAGTCGACCACGCTGTCCAGCAGTATGGCAAGACTCATCACGCCAGCATCGGAGAAATCTGGGCCTATGAAGTTGACGGCTACGGCAACGCCCTCATGATTGACGATGCTGACGCCCCGGGCCTCGTCACCCTTTCCTACCTCGAGTCCTGCACGCACTTCGATCCGCTCTATCGGCGCACTCGCCGCTTTGCCCTCAGTGACAGCAATCCCTACTTCTGCCACGGCAAAGCCGCCGCCGGCGTGGGCAGCCCCCATGAAGGCATCAACACGATCTGGCCCATGTCGATCACCTATCGCGCCCTCACCGCTACGGACGATCAGGAAATCCGCCGGTGCCTGCGCTGGCTCCGCGATACCACCGCCGGCACCGGCTTCATGCACGAGTCCTTCAAGAAAGACGACGCCTCCAGCTTTACCCGCCCGTGGTTCGCCTGGGCCAACACACTGTTTGGCGAACTCATCCTGAAACTGGCCACCGAGCGCCCCACCCTGCTCGCCGGCTCCTTGTTTTGAAGCGCTTGACCGGGAACTCCCGGCTTCCGATGTCTTGGTGTTGCGGCAAATTCTCGGGGAGTCGGTCAGCCGGAAACTGCTCGCAAATTATTTCGGGCAGTAATGATATTGCTTAGGAAGCGCAAGCGACATCCGAAGTGATCACAATCAGCTGCGGAGGGATCTTCGTCGAGACGACCGCGCTTGCTGAAAACCAGTCTGCATTGCACCAACAGGCGGATGCCGTTCTTTATCAAGCCAAGCGTGAAGGCAGAAACCAAGTGTGGAGCGAAACGCTATCGCGTCGCTCGGGGACATTCGAAAGTCCCCCCAGTGGAGTGGCATATCGCCGGAAGTAAAACTGCACCTCAGCCCCCAGTTTCTGTTCCAGTGCCTGATATCTATCAGACGATCTCGCCACTTTCCCCGCGGTTCCGGCCGTTCGTTTTTGCTGCATAAAGCTGCAGGTCCGCTTCCTTGAGCATCTCGTCAAAGGAGATTTTTGGGGGCAGAAATTCTGCAACGCCAAGACTGGTCGTGTGGGGTTGCTGAACATAACCTGTCGCGAAGAAGCATGGAAGCGTACTAGCAGTGCGACATTGCGGGGAATTCGGTCTTCACACCTTCCTCGACCGTCCGTCTTGACATATCGCATCAGTCACCTCTGTTGCTGAATGGTCGGTCGGCAACTCGAAGGCGCGCTAGCGCTCGGGTTCGGAGAACATCATTCGCCAGCGGCCCATCCAGAAGCGGTTGCTCAGGCCGATCAGCGGACCTGCCTGGTGGCCTAAAAGGCGTGCCTGCGCCTCGCGATATGGTCCCACAAATCGCACCACCGCAGGTAGCCGCTGGTAGATTCTCGGCAGCCAGGTCGAGACCCTCATGGCCGTTTCCTGCTCTCGTTGACCGTACTTGAGCGCAAATTCGCTTCTAAGCCGCTCGGGCAGCCACGCAGCGGTGAGGGCGCGATACCAATTCGGAATCGGCACCCAGGATCCCCGGCCATCAAGAACTCTGTGCGCCATATCTCGTGAGAGAGAATTGACTCCCAGCTTCTCGGACGTCCACATGGTGCGGGTATATGCCTCGAACGCGGACCAATCCGGTGGCAGTGCGGTAGTTGGAATGCCGAACAGCGTTGCCATCCTCCTGCTCTCGGTGTAGTAAATCTCCCGCTCATCCTCGGAGAGCGGCGGCAGCACACTGTTGTACGCCAGAAGTGCGCTTTCGACGAGGGTGGCGTACACCCATAGAAGTGCATTTACCTCGTTGGCCTCGTAATGCGATCCCTGAAGATAACCCGCGACACTCGCAGGAAGTTCTCCCTGAATTCGCGTATGCATAAGATACAGATGGCGGGAGGCTGCCAATGCTTGTTCGAGAGTTCCGAAGATCATGGTGAACACCACGTGGAACGTATTATGGAACCTGGCTAATGGGTCTGATCGAAGATTCGAGTGTTGATTGAGCGCAGCAGCCACCCAGGGATGCGCCAATTGGAGCAGAGTCGCCCGGCCCGCCCCAAGAAATAAAGCGGCTTCACGGTTGACCTTCCAGCTCGGAGACGAGGGACGGAAAATGCCCTCGCGGGGATCGGAACTGTCACCTCTGAACGAGGTCCAGACACGTTCCATGTGGTCTCGCGAGACACGTGAGTGAGCATGTTCCATAGTTCGCCTTGCTTCAGGGCTGGCGCTATGATCCTATCAAATGGCTTTTAGCTCCGTACCTCAACCTCCCGGAAGCAATGTTTCCCGACTGTTGTCGGCAGGGCGAGTCAGGGGTTCTAAGTCTGGAACCGCCGGAAGGTCCCCGCGGTCTGGGCAGCCTGAGACTGGGAAAGACTCAACATTGCTGTCGCCCGGGGCGCGGCCTTCAGTTCAGCAATCTTCCATTGAGAGGTGGAAATGAATTGGCGCAGCCTTCGAGACACTCTTCTAACTGGGATCAACACCGCCCTCGGCGAGCCAGTTCCGAAGCCTGGCACGACGGAAGCCCCGCTCTCGGATTTCAATTTCGCACCGGCTTGGAAGGGCTAAGCCGACCCCAACCCCGCGAGCGTTTGCAGCAACCCACAGGTCTTCGACCCACTCTCCACCTGTTAGAGCCACCCCAGTAATCTTCCCTGACTGATGGCTATCCAGCCCGGTGACCAATCGGTTGGTCCAATTGGGATGGGCGGGCTGGTCCACAAACCGCCGTAGATTTCGTCCACTATAGTCTGAACAAGTGCCTGACAGCTTCACATTCATCTGCGGCCGGGTGTCGAAGTTCCATGCCAATTAACAATTCAGATAGTTTCCTTCACTGGTTCATGCTCGGGCGCCGGCGTTAGTTGCTGTGTCAATGCCCGTCCTCCGCAACATCTCCCAGGTTGCTCAGGTAGTCCCATTCCGAAAGCCGGGTGTAGCCGTCAAGCTGAGAGAGGAAAGTTTCAGATTTCACGGCGTTCGCAAATTTCAGCCTCACGCCATCGTGCCCGCCCTCTTCGGTGAAGGGCTGGAGCTTGGCTTCCAAAAGGGAGTTGAGCCGAAGGTCCGCGGCTTCATCGGCGCACAGAAACAGAATGTCCAGTTGGTAGACCCCGCCCTGCAGCTCGCTGTCAGGCGACCAGCGGACAAGAATTTTGTCGATGGAGCTGGACAGCCGCTCTCCGCTTTTTATGTTCTTTTTCAGAGCCGTCTGGATGGTGTCGAACAGTCCCTTTGCCCGGATCACCAGTTCGTTCGGCAGTGCGATCCGGGTGTAATAGCGCGAAATCCAGCCCGCAAGGTTCCGGGCGTCATCTTCCGAAACCGTGATGCAAGTTTCCGGCGGGTGAGCCAGGCAGAGCGTGCGCGGGACGAAGAACCGCCGGTTTATATCGCATTCCAGCGCCGGCACGTTCGCAAGTCCGGATACTGGCAGATGGAATCGGCGCAGGACTTTCCCCGTCGCTTCCTGAGAGTTCGCCTTGTAGTGCCCGATTGCCTTGGCAACGAGAAACTCGATATGGGGATCTCCCGCGAGGTCACGTGAGACGACGGTACAAGACTGAGTGCAGACCACGAACCACTCGTTTTCGTCATCAAAGGGCACCGGCACGGGCAGCGCAGGGCTCATAGGCGGGCGGAAGACACTTCCCTGCCGCCAGCCCGCCTCAAGTATTTGTTGCGCCTCGTTCTCACCGAACGGCGAGCTTTCATCCCCGTGCATTTGTTGGTCCTTATACGTTCGCCTCAGCCTCGGGGAGGTCGTCAACCGCCGGGTTGCGTTTTCCCTGCGGGGCCATCTTCCGTTCATTCTCCATGGCGCGGAGAGCCGCCGGCTGTAGCATGTTCAGAACCGCGACCGTGGCCGTTTCGTTGATACTATCCGCGACCATCAAATCACGAAGGGTTTTCTTGCCATCAACGGGGGTGTTCCAGAACCGATAAAGGCCCCGGACATCCACGCCGGCAACGCCGGTGAAAAGCCTGTGAAGCCGGGCCGCGCGCTGGGTGTTGGCGCTGCGCATCTCGCCCCCGCTCAGCCACGAATAGATGCTTTTTCTTTCGACGCGCATGGCCTCCGCCATCGCGGAAACCGGCAGCCCCCCTTTGCGCAGACTCGCAATCATCTCCTGGGCTGACACCAAAGATGTTGCTCGCAGCAAGCCGGTTTTGGCCCTCGGGGTGAAGCTGGCAATGGCCTCAATGTGCGGCGTCGGGGACTGGTCAATATCCTGCCAGTACGTCGAGGGAATGATGGTTGTCGCCGCCGCCAGCGTCAGGACGAGGACAGCGCTATGGTTATTGCTCTGGATGATGGTTGTCGTCACGAGACTTCTCCTTTCCAGACACTCTTTGCGTGCTCTTTTCCCGTTTGATCGAACAGCTTTCTTGAAATCGAGCGCAGCTCACGCAGCTTGTCGCAGATCACATCAACGTCTATCGGCTCCAGCGGGATGAAGCGGCATCCATGGTCCATGTCCATCACCGCAAAATCGCCCTCAAGAGCAGGAATAGCCCAGCCGTTCTTGAGGACGGCCGGATTGTTCAGGTCCATGGGCAACACAAACGGGGGCTTGCGCAAGGACTGGAATCTCAGCTCACCGAACGCCGTCTTGTATGCGGCGACATACATGCCCTGGAGGAGGTCCATTTCATCCCCTATGTCGGGCTTGGGCGGGAGTACCCAGGGATAAAGGTAATCATCCAGTAGCTCACCGGGGCGCGGCCTCACAAGGTCCACATACCTGATGCCAACGGCTTCCATCCACTCTATGCGCAGCTCGGGGATGCTTAGAAACGCTTGCAGGCCTTCCTTGAATTTTGCAACAAAGTCCTCGTTGTGGATATAGGCGGAGGTGTGCAGGCCGAGAACTTCTTCGGTGAGGAACAGCCCCCATTTCCTATCCGGCGAAGCGAATTGGAACAACTTCACTTCGCCCCGGTCGATTTCCGTTTTCTCTTCCGGGTTGAGATTGATGTTGGCTCTTACGAAGGACAGCGTGAAATCGTCGAACTGGGGATAGGTACCGCGAACAGCCTCCAGGAGAGCACCCGCATATTTGCCGATGCCGGGCACGCGCGGGAACCGTACCACCCCCACGGTGTAGATCAGCGGAGCGTTAGGCATGTTGGGCATGGGGTTTTTCCCTCTTGAGAACCTAGGATACTACACACAAAACTAAACACCCGCGTCCAACTAGAAAATATTTTATCCTCCCTCCCCGTTTTGGGCGCTTCCCGGCAAGGGCCGGGCCGCGCTTTCGGACTCCGGCCAGAGCCCTGAAGAGGGGTCTCTGCCCTTCGGCTTCATTCGCTGACGCGTTTATTGATCGACGAGGCCGTGACTGGGCAACGTGAACTACAGTGTGCGCAGAGGAAGGCGGGGAGTTGAACCTCAATCCGGCTAGGGAAGGACTGTTCGCGGGTACAAATCCGCTAGGCGCACCGGTTCCATGCTTTCTTTCCCATAACATACGGTTTTACGTATGCCTCGTCAAGGTTTCCACCAAATGGGGATATACGAAAAAAGTGATACCGGTGTAGTATGGACTCTGTTTCAATACGTCTCTCTCGGGGAGGAGCGTAATTGAAGACTGGCGCAGTTCGCTTACAGTTCCTAGGCAGGCCGATTTTGACGTGTTGATTCGAAACATGATCAAGAAAGTCAATTGGGTCTATCCGGATGTTGGGGCGCTCAGCGGAAAGCGGTTTAAAGGTCTGTATGAATTGCGTTGGAGGAGTGAAAAGGTCCCACATCGCATCGGTGGTTATTTCAGTGCCGATGATGAATTCGTGATGCTGATTGGCTGGACTCACAACGCCAAGAAGTATGATCCGCCCTCAGCGCTTGAAACTCTTTTATCCCGGAGAAAGAACCTGAAGACGGAGGATGCAAAGTTCTGTGTATACCCAATCTCAACTAGCAGGGCAGCTAAAAAGTAAGGATTACCGCGATGCTTTCGTGGGGTCTTTAATCCGGATAGGTCTTCCCATGCAATGCCGTGCTTTGAGGGAAAGCCGGGAGTGGACTCAGCCTCAGTTGGCCGAAGCGGCCGGTATGTCTCAGCCACGCATCTCGGAGATTGAGCGTCCCGGAGAACGGAAGCTTAACTTGGAAACACTATTGCGTCTCGCTTCTGCTTTTGATGTTGCATTGCAGGTACGCTTCGTCCCATTTAGCAAACTAATTGACGACGACGACTCGGTGGATTTCAGCGATTTTTATGTCGAGCCATTCGAAGAAGATTTTGCTCGGGTCGAACAAATCGAAGAGAAGATGAAATCCGTCGCCATCCTCAAACCAAAGGAATCTGGGCTTATTCGAGCGCTGATGGGCGAAGGATTGAGAGGAGAGGTTAAGCGCGAACAGCCTGATGGGGACGAAAAAGAAGCTCTTAGGAACCCGGCTCTCAAGGAAGCAATGAACCCGAAGAAGCCGAATGAAAGTCTGGCTCAGACAGATGATACCGAGGAGAAAAACAATGCAGCTTTCAGCCGTCTTACTTGCTAGGGCTATCGCTCTCTTTGAGACTTTCGATCTAAATCCTCAAGGCAAGATTTTCTTTCCGAATCTCGTCCCGCTTCTTGTTGAACGATTCTCTTTTCAGGAATACCCTCAAAAGCCGGAGCAATTCGACGCATCCAAGGGAATTACATTTAAGAGTGGTTATTTTGATGGCCAAGCTATCGAAGAATTTGTCGTGTACAACGACGGATTAAAACTCGACCTTGGCTCTTCAACTGAGCAAGCGCGAGAAATGTTGATGAATACCCTCGAATGGCTAAAAGATGAAGTTGGTATCAACTATTCGAAAACGATGATTAGGCGCTGGGGAATTCTAAGCCAACTCACATTTCGTTCTGATATGCAGATGGATCTGATTCACCCTGCTTTTGCGGCCGTAGCCAGCGAAGTGAGCACAGAGGTAAACGCACGGGCTGGATTAAATCTGGAATATCGAGCAAGCGGGCTCTCGTTTAATTTTGAGCGTCCGAATGGAGATATCCCAATTGCAGCCTTCTTGATCGAAAGACGTGGAAAGGCGCTGTTTTCGGAGGACAAATACTATTCCCAGGCGCCTCTAGATACTCAGTCACATATTCGTGTTATCGAAGAATTTGAAGAAAGCATTAGGAAATCTCTATAAAGGTAGTGGTGGAGTTTGAATCTTAGAGGATTGGCTGCTGCACTACAGACAACGTAGACTGAGTACATGGCGAATAAAACGACTCGACCAACAGCACATCGGTGCGCGCGATGCTCTCCAGCAACCTGCTCAGACTGCCGTCGGCCCGCGCCTGGGCGACGCCGGACGCATGCAGGAGATGGCTCCGGCGAAACGGTACACCCTGGCTGCGACGCTGATCGAGCTGCGATACGCGCGAGTGCTCGATGACCTGACGGAGATGTTTATCAAACGGATGATGCGTATCCATCGGCTTGGTCGCGAAGCCCTGGCCCTTGACCGGTTGAAGCATCAGGAGAGAACGGACCGACTGGTCCACAGTCTCCACGAAGTCATCCTCGCGTGGAATGGCGAGGGCAGTAGCGAACAGCGGTTGGAGGCCATCCTGATGGAGGCCGGTTATCGCGTGCGGCGCTATGCGGGAGCCGAAATCTATCAAAACCCACTGGAAACAGGAAGGGAGCTGGTTGATTTCCTGAACGGACTTTCCATCAATTATCAACCCCAACAAACAATCAACCTCCGTTGTGGACCGAGTCGGGAATTATGTGGCGCGGCGGTTCGACAGCGCACTTGTGACACAAGGTCTCAAAGAAAGGCCGCAAGGCTTCACGCGCTGCGTCGCCAGGAGCATAGTTTCCCGCAACTTCGAAAGCTTTGGCCAGACAAGGACGCTCGAAACCTGGGATCATCATGCGTCCCGGGGGTGCATCCAAACCAAGTCGCCGCCCCTCAATGTTTTCAAACCCAGCGATCCAAGAAAATGGCGGCTCTACTCCCAAGGATTGGAGGTACGAACCGTAGGCCTCAAGTTTCTTACTAAACCAGTCAACGATCGGGTCGAGCCAAATCTTCCCATTCCAATATCGTAAGTAACTGGTATCGATGCTCCAGATCTCTCCAGTGGTAAAGGCAATGACAACCGATTCAGATTCCACCGGGTCACCGTCTTCGCCTTTCCGGGTGTACCACCCAAAGCCATCTTCTGCGTTGAAACGAGAGGTCGGAGCTTGAAACGGGAGCAGAACAAGGCCGCGCGGTCCGTTCTCCATCCGCTTGAGCTCAGGTAGAGTCCATTCCCTACGTTGTGGTTTAGTGGGGAACACCCTCAAGTACATTGCGGGGCCATCTTCAAGAATTAGACCTCGAGAGGTGGATACGAAGGATTGCTCGGTCCAGCCTATCCGAGTTCTGTTGTCTATGTCTGAGATAGGTGGCCTAAACCGAGCTTTCCCCATCCCTGGGGCTTTGGCGGGAAACTCGGCTGGTTTGACCTCGGGAACTGTAGAGAGATGATGATCGAGCACAGCGCGAAGGGCACGTTCAAGAATCTTGGCGAGTTTAGCTACTTCCTCATTGCGATCGCCTGACGCGGCATCGGCTGAAAGCTTGTAGGTGATCGGAAAACGCTTGTGCGCAAGATCGAAGGGCATATTCTCTTTACTTGGAGCTCCATATGCCTCATTCATCACTGATAGCACTCTGTTCTCCCCTAGAGCTCGTAATGCGTATCCGTACTCGACCATGACGTTTGGGTTGGGCACTCCACCGCCGTTCGCGCGTTGAGCAATGAATGTGAGGTCGCCGACAAAGCACAGAGCACCGTCAATTTTGCTGAGAATCGTGTCAACAATGGAAGGGGATCCGGCAACGCCTTGCGTATCCTTGTCTATCAGAAGCGATGGTGTATCCGGCCGATCAGCATCTTGGATTTCGAGATCTGAATTGATTGCACCAACTGCACGGTTGAGAGCTTGCTCGATGAAATTCCTCCGACTTTCGACACGGTATCGCTTTGCCAGGAGAAGAAAACACTTTGGCTCATTATTGGTCCCAGGATTCAAGGTTGAGATTCACGAAACAGTCTACTCCGGGGATCGCCCCGGCTAAAAATCGCCGACGACGGAGGGCGTCGGGTTCTGTTTGTGCCAAATCCGCCAGGTATCCAACCGAGCGGGTTGGGGAAGGAAACGTGCATCAACTTGAGGTCAGCAGTTGAAAATAAAGATTGACTCGCCGTTAAAGCGTGGTTACTCTAGGCATTGACTGAATAGGCTTCATGGCGACCGATAACTCTTCCCGCGATCTATTTCCCGGCGCACTTGAGATGATGATCCTCGAGTCGCTTCGCCGGCAGCCGGCTCATGGCTACGCTTTAGTCCATCACATTCAGCAGCGCTCGAATCAGCTGCTTCAGGTCGAAGAAGGATCGCTCTATCCTGCGCTCCAGCGTCTGCTCAAAGAGAAGCTCGTGAAGGCCGAGTGGACCATCTCCCCGTCGACCAACCGCCGGGTGCGCGTCTATGAGATCACGCGCGCTGGCCGGAGCCATCTAGAACGGGAAATTTCACGCTTTGAGCGGATGCTCGAAGGAGTTGCGCTGGTACTTGGCCCAGGACGACTCACAGCGGATTAGGAGGTTCTCACGATGAGCTGGTTCCGACAAATCTTCCGCAGGCGCGGAATCTACGACGACTTAGCCGAGGAACTTGATGAGCACCTCGAGGAGAAAACCGAGCAGATCATGCACGCCGAAGGTGTTACCCGCAGCGAGGCCCTAGTGGCCGCGAGGAAAGCCTTCGGAAACCAGACGGTGATCGAGCAGCGCAGCCGTGAGGTCTGGCAGTGGCCCTCGTTGGAATCGATCTGGGCCGATTCACGCTTTGCCCTGCGTCAGGTCCGCAAAGCTCCTGCCTTTGCGTTGACGATCGTGCTGTTGCTCGGCATGGGCATCGGTTCTGTCACCGCTGTTTTTTCTCTTGTCGACACCGTTCTACTCAGGCCGATCCCCTATCCCGACCCCCCGTCTCTCGTGATCCCCTGGAATATTCCGCCCGCAGGCGTCGACATCGGTGGATACGCGGAAATTCCCTGGAACCCGATTCAGTTCCGAGCGCTCGAGCAGGAGACAAAGACTTACCGCTACATCGGCGCTTTTCAGGGAGGAAATTTCAATCTCACCGACTCCGGCGATCCTGCGATGTTGGAAGGCGCACATGTTTCGTGGGGATTCTTTCCGGCGCTCGGTGTGCAGCCTGAGCAGGGTCGTTTCTTCACCCGCGAGGAGGACTCTGCCGGCCACGAGCGCGAAGTGATTCTGAGCGACGCGCTCTGGCGCAACCGGTTTCACGCTGATTCATCCATCCTCAACCGCGCCATTCATCTGAACGGCGCACCGTACACCGTGGTTGGCATTATGCCGGCAGGCTTCGCTTTTCCGCGGGCGAATGAAATGCCTGGCGATTTCACGTTCCCGGCAGAAACGCAGCTCTGGGTCCCCTTGGCCCTACCCGCAGTCACGCCGATGTTCACTCCGTCAGAACTCGCCATGGTGGGACGGCTGCAATCGGGGTTGTCGCTCGCGCAGGCACAGGCGGCGATGGACGTGTTTGCTCAGCGCATGGATCGCGAGATGCCGGCGGCGAAAGGCTGGTCAGGCTCCCGCGTCACAGCGCTCCAGAAGCAGGTGGCAGGCGATTCGCTTAAGCCCCTCTTGCTGATGCTCAGCGCTGTGGCTGTTGTCCTTCTGATCGTCTGTTTTAATGTCGCGGGACTTCTCCTGACGCGGTCCTTCACGCGTCAGCGTGAATTCACGGTTCGAGCGGCGCTCGGCGCCGGACGTTTGCGCGTCCTGCGCCAGCTCCTCACCGAGAGTCTGCTCCTGGCATTGGCTGGAGGGGTTGCAGGAGTTGTCGTGGCTGCAGCCGGGGTCCGGATCGTCAAAGTCTTTGGGCCTAAAACTCTTCCCCGACTGCACGAAGCCGGAGTCGATCTCCGCGTCTTCGCCTTCGCCTTCGCGATCACACTCGTGACAGGGATCCTTTTCGGCCTGGTGCCCGCTCTTGGTGCAGCACGCACCAATCTTGCTGAGTCGCTCAAAGAGAGTGGGCAAAAATCAGCAGCAGGCGCAACTCATCCACGCTTGCGCAGTACGTTTGTGGTCGCGCAGGTTGCGTTGGCGCTCGTTCTGGTCATCGCTTCCGGGTTGCTGGTTCGCACGTTCTATCACCTGCTGGCATCGGATGCAGGGTTCCGCCCGGAACATGTACTGACTTTCCAGATCTCCCTACCCACCACGAAGTATCCGGATCGCGAGACGATTGCCCACTTTTACCAGCAGGCTTTGCCGCTTCTTCGTTCGATACCCGGAGTTGAATCGGCCGGTATCACCGAGGCGATTCCTATGGGGGGAGCAACCGAGTCTACGGCCGTACGCATTGTTGGCCGCGCTGTTCGGAAAGGAGATCGTCCCCCGATCGTCAACTACACAGTGATCTCGCCCGGTCTGTTTGCTTCGCTGGGAACCCCTATCCTCAGGGGCCGTGAAGTGCTCGACTCGGATGTTCTCTCCGCGCCGCCGGTGACAGTGATCAACAGGGCTCTCGCGCGTCAGTACTGGCCGAACGAAGATCCCATCGGCAAACAGATTCTTGTTCCCGCGCAACGCGTACCGGCCACCATTGTGGGCATCGTTGCTGACATCAAGCACTCCTCATTGCGTGAGGTTCCAGGCCCGGAGATGTTCGAACCCTATACCCAGAAT
The DNA here is from genome assembly GCA_036519195.1 of Occallatibacter sp. GTDB lineage: Bacteria > Acidobacteriota > Terriglobia > Terriglobales > Acidobacteriaceae > Telmatobacter. The sequence continues at coordinate 40,305 of DATDLS010000039.1, read as the reverse complement.
GTATGGCCTTCACTGGCTCTGATACAGGTTGTCGTCCACACCAGGACCGAGCCAGCGGCAGTGATCGAAGATACGCGCAAGGTGATGCGCCAGATCGATCCTGGAATTCCCTTGGCGAAGGTCTCAACTCTTGCGACGCTCACCAGCACTGCCATGGCAGGCGAGCGGTTCTCCATGCTCCTGGTAAGCTCTTTCGGGATTGTCGCCGTTCTTCTAGCTGCCGTGGGACTTTACGGAGTCATTTCGTACTCCGTGGCGCAGCGTACCCGCGAAATCGGCATTCGCGTCGCGCTCGGGGCGCAACGCGGGGATGTGTTCAGCATGATCATCTGCCACGGGCTTGGGCTCTCTGGACTCGGCATTCTCATCGGAATTGTTGCCGCGCTCGGAATGGCGAGAATTCTCACCAGCTTTCTCTATGGCGTGAGCGCTTCCGACCCGCTGACCTTCTTGTCGGTCTCCGCGTTTCTCGCAGTCATTGCGGCAGGAGCCAGTTTTTTCCCCGCCCACCGCGCCGCCTCCATCAACCCCGTTGAAGCGCTCCGCATGGAATGAGGCGCCTCATTTTTGAGCATTCTGCAACCGCGCGTTCTCCTCGTCCAGCGCATCCAGCGCGACTATGCGTTTGCGCGCAGGTTAGAGAACCTGGAGCGAGTTCATGTCCTCGCCCATCCGGATGGAGCAAAGTCACAAGAATGCGTTTCCGGATACCTGTTGCAGGAGTGAGATCGATATCGCGTTCAAGGAGGGCATCGTACTGTTGCCAACCAAGGCTAAAAATGCAGCCAACGGGCCGGAACACACGGGCCGACCAGTCAAAGCCAATCGACAGAGCGGGTATTGGCCGGCGTGTCAGTCCCCCGAAATGTCACTGGCCTGTCTTCTTTTCTGGTAGGTAGCGACTTTCAGCTTATTACCGCAAATATTCATACTGCACCACCGGCGCGAACCTTTTTTGCTCGTGTCGAAAAAGTGGACGACGCACGAATCGCACTTGCGAAGGCGAGAGGAATCAGTTTCGGAGAGAAGATCGGCGGCAGCGTCGACGATCGGAGCCCAGAAATCAGAGGGTCGAAGCGGCTCGAACAACGGTTCGATCACAACTTTTCCGTCTCGCTTATGTAAGGACGAGCGCCGTGGATACTCGAGCAGCAGAGTGTTCACTTCAGCCAGGAATGAGTCAGACGGCAGAGATCCGTTCTCGATCTGCATCACTGCGTTCCTCAACCTTTCCCGGAACGCGATCAGATCACTCAGGAAGGCGGCTGCTTGGGGCGTATTGCGCCAGCTTCGCAGCAGGGATTTCGTTTTGGAACAGGTCACGATCCCCGAAGCGATGAGCCACCTTTCCAGCGCGTGAGCATCCGGAAGAAGTTCTTCAGGCGCATCCGCCAGGATGGGCTTGGTATTCAAGAAGTCAAGGATTGGCCTGTTTGCAACGAACAGGAACCCATCAACCCAATCGTCTACCTGCCCGGCAGCAGAATGCATGTCCCCCCTCTCTAAAAACGCCCGCAAATAATTATAACACCTTTAATGCAACTTTTACCGGTGTTCTGTAATCAGAGTACCTGTACGCAGCCGTATTGCGGCGAAAGCATCCACAACGCAATTCAGAAAGGGTACCTCCATGACAACATTTCAATACGCTACTGCTCGCGGCCTCAAGCTCTTCTACCGTGAGGCAGGTTTGAAAACCTCACCAACAATCGTGCTACTGCACGGCTTTCCGAGCTCGTCACACATGTTCCGCGACCTCATTCCGCAGTTAGCGGATAAGTTCCATGTGGTTGCGCCGGATTATGTCGGCTTTGGCTATAGCGATGCGCCGGAGGCAAGCAAATTCGAATACACGTTCGACAATCTGGCTTCCTACATAGAGGAACTGCTGTTCGGCGTCCTTGGGCTGAAATCATTCAGCATCTATGTTCAAGATTACGGCGCACCCATCGGTTATCGGATTGCGAGCAGGCACAAGGATGCGATTAAAGGCATCGTGGTGCAGAACGGCAACGCCTATGTGGAGGGGATCGGAGGAGCTTTCGATCCGATCAAGCCCTTCTGGGCAAATCGGAATCCCGAGACGGAAAAGCCTGTACGAAGCCTACTCACCAAAGAAACGACCATCTTCCAATACACGCACGGAGTGAAGGACGTTTCGCGCATCAGCCCCGACTCCTACACCGTCGATCAGCTCTTCCTCGACAGGCCAGGCAACGATGCCATTCAACTCAATCTTCTTCACAACTACCAATCAAATGTCGCGCTCTATGACGAGTGGCATGAATTCTTTCGCAGCAAGCAGCCGAAGACGCTGATCGTGTGGGGCAAGAACGATCCCTTCTTCACCGTCGAAGGCGCCAAAGCTTACCTGCGCGATATTCCCGAAGCCGAGCTTCACCTGCTCGATACTGGCCACTTCGCGCTTGAGGACTCCTCCGGGTTCATTGCGCAACGGATTGTCCAGTTCCTCGGCTAAGGCCCCGGCTGAACCCTCCACGTGAGGTCAACTTCGATTTCGAGAAAAGGACAATTGCGATGAACTCATTCAAGAATGCCACGGTCGTATTGGTGCACGGGGCGTGGGCCGATGGTTCAAGTTGGGCAGCGGTGATTGGCCCACTGCAAGAACATGGTCTCAGGGTGCTTGCCGCGCCAATCCCTCTGACCTCCTTAAGTGAGGATGCGGCTGCATTGAAGCGAACGATTGCGCGGACCGAGGGCCCGCTGGTCGTCGCCGGGCATGCATACGCCGGCGCCGTCATCGGCACGGCGAACGAGGAGCGAGTGAAGGCCCTGGTCTATGTCGCGGCCCTTGCACCGGATGAAGGAGAGACCGTTGCTCAGGTCTTTTATAAAGATGAGCCTCACCTCGAAGCGCCGCAGCTTGCTCCCGATCCGGACGGCTTCATCTGGATGCCGGACTCAGGATTTGATCATGCCTTTGCTCAGAACGCGACTGCTGCGCAAATTGCTCTATCGAAAGCCGTGCAGCGGCCAATTGCGCTCACGTGCATTCAAGAACCGGCCCCCGCACCAGCATGGAATTCAAAGCCGACATGGTACCTGCTTGCGGAGGAAGACCGAATGATCAACCCCAAGACGCAACGATTTATGGCGGAGCGTATGAAAGCGACGGTACGATCTTTGGCGGTCGACCACACTCCGCTGCTCACCGCGCCAGACAAGGTTGTGGAGGTCATCCTCGAAGCGGCGAACGCGTTGCTTTCTTAACCCGAAGACGCAAACGGCGAACAAAGAGCCATCTCCCCTAAAACGATTCCTGCCGGGCATTCCATGGCGCAGTATGCCAACACTGGCTCGAGCGAAATAACGGAGGAACATCATGAACGATTCTGTTGCTGTTGTGACTGGAGCCAGCCAGGGCATCGGTCGCTCGACGGCGATTCGGCTGGCTCGCGACTTCTCCGCGGTCGTATTGACTGCCAGAAATCGAGACGCGCTCGAAGAGGTTGAGGCTGCGGTCCGGAAATCTGGGGCCGAACCGCTCAGTCTGGCTCTCGACTTGAGCCAGGCCGAAGCGCCGGAGAGCGTTGTCCGCACTACGGTCGCGCGATTTGGACGAATTGATGCCCTTCTGAATATCGCGGGCGCCGTTCCGCAGATAGACCTCTTCGAGATGACAGATGAACAGTGGAATGCGGGCATGGAGCTTAAACTGCACGGTGCCCGCCGATTGACGATTCGAGCCTGGGATGCGTTGAAGCAAGCGAAGGGCTCGGTCGTGTTCATGTCCGGTAGCGCTGCGCTCGATCCCAAACCCGCCTTCGCTGCGGTTGCAGCCACGAATGCCGCAATCATTGCACTCGCCAAAGCTTTTGCTGAACAGGGAATCAAGGACGGAATTCAAGTGAACAGTATTATCCCAGGTGCGGTAATGACCGGTCGCCGTCGCTCCTTTCTGGAGAAGTGGGCGCCGGCGCACAACATGACGGTCGATGAGGCGACGAAGAAATTTCCCGAGGAAGCTGGCATCGCCCGCTACGGTCAGCCAGAGGAAATCGCCGAGCTTTTAGGCTTCATGGTTTCACCGGCCGCTAAGTGGATGACGGGTACATCGGTTCGTATGGACGGCGGAGAGGTCAAGGGCATCTAGCAGGATCTGGCTCGTCAGGAGTACCTACCGGATCCGATCTGCCGCATGAGCTGTTCGTCGGTTTTCCTCTCGAGGCCGGCGGCCGGCCTCAGGGTGCGATCGCCGATCGACGTCGAGAGGGCCGTGGCCCAAAATAACCGCTGACCAGGAGCGGTCGAACCACTGATAGCGGGGTAGCAATTCCGTCTTAGCTGGACATTCGGGGACGGGCGAGGTGGCTCGCGAACCCCCTCCCGAATCCTCCCGTCGCCCCCAGCATCTAGAATCAGGATAGGAAGAGTTTACTGATGACAGACATTCGCGACACAGTAATTTTGGGCTCGGGCTGCGCCGGGCTTACGGCGGCCGTTTACACGGGCCGCGCCGGTTTGAACCCGCTCATCTTCGAAGGCCATGAACCCGGCGGACAGCTTTCAATCACTACCCTGGTCGAAAACTTTCCCGGCTGGCCGGACGGTATCCAGGGCCCGGAACTGATTGACAACATGAAGAAGCAGGCGCAGCGCTTTGGCGCCACCTTCCAGCTCGCCCACTTGAGTAAGGTCGAGCTTGGCGCGCACCCTATCCGGTTGCATACCTCGGCCGGCGAAGTCCACACCCGCACGCTAATCATCGCTTCCGGCGCCAGCGCCCGCTGGCTCGGTCTGCCCAGTGAGCAGGCTCTTATCGGCCACGGTGTCTCCAGCTGCGCCACCTGCGACGGCTTCTTCTTCCGCGGCAAAGACATCGCCGTCATTGGTGGCGGCGACTCCGCCATGGAAGAAGCTCTGTTCCTCACCCGCTTCGCCACCAAGGTCACCCTGCTCCATCGCCGCGAAGCCTTCCGCGCCTCGAAGATCATGCTCGACCGCGCCATCGCTCACCCCAACATCGAGCTGCGCACCAATACCATCGTCAAGGAAGTCCTCGGCGTTGAGCAAAAAGATGTGCGCGGCCTGTTGCTTGAAGACGTCAAGACCGGCCTCCAGTCCGAGCTCGCCATCAAGGGCCTGTTCCTCGGCATCGGCCACGAGCCCAATGCCAAAATGTTTGCCGGTCAAATGGACCTCGACGAAGACGGCTACATCAAGACGACCGGCAACGTCCTCACCACCCACAACGGCCACGAGATCCCCGGCGTCTACGCCTGCGGAGACGTCCAGGACCGCCGCTATCGCCAGGCCATCACCGCCGCCGGCTCCGGTTGCATGGCCGCCCTGGAGGCCGAGAAATACCTCGAGGAACACGGCCACTGAACGAGCCCAAAGAGGGAGGACTGCGATGGCACCCACCTTTCCTGGCCGCTATGCGGCGCAAAGTGACCAGCCTTTTGTCGTCTTTCTCGTCGGCATGCGCGTCAACAGAATCTTTGCTCTCGTAAGTTGGCGGCGTATCGCCGCGGCCATGCATCCGATGATCGCTGAACTCAAGCCTGACTCCTCGCTTGGCCTGCTGCACGCCCGGTTCTTCCTCGATTGGCGCGGCATCGGCCTCCTCCAGGACTCACCGGGCCTTGAGCAGCTTGACGCCTGCGCCCATGCCCGTAACGCCGCCCATCTCCCCGCCGCCGCCGGTCAATACGAATCCATGGTCGACCGCATGCCGCACTTCGGTCTCGGCGCCGCTGTCCGGCACCTGCCGCGAACCGGCCGGCTTGACACCGCCCGGCCCCTCATCGGCCGGTCAAAATCGGCCGAAGATCCGACGGAACAACCATGACCCCGCTCCAACAGAATCTCGACCGGCTTGAAGAATCGATCGCCGCAGCCTGCCGCAAAGCCAACCGCCCGCGCAGCGAAGTCGAATTGATGGCCGTATCCAAGACCTACCCGGCTAACACCATCGTCGAAGCCGCCGAGCTTGGCCTTGGTCTGTTCGGCGAAAACCGGGTTCAGGAATTCGCTTCCAAAGCGCCGGAACTCGCCTCGCTTCGTGCCGGCCTGAGCACGGCTGAAGCCGATCAGCCCATCCTCGTCCACCTCATCGGACATTTGCAATCCAACAAAGCCGCCCGCGCCGTTGAGCTCTTTGACGCCATCGACTCGGTCGACTCATTGCGTCTGGCCGAAAAGCTCAATGAGGCTGCAGCCAAACTCGGCAGGCGCCTTCCCATCCTGTTTGAAGTCAAGCTAAGCCCAGAAGAATCCAAAGCCGGCCTCGAACCCGAATCCACCCAGGCCGAAGAACTTCTCGATCGCCTCCCAGCCCTCCATCACCTCGATGTGCAGGGCCTGATGACCATTGCCCCCTGGGGCGTAGCAGAAGACATTACCCGCGCCTGTTTCCGCAGCCTCCGCAGCTGGCGCGACAAGTGGTCCCAGGCGCATCCACGCCTGAGCTTGGAATGTCTCTCCATGGGTATGAGCGGCGATTTCCCTTTAGCCATTGAAGAAGGCGCCACCCGCATCCGCGTCGGTACTCGGCTGTTTGGCAAGCGCCAACCGTACACAGGTCCGGAATAGTGCTGCGCGCCACTCAAGACGGCGTCACCCTCGCCGTCCGCGCCCAGCCAGGCGCCAAAACGACCGCCATCACCGGCATCTATGGCGAAGGCCCCTCCGCTGCGCTGAAGATCGCTGTCCAGTCCCCGCCCATCGAAGGCAAAGCCAACGCTGCGCTGATCATCTTTCTTGCCGAGCTCTTGGCGATATCTAAAAAAAGAGTAGAGCTGGCGAGCGGCCAGCAATCCCGCAGCAAAGTCTTTCTCATCCACGGGCTCAGCGTGGAGAAAGTCCAGAAGCTGCTATCGGACTTCCTTCGGTGATAGCTCCTCTGTGATGCTGAGCGACCGAAGCGAAGGGAGTTGAGGGACCTGCTTCTCTACTGCCCTCATTGAGCTCAGCCGCACTACCGCCGGTGATGGGCAAATGCCGCCGCCAGCGCTTCTTCCGGCTCCGGCCGCACGCGAAAATCCGCATGGGCCTCGGCGAAAAGAACCCGCCCATCGCGCCCGATCACATACGTCGCCGGAATCGGCAGCCTCCAGCTCTTTTCCCCGTTCACAAACGGAATATTCACCAGAATCGACAGGTAGTAAGTCCGGTGATATTCCGGCACGGTATACACCAGCCCAAACTTTTCCGCCAGCGCATTCCCCTCGTCATGCAGCACCGGGAAGGGAAGTCCATGCTGGCCGGCCATAAAGTCGCTCTGCCGCGCAATCTGCGGCCCAATCGCCACCAGCAATCCCTCGCGCTCGCGCAGCGTCCCATACAGGTCGCGCCATGCCTCCAGCTCCGTCACGCAATACGAGCACCACCGCCCGCGAAAGAACTTGATCACCAGCGGCCCCAGCGCCAGCAGATCCGCACTCCGTACCAGCCGCCCGCTCGCATCCTTGAGCGCAAACTCCGGCGCGACAGCACCCACGGGCAAAATCCGCTCCTCGATCCCTGAAGCAAACAGCTCTTCGACCGCCCGCTCCCCCACAGCCAGCCTCTCCGGCTGCACCAGATGCCGCGTATTCGCCGTAATTTCGTCGAGTTGGTCCTGCAAACTAGTGGACATCGTTCTTCCGTAGAAAATCATTGAATGTGAACATTTCCGAGCCGCTCTCACGGATCAAAAGCAGAGTTTTGTTCATTCGATAAAAATCCAGCTCGAACGTCGCATTCGTTGAGTTCTGCGGGATCCTGCCCAAGTGTTTTCTTTCGCCTTCCATGCGTCCGTACATGATCCGACATCCGATTCGAGGGAAGCCGATTGTGCCCGCCTTTGAGGTTTCGAGTGTGCTTCCCACTCGAACCTACGCGAGCTTCCGGTCTGAACCCTTGAATTCCCCTATTCCCTATTCCCCATTCCCGATTCCACTGACCAATTCCGGCATTTCGACAATCAGTTCGGCCTGCAGAACGTAGGAAGCCTTGTTGTGGCGGTCGTCAAAGCAAATTCTTCCGAACCGCCTCGGACGGGGAGGCGCGAAAAAAGTTCCCGACCGCGAGTCTTCGCACCGAGCGCTTCCGGTCTGGGTTCTTTTCCATCACGCCCTCCCTTTAGACTCCCTACCGGCCGAACCGCTGCTTGCCGCCCATTCCCATAGCCCCAAGGCCACCGCGCATCATCTTCCCGCCCAGCCCGCCCTTGCCCATCTGCTTGAACATCTTCGCCATCTGCGCATACTGGCGCAGCAGGTTGTTTACGTCCTGCACCTCAGTGCCCGAGCCTTTGGCAATCCGCTTGCGCCGCGAGCCGGAAATAATCTCGTGGTTGCGCCGCTCAAGCGGCGTCATCGAATTGATAATCGCCTCCAGGCGCACAAATTGTTTCTCATCCACCTGCTTGGTCGCCTGCTGCAACCCCGCAAACGGCCCCACCGAGGGCAGCATCTTCAAGATGCTCTCCATCGATCCCATCTTTTTAATCTGCCGCAGCTGGTCACGAAAATCTTCCAGCGTAAACCCGTCCCCGAGCAGTGCCTTCTTGGCGAACTCCTCGCTCTTCTTCTGGTCGAGGGTCGACTCCGCCTTCTCGATCAGCGACATCATGTCGCCCATGCCCAGAATGCGGCCCACGATGCGGTCCGGATGGAATGGCTCAAAGGCATCCGGCTTTTCGCCGACACCGATAAACTTGATCGGCTGGCCTGTGACATGACGGATGGAGAGCGCCGCACCGCCGCGCGCATCGCCGTCCATCTTGGTCAGCACCACGCCCGTCAGCCCCAGCCGGGTATGAAAGTCCTCGGCCGAGTTCACCGCGTCCTGGCCCGTCATTGCGTCGGCCACAAAGAGAATCTCCGAGGGATTCAAGAGCTTCTTCAGCCGCTCCATCTCACCCATCAGCTCTTGATCAATGTGCAGGCGTCCGGCGGTATCCACAATCAGCGTGTCGCAGCCCATGATGCGCGCTTCGCGCAAGGCTTCCTTGGCAAGCCGGACCACGAGCTCGGAGTTGTTTGCCTCGCCCTTCTGGTCGCCCTCATACAGCTTGGCCTCAATCGACTTGGCGACGACCTTCAGCTGTTCGCGCGCCGCCGGCCGATACACGTCCACCGACACCAGCATCGGCCGGTGGCCGCCCTTTTTGAGCCACGCCGCCAGCTTGCCGCTGGTGGTCGTTTTACCGGACCCCTGCAGGCCGGCCATCAAAATCACTGTCGGCGGCTGCGAGGAAAACTTGAACCGAGCCGTATCCTTGCCCAGCAGCGTAATCAGTTCATCGCGAACGATCTTGATCACCTGCTCGGAGGGCGAGAGCGCCGTAAGCACCTCGGTGCCCACCGCCTTTTCGCGGATGTGCTCAATCAGGTTGTTCACCACGTTCAGGTTGACGTCCGCCTCAAGCAGCGCCTCGCGAATTTCGCGCAGCGCCTCGGCGATATTTTCTTCGGTGAGCGTGCCCTGGCCCCGCAGGGTCTTAAAGGCACGCTGAAGTTTGTCAGTAAGATTCTCAAACATAGGTCAGCTTCAAGTGTAAAGGAAATCCAGAGGCGCCGCTTTCCGCTCTGGCGGCAGCAAACCGGGGCATCGTTTTGCCTTCCACGCATGGCCGCAGGCCGGATCCGAAGGTCTCGGTCCGGCCCAAAGGCTTCACAAGCCGCCCTTGCTCAGGCGCCCGGCCTCGGTCGGCAGGGCGTCGCACAGGCCCAGTGCCAGCAGCGGGTACACGGTGCCGCTATAGGTGATGAACTGCCAGCCATCGCGGTTCAGCGAGCGCGTGTACCAGCGGCCGGAGGCGCGCTGGTTGGTCAGAAGCCATTGGATCCCGCGCTGAATGCGCACGTCGCTGGCCGGCACTCCGGCCTTGCGCAGCGCGATGATCGCCAGGCCGGTCATGTGCCCGTCGCTGGGCGGGTCGGCAAGCTCAGGCTCGGCGCGCAGCTTGGCGGCGCGGTTGCCCTTGCCCCACTCCTCCGGCTGGGCAAAGCTGCGGATGGACCAGCCGCCGTCGGTGCGCTGATGGCTGAAGACCATGGCCGTCAGCTGCTCGATCCGCGCCTGGTCCAGCAGACCAGGCAATTCGGTCGCGGCCCACAGCAGGTCGGTGCGGTCGTAGTCGCCCTGCAGCTTCCGCGGGTGCCGCAGGTAATCTTCGAGCAGGTCGATTTTGGCCTCGAGCGGCGTCCCCCGTTGCTGGGCAAGCCAGCCCGGCGCATTGCCGATGGCGCGTGCAGCCACGGTTGCCAGCTGATAGCGGTTCGACTCGAGGGGCGGGTTGTTGTCGTCGCTGATGGTCCAGTCGCCATCGGCGCGCTGCAGCTTGAACATCATGGCCAGCGCTTCCTGGGTCTCGGGCGAAAGCCGGCCGGTCACCTGCGCGTCCCAGATGGCCAGACCGGCGGCCACGTAGACGGCCTGCGTGGAATCGAGCTCGGGGCGCATACCTGCCGGGTCGGCGGCCAGTTCCTCGTTGAGCGTGCCCACAAAGAAGGCACGCAGCTTCTCGTTGGGCCGGCCCAGCTGGGGTGTCAGCAGCGGCCGCACCACCATGTAGGTGCCGTTGGTATGGCAGGCCACGCACTTCCAGTCGCTGGTCCATGCCTCCGCGCCCTGCTCCATATAGTCGACGGCAAACTTCAGGTTGAAGGGAATGCGCGCCTCCAGAGCCGATGGCCGCAGGTAGGTCACATTCCCCTGGTGGTATTGATATTGAAATGGAACCTGCCACGCAGTCTCGGCCGCGGCGCGATCCAACTTGAGCGGCTGGGCGTGCTGCTCGAAGGTCCAGGTGCCCGCCATCGAGGCTCCGTCGGCGCTGATTTTGCCCTCGTAGACGGCCTTGCCGCCGTTCATGGTCAGCGTCAGATCGGTCCCGTGCACAACCATCGAGTCCAAATGCATGTCGTCATGGGTGAACTCGACAAAGCAGCCGGTGGGCGTCCAGCCGCCGGAATCCTTCTTCGCGATCTGAATCACGACCCTCTGCTGCTCGGCGCCAGCGGACAGCGTCCCTTGCCAGGTGGCGGCAAAATCCTGTGCGTGGAGTTCCGCCTCAGCCGTTGCGGCAAGGAGTGAAAGACATGCGGCTACGGGCAAAAAACAGAGGATGGCTCTTCTCATCGGCTCGGATTCCTTTCAGTCCCGTACCAGCTCCGCCTACCCACGAGGGGAGGAAATCGGCCGCGGGTGGTTCCACTGTTTCGCTCGGCCCGCTTACCTCCGACCTGGCGGACGCTTCCTCGCTGCCCCGCATCCAACCGCATCCAACCGCATCGGCCCAGGGAGTCTGTTTCTTGCCAGGGCCCTCTGGTCCATCTGCCGGTCGGCGCGCAAAACCCGCTCAGGCTTGGAATTGAGAGATGCTAACAGAAGGCCACGCGATGGCGCAATCGATTGCGCCATCGCATCTGCAACCCGGTACCCAATGCTGGCGGTACCCGAAAAGCCTTTCCCTGAGCTCGGAGTTCGAACCCCTCACTCCGCCGGTGCAATCAGATACTGCTCCAGCTTGCCATCCGGATAGGTGTACGTGGTCAGCGTCAGCCGCTTGCCGGGATAAACAATCTGGAACGCCCGGAAGGTCATCCCTCCGCGCAACTGCTCGCTGGCCTGGTGAAATGTCAGCGGCTCGCCGAGTGGCGCCAGGCTCTGGCGGAAATCGGCCAGCGCCTCGGCCGTAAAGTAGTCGCTCAAATTCGGAGCCAGCAGTGTCTGGTCAATTTGCCCTTGTTCGAGCCCCCGGTAAATGTCAAGTGCCTGCGTCTCCGCTTCGCTCAGAGGCGTATTCAACACCGCCGGCGCCGCCAGGTGGGCAATCGTCGAAGCCGCGCCCACCGCGTCCTGATTCGTCAGCACCGCGACCGCCACGCCGTCGTCTACCAGCACTTCGTTGTCCGATACGAACCCTGAAACCTCGCCCGAATGCTCAATCGAGCGGTGCCCGTCGCGGTCCATCACTTCCACGCCCAGCCCGTAGTGAGTACCCTTGCCGTCCTTCAGCATCACTTCGGTAAACATCTGCTTGTAGCTGTCCGGCTTGAGCAGGGTCTGCGCAATCAGGCTCTGATCCCACAGCGCCAGGTCGTGCGCCGTCATGGCCAGTTCGCCGGCCGCAAACATCCAACCGCGTCCCTCCTTTGGTGCCACCCGCAACGGTCCCAGCGCATGCCGGTAATATGCCGTCGCATCCGCTTGCGTCAGCTTCGTCTCGTCCGAGTTCCACACCGACGTCATCCCCAGCGGCCGGAAGATCCGGCTCACCAACAGGTCCATCAACGGCGCGCCGGTGACCGCCTCCACAATCTTTCCCGCTATCACAAAGTTCGTATTCGAGTACTGCCACTTGGTTCCCGGCTCAAAGTCCAGCGGCTTCTTGGCCCATGTATCCATGATCTGCTGCGCGCTCTCCGGCTTGAGCATCGGCGTCATCACGTAGTCTTCCGGCCAGTAGTCCTGGTAGCCCGAGGTGTGCGAAAGAATCTCTCGGATCGTCACCTCGTTACCGCGCGTCAGTCCGGGAATATACTTGCCCACCCGATCGTCCAGCGTGAGCTTGCCTTCCTCTTGCAAGATCAGAATCGCTGCCGCCGTAAACTGCTTCGAGATCGATCCAATCGAGTAGCGCATCTGGGGGGTCGCTTCAACCGCCGCCGAGTCGCCGGCCGCCAGGCGCGCCATTCCGTATCCATGCGTATAAACCAGCTTGCCGTGATCCACCACCGCTACGGAAGCCGAAGGAACCCCGGTCTGTTCCAGTACCTCGGACGCGATCCGATCCACACGCGCTTTCAACAAGGGGTCGAGCGTGTCGACCGTTTGCGCAACCAGGGAAAATGGAGCAATCGAGAGGACGGCCCCAATGCCCGTCCGTAGAACCCGCGAATGGTTTCCGATCATCTGTGACTTTGTTCTCCTTCTCAAGCGGCATGGTACATCATCGCGTTCCGCGAAGCGGCAGAGCCCCGATGCGGTCCTATCGCTGTCCTGCGCTTGCTCCTCTCTTCCACCTATGGCACCATGGGCCTCGCGTTAGAAACTCGCTCAGCGTCCCGGCGCTCACCGGCTGGGCAACAGCAGGCAAGTCGTGATCGGGTCGCTGCTCCCTGCCAGCATCGGCTGATCGATCGCGTCCAGAATCTCGCCCGGCCTCTGGCTGGAGTGCGCCAGCGTTCCACCCGTCAAGCCACCGTCCCGTCAAGCCACCGTCCCGTCAAGCCACCGTCGTTGACACCGCTAGTGCTTGGCCGCTCACCCCTCCAAATCACCTCTGCCAGGGAACGGCCGCTAGCCGGCGTCCAATCCGACACAGTCCCCGGGGAGGCGCCGGCCAGCGAAATAAGCCGCGCCGCATCCCCCGCCAATGGCGTATTGACCACACCTGCCAGCTGAGCCAAGTCAGGTCACAGTCGGCTCATCAGCGGGCAGCGATCCCTCATCTGGATGCACCTGCAGCCGTCCTGCCGGCTCTGTCCAGGCCAGGTCCGTCTTCGCCCTGACCGGCGAAGAGCAAAGCGAGCCAAAGTGCGGGGAAGCATCGCGCTGACTGGACAGCAGCATGGATGCGATAGGCTGGAGTTTGACGGCGTTGGCTGGTGCCGTGAGCCCATGCACCCCAGGAGATCCGTCGCATGCAAAAACTCATCAAGGGGCACAAACAGTTCCTGACAGAGCTCTTTCCTCAGCGCCGCGACCAGTTTCATCTTCTCGCCGAAGGCCAGGCGCCTGAAACCCTCTTCGTGACCTGCGCCGATTCCCGCATCGTCCCCGATCTCATCCTGCAAACCCAGCCCGGTGACCTGTTCATCTGTCGCAACGCCGGCAATGTCATCCCCCGCGCCGGTGAGCCCGCCGGCGGCGTCAGCGCCACCATTGAGTACGCCGTCGAGGTGCTCGGTGTCCGCCATCTGATCGTGTGCGGCCACTCCGACTGCGGCGTGATCCGCGCCCTCATGGCGCCCCAGCGTCTCAGGGGCCTGCCTCATGTCCTTGACTGGCTGCAGCACGTCGAGCCGGCCTGGAAGTATCTCGGGGAGGTAGAGAACAACGCCGGCGAACTCACCCGTCACACGGCACTGACCCACGCCAATGTTCTCGTCCAGCTTGACAATCTCCGCTCCCATGCCTATATCTGCCAGGCGATCAGCGAGGGCCGTCTTCAAATCCACGGCTGGTACTACGACATCCTTACCGGTCGAATTGAGCAGTTCGACCATGCCCAGGGAAAGTTCATCCCACTCGTCGATTGACGTCTGGACAAAAATGGGCTGCTCCTCAAACGAGAACCAGCCCATCGAACTACCTCAATCTGCGCCTCGGGTTGAAGCAGCATTTGTTACCGCGGAGGATTGGAAGTCCCCGTCACGTTCGCTTCCGCGGCCGAGGCCTGTGGGCGGGGCTGCTCTGCTGGGGGAGCCGGCTCGCTCATCCCCTGCGCTCCCGGTGCGCTCTGCTCAATGCCGATCGCGCCGCCAGAAACCACCAGCTCCACACGACGATTCTTGGCCCGCCCGTCGTTGGTCGAGTTATCCGCCACCGCGTCGCTCTTGCCGTATCCCTTCGCGGTCACGTTGGCATCCACTACGCTCTGCGAAACCAGGTAATCGCGCACCCCGTCGGCACGCTGTTCGGAAAGCTTCTGGTTATATTCATCCGAGCCGATGTTATCCGTGTACCCTTCCACCTGCACCTTCAAGTTCGGATACGCCAGCAGAATGCCGGAAACCTTGGCCAGCTTCTCCCGCGCCTCCGCCTTGAGCGTGTACTTGTTGAAGTCAAACAGCACGTCCGACATATTGACGATCAGTCCGCGCGCCGTTTCCGTCGTCTGCAGCACCGAGTTCAGTTGCTGACGAAGCCGTTCGCGTACCTGCTCGGCCTGCTGCGATGCCTGCTGCGCGCTCTGTTCCGCAGCCTGCTGCGCAGCGCGTGCCTGATCGGCTTCCGCCTGAGCCTTGGCGCGAGCCGCACCCTGCTGGTCCGCCGCTGCCTGCGCCTGCTCAGCCAGCTGATGTGCCTGCTGAGCCGATTGCTCCGCATTCACCTGCGCCTGCTGCGCTGCGGCTTCATCCTCTGCCTTGATCTTGCGAATGGTAATGATGCGCGCATCCTCGGCAGACTGAACCGCCTCGCGCGCGTAAGTGATGGACTCTTTGCGGTCCTTGCCATGCACATCGATGTCATGCGCATTCTGAAGTGCCGTCTTGGCCGTTGCCATCGTATCGGCCGCATACTTATCCGCCCCTGCCGCTTGGGCAATCTGTACCGCGTTGATCGCCTCATAGACTTCCAGCGGCGAGCGCTCATCCCGCGTGATCGGTTTGAGCACAGTACGCCGGCCGGCGGTCTCCTCATAGGCCCCGCGCGGCAGCAGGGAATAGTGCGCATTCACCTGCTCAATCACGCCCTGTGTGCGGTCTTCAACAAAGTTCTGCATCACCACGACGTCGCTCGGCATGGTGACCGCGAAATACGGCTCGGCCGTCACAATCAAGCCGAACGCCTGGAGATTGGTCGTCACCGTGATCTGGTTCTTTTCCTTGGACCCGGTCGGCAAAACTTCGCCCAAATTGGTCGGACGTCCCTCCGGCGTAATTGCCCAAAGCACATATGTCAGATACTCCGGCCCAAATCCGTTGGCCGGTGTCAGCCCTTCAAAGCTGGCATCGATCGAAGTCCGGCCCAGGCGCGCCTCAACTTTGGCTGTGCCCTTGGCCGAGGGAAGCAGGCTGGTTCCCTGGAAGCCTATCTTGGTCGCGCTGCTGCGATGGAAGTAGTTGATCGCGGGAATGTCGCGGCCCACGACCTGGATCCGATAGAGCGGCACATCGTCCTGCCTCCCATTCTGGGTCATCGGCGGCGGATTGGCTTGCATCGGCGACTGCCCATTGGCCGTGCCTTTGGCCGTGGGATTCGATTCCTGGGCGCCCACCCAACCGGAACCCGCCAGAAGCAAAATTGAAAACCCGGTGAAAAACTTCGCCTTGTTCATATCCAAGTTCCTCCATTCGTTGCGGTACCGACCTCGTTTCCGAGGCCAGAGATTCTTGGACCCGGTCCTGCAGTAACAGCGGTATCGATAGATGCCTGCTGAATGGGACGAGTTGTCCCTCGCGCCCGGCGACGGGACGGAATGGGGAGCATAAACTACTTATTTATAGCGACTTAATAGCGATGCGCCGGACGTGCTCGTTGGCCTCGGGGCGGGCACATTAGTCATCAGGAAACGCCCTCTAAGTCTCCTCTAGTAATCGATTGCCGGCTCATTTATTTCGCGCTAGTAATCGACTGGCGACTCATTTATGACTTCCAGGTGGCACCGAAGTACCACTTCTCTACAACTATTGTGCAATTGTCTGCATCTCGACTTCCACGCCACTCGCTAACTCATTGATAATGCGAAACCTCGATTTGGGCATCGGATTGCTTTCGAGTGCGGAGATGTTGCCCCTCTCGTCGAGGTCGATAGGTTTTTCATGCGCCGTATACGCTGCCGTATACGGCGCAGGATCATCCGAACCTGATGAAAAACATCGATCCCCGTTCCCCAAAAACTTTAACCCAATCCAGGCGCGCAGATCGCTCCGATCGCGTGACCTTGGCTTGATAAGACGATTGCTCTTAGGAAGCTACTGCGGTAAAGCCTCGTTCTCTCAATGACGACGTCCAGCCGTGTGGCGCTCAACTTATAAATTGTTCTCCGCGGTAGAAGTTACCGCGCCAGACCAGACGCTGGTTTCTCGTCTTCGAGATTCCTGAAGGGGGAAAAATGAAAAAGCCAGTTCATAGGCTTCTACTTCCTGCATTGCTGTTATCGTGTTCGCCGCTTGTTTTTGCGGGAACCGTCACGGTAACGACTCTCAACTTCAATCCCAACGGCACGACGGTCACTGACGGCGTCCAGATCACCAATCAGTTCGCAGGAGCGACCTTTACCAACGCCGTGGAAGCGGTCGTGCCGAATTTCGACTTTTTCGACTTCCCGACGGTCAATGGCAGCAGCGGGGAGATCTTCGACTCGGGCAGCGAAACAATTGGTGTCTCCTTCTCCGGACCGGTCAACTTTGTCAGCGGTCACTACGCGGATCCTTTCGGTATCGTCGTGACTGCCTTCGGCACAAACGGTGCCGAACTCGGTGTATTTAATGGCGCGGGGATCGAGGGCTCCGATTTCATTTTCTCTCTCGGCGCTTCGTCCGATATCGCCGCGATCACCATCAGCGACTTTGGGGAACAGCTGGCGTTTGGGGTTCCTGATCCCATGCCGGGGTCCCTGGGTGTCAGCCAGCTGATCTTCGCTCAGACCCCCGAGCCAGGATCCTTCCTGATGCTTGGCACCGGCCTGCTCACCATGGCCGGCGTTCTTCGCCGCAAGTTCGCTCGCTAGTCTAGTGAATCGATTTGACCCAGGTCCTCGAGATGCGACCGTTTCTCGAGTCGGCTCGAGGACCCCAGCTTGCATAAGGAGAGACTATGCTCTGTAGCAGTAAATCAGCTTGTCTTGCTCTGGCTTTGGCAGCTTTCACCCTCGGCACCGCGTATTCCGCGCAGGCCGAAGCCAAGCGCCAGCTCGTCACCGGCAAGATCAACGACAACGTCGTCGTACCCCTGGTAGGCAACACCCGCCCGGAAGCCACCGCCCTCAATGATCGCGGCCCGGTGTCCCTGGATCTTCAGTTCGATCACCTGATGCTGGTCCTGAAGCGTCCGGCCGAGCTCGATGCCCAGCTCACCACGGTCATCGACCAGATGCACACCCCCGGGTCGGCCAACTTCCACAAGTGGATGAGCGCCGAGCAATTCGGCGAGCTTTACGGACCCGCCCAGTCGGACGTCTCGGCCGTTCGCCAGTGGCTTGAGGCAGAAGGCTTCACCGTCAATGTCGTCTATGCCAACAACATGTTCATTGACTTCTCCGGAACCGCGGGCCAAGTTGAAACCGCCTTCCACACGGAGATCCACAACTACGAAGTCAACGGCGTGATGCACATCGCCAACTCCGGCGATCCCCACGTCCCTGCCGCCCTCGGCCAGGTCGTGAGCGGTGTCGCTTCCCTGAACGATTTCCGTCCCAAGGCCATGCATGAGCGGGTTCGGTCGGCCGCGACCGATCCCAAAGGTGCAAGCCCGAAGACCGCGCTCGCTCACACCCCAGCCAGCGAGACCAAGTCTGCCACGGCGCAATTTGACAACGGCTTGGGTGACCAGGCAATCGTTCCCTTCGATCTGGAATTGATCTACAACATCGCTCCGCTGCTGAGCGCCGGAATCTCCGGTCAGGGCATGAAGATTGTGCTTCTCGAGGATAGCGATCAATTCAACTGCAATGCCTCGGGCGCCGCCGGTCGTACCGGTACCCCATGCAGCGCAACCAGTGACTGGGCCACATTCCGCAACCGCTTTGGTCTCAGCAAATACACGGCCGGCAGCCTCAGCCAGGAAAATCCTCAACCCCAGACCGGAATCAACAACTGCCAAGACCCCGGTGTCAATGGCGACGACGACGAGGCGGCCATTGACGTCCAATGGGCCAGTGCGGCTGCTCCCAGCGCGACGCTGGTCAGCGCCGGCTGCGCTGACCCGCGCGGCAGCTTTGGCGGTCTGATCGCATTGCAGAACATCATGTCCCACCCCAACGCCGATAACGTCGATGTGGTGAGCATGAGCTTCGGCGAATCGGAAGAGAACACCGGCGCCACCCTCAACGCTGCTTTCAACTCCACCTTCCAGCAGGCTGTAGCTGCCGGCATCGCCATCTTTGTCTCCTCCGGTGACGAAGATGCGGCCAGCTCTGACCACGGCGGAGAAACCTGCACCGGTTTCCCCAATAACGGAGAATTTAGCTGCGCCGAGGATGGCATCAACATCAGCGGCTGGATGTCCTCACCCTATGACGTCTCGGTCGGTGGCCTGGACTTTGCCGATGTCTTCCTCGGTGAGTCGAGCGACTTCTTTTTCCCCTTCAACAACGAATTCTTTGGCTCCGCCAGGTCCTACGTTCCGGAGCAGCCCTGGAACGACTCCTGCGCCGGATCCCTGTTGTCGGAATTCGAAACCGGATCCACGGTGGCCTTCGGCACCAAGGGCTTCTGCAACACTACCCTGGGTTCAAACTTCCTCGAAGCGGTCGGCGGCAGCGGTGGCCCCAGCAGCTGCGCAACCGGTATTCCCACAACCCGCGGCGTCTCCGGCGGAACCTGTGCCGGCTGGGCCAAGCCTTCCTACCAGAGCCAGAACCTTGGCCACATGGCTGGGCTGGTCAACGACAAAGTCCGCGATACGCCTGATGTTGCCCTCATGGCTGCCAATGGCCTCTGGGGTCACTTCTACCCGATTTGCTTCACCGACCCCAACAACGGCGGAGTGCCCTGCAGCAAGAGTCCCGCAGACTGGCCCGGTTTCGGTGGCACCTCGGTTTCCTCGCCCATCTTTGCTGCCATCCAGTCTCTGGTTGTGCAGCATAAGGGCAGTCTGCAGGGAAATCCCAACCCCCGCTACTACGCTCTGGCTGCGGCTGAATACGGCCCCAACGGCAGTGCCGCCTGCAACTCCTCGAAAGGAGCCGCCTCCGGCGCTTCCTGCGTCTTCCACGACGTGACGCTGGGTGACAATGACAGCAACTGCCAGGTCAAGACCAATAACGAAACCCATACCACTACGCTGAACAACTGCTTTTTGCCCTCGGGCGCCATTGGGGTGCTGTCGACCAGCAACACCGCCTTCCAGCCCGCGTATCTGACCACCACCGGCTGGGACTTTGCTTCCGGCATCGGCAGCGTCAACGCCTTCAACCTGGTTATGTCTTACTAACCCGTAGGGCCAACCAGCCACCGCGAAAGGCAGGGAGCGCAACAAGCTCCCTGCCTTTCCCGATTTCGCGCCCCACGCATCGAACCCGGCGTGCGGCCCAAGGTTCCCTCCGGGTTCCATGCTCCCCCCGGGTTGCCTTTGCGGGAAGAGCAAACCCCGAGTCTGCTCCCCGGGCTATCCCGTCGCCTTCTACCTTATCCGAATCCAGTCAAATAAAGTTGACACTAACCCACTCAATCATGCATCGTATACAAGTCAGCATTCTACGAAACAGGCGGGATCCCCACTATGGCAAAAATCATCGGAATCGACCTCGGCACGACCAATTCGTGCGTCGCGGTCCTTGAGGGCGGAGAGCCCAAAGTCATTGCAAATGAAGAGGGTGCGCGCACCACACCCTCCATCGTCGCTTTCTCCAAGGGCGGCGAGCGCCTGGTTGGACAGGTCGCCAAGCGCCAGGCCATCACCAACCCGGAAAACACCATCTTCTCCATCAAGCGCTTCATGGGCCGTCGTTACAACGAGGTGAACGACGAAATGAAGATGGTTCCCTACAAAGTCATTCAGCAGGGCGATCACATCGCCGTCGTTGCCCAGGGTAAGGAGTACACCCCACCGGAAATCTCGGCCATGATTCTGCAAAAGCTCAAGAAGTCGGCCGAAGCCTACCTTGGCGAAACCGTCACCGAGGCGGTCATCACCGTCCCGGCCTACTTCAACGACGCCCAGCGCCAGGCCACCAAGGACGCCGGCAAGATCGCCGGCCTCGACGTCAAGCGCATTGTCAACGAGCCCACCGCGGCCGCCCTTGCCTACGGTCTGGACAAGAAGAAGGACGAGACCATTGCCGTCTATGACTTCGGCGGCGGCACATTCGATATTTCCATCCTCGAAGTAGGCGAAGGCGTCATCGAGGTCAAGTCCACCAACGGCGACACGCACCTGGGCGGCGACAACCTCGACCAGCGCATCGTCGAGTGGCTCATTGCCGAGTTCAAGGCCGAGCAGGGCCTCGATCTGTCCTCCAAGGGCAATGAAATGGCCCTGCAGCGGCTCAAGGATGCCGCGGAAAAGGCCAAGATTGAGCTCTCGACCACCGTCGAAACCGAGATCAACCTGCCCTTCGTCACCGCCGACGCCACCGGCCCCAAGCACCTGGTCCGCAAATTGACCCGTGCCAAGCTCGAGCAGCTGGTTGAGGACCTTCTCGACCGCTCCCTTGAGCCTTGCCGAAAGGCTCTTGCTGATGCCGGCATCGGTGTCGACAAGATCGACGAAGTCGTCCTGGTGGGCGGCCAGACCCGCATGCCCCGCATCCAGGAACTGGTCAAGAAGATGTTCGGCAAGGAGCCTCATCGCGGCGTCAACCCGGATGAAGTCGTAGCCATCGGCGCTGCCGTGCAGGCCGGCGTGTTGGCCGGCGAAGTCAAGGATCTGTTGCTGCTCGACGTCACGCCCCTCACCCTGGCCATCGAGACCCTGGGCGGGGTCGCCACGCAGATGATTCCGCGCAACACCACCATCCCCACCAAGAAGACCGAGACCTTCTCCACCGCGGCCGATTCGCAGACCGAAGTCGAAGTCCACGTTCTTCAGGGTGAGCGGCCGCTGGCCGCGCAGAACCGTACGCTGGGCAAGTTCAAGCTGGCCGGCATCCCCCCCGCGCCGCGCGGGGTGCCGCAAATCGAGGTCACCTTCGACATCGATGCCAACGGCATCCTCAACGTCACCGCCAAGGATACGGCCACCGGCAAGGACACGCGCATCCAGATCACTTCCAGCTCGGGCCTCAGCAAGGACGAAGTCGAGAAGATGGCCAAGGAAGCCGAAGCCCACGCTTCGGAAGACAAAGAGAAGCGCGAAGAGATCGAGGCACGCAATCAACTGGACGGGCTGGTCTACAACATCGAGAAGATGCTGAAAGACAATGGCGACAAGATCCAGGGTCCGGAAAAGGGCGAAGTCGAATCCGTCCTCGCCGAATCCAAGGCTACCCTTGCCGGTACGCCCAGCGCAGCCGCGCTGAAGTCTGCCCACGAGAAGCTGACTGCCGCCAGCCACAAACTGGCCGAAGTCCTCTACAAGGCCAACGCCGCTGCTCCGCAGGGCGGACCAACCGCCGGAGCTGAGCCAGCACCAGAAGCCGGAGCGAAGAAAGACGAAGGCGTAATCGACGCCGAGTACGTAGACGTCGAAGACAAAAAGTAGCACCTTTGGTTGGGCGGCGGCGCCGTTCCAGCGGAAAAGCCGAAAGCAAAGTTGGGGTGGGCGATCAGCAGTCGCCCACCCCAACTCGTATCCTGCCGGTGGATGGCATCATAGGGTACCTTGGAGCCCGAACCTGAGTGGGGAACGAAAGGATCTGACGTTCCCCCGCTAGAAATGCGCACCAGACCCGGCACCCATGACAGGACCGGGCAGATTCAGGAAGTTTGACCGGAAATGGCGCCCCAGCGAAGCCGGATTCCCGTATGGGTCCTCGCTCTCGGACGCTCAAGTTTGCTGCCTCGGGCGTGTTTCCTCACCGACCCTAGAGCCGCGTCCAGCGGCCAAAGTTTAAGGAGAAGTGGTCACGAGCGCTGCGGCGTCGCCCTTGACCTGGCCCGGTGCATGGCCCGTAATTTTGGCACTACGCTTGACTTCGGGATGAAATTGCCGATGTCATACGATCGGGCTCTGCCCGGCAGGGCAGTTCTGGCGGGATCGAAATCGAGATTTTTTCCGCCTCCGGGGAGCGAACGAGGAAAATGAAGGCGAGGCAAAATCGCCGCAAGCCCAACCCAAGCCCCCGATCGGTTGCAAGGAACATGTTTTGATGAGGAAGTGAAGCCAAGGAAACCATGCCCACCACACAAAGTAAAGACTATTATGCCCTGCTCGGGGTCAAGAAAACGGCCACTTCGGACGACATCCGCAAAGCCTTCCGCAAGCTCGCCCGCAAGTATCACCCTGACGTGAACCCGGGCGACAAGAAGGCCGAAGAGAAGTTCAAGGAAATCTCGGAAGCCAATGATGTGCTCAGCGACGAGAAAAAGCGCAAGGTCTATGACCAGGTCGGCTTCTACTCGGACCAGATCGACCCCGCGCAAGCTGAGGCCTACGCCCGCCAGCAGTCCCAGGGCGGCCAGTCCCCGGTCGACTTTGGCGGCTTCGACTTCTCCGGCTTCCAGGGAGGCGCCAGCCCGCAGCAGGGCGCCGGCTCGCAGTCCTGGGGCAGCTTCAAGGACATCTTTTCTGGCATCTTCTCCGGGGCCCAGCAGCCCCAGCGCCCGCGCGGCCCTCAGCCCGGCACAGACCTTGAGTACCAGGCCACGGTCGACTTCTGGACCGCCATCCGCGGCGGCCAGGCCCGCATCCAGGTCAACCGCCAGGAGACCTGCCCCACCTGCCACGGTCAGGCCAGCACCGGCGGTCCAATGCAGTGTCCGGAGTGCAACGGCACCGGTCAGGTCACGCAAATGGGCGGCCGTATGAAGTTCAACATCCCCTGCCCGCGCTGCAACGGCACCGGCCGCATCACCAATACCTGCGCCACCTGCCACGGCGAAGGCGTCGTCAGCCGCACCGAGACGGTCGATTTCCGCATCAAGCCCGGTACTCGCGACGGCCAGCGCATCCGCCTCCAGGGCAAGGGCAACGCCGGGGTCAACGGCGGCATTGCCGGGGACTTGTTCCTCATTGTCCGCACCGGCACTCACCCCGTCTTCACCCGCGTCGGCGACGATGTCCAGATCAGCGTCCCGGTCACCATTGCCGAAGCTTCGCTCGGCGCCAAGGTCGATGTCCCCACCATCGACGGCCGCGCCCAGCTCAAGATTCCACCCGGCACCCAGAGCGGGCAAAAGTTGCGCATGCGCGAGCGCGGCGTGGAAAACGCGCAGCGCCCCGACCAGCGCGGCGACCAGATTGTCACCATCGATGTGGTCGTGCCTACGCTCAACGACGAGCGCAGCCGCGAAATCATGCGCGAACTTGCCAAGCTCAACAACCAGGACCCCCGCGTGGCCCTCTTCGCCAAGCTGTAAGAAAGTTGCCAACCAGAGAGTGCAGTCAGAGCTTTTCGAATGGGTTCATCGGCAGGCCGAAGCATGAGGTGAGCTTCGTGCGGGCTTCAACGGTCACGGAAGTCCGGTAGGTGTGGATTGAGAAGGTCGCCTGCACGGCGAGGACCAGTTTCGCGGCTTGGGGATTGGTTTCTCGGCGATTGGTTTCTCCGGATTGGTTTCTCTAGGTCCAAAAGGGTATCGTTAGTGGTGTATTCCGAACAGGCCAAGCGAATTCGATTGATCAGCGCCCGCAAGGCCGCGCCGACAGAGAGGGGGGCATATGAATCTCAGATTGGATCGTGATGGAGACGAGGATGGGATTGTGCTCTCGCCTTGCGATCCGGCCAAGGAGATGCGAGGGCTGTTCGCGCGCCGCCAGGGCGAACAACCGGGGGAGGATCGCAGAGCGGAGTTTGGGCACAAGCGAGGCTTCACGGTTGAGACCACCGTCTGGCCTCAGACAGGCAATCTCCACACCTTCGCCTGTGGACGGCCCGGCTGGGAAGCGGGTCGAAGCCCGCAACGCGGGGACGCAAGAGCTGCTGACCACCGACGTGGCAACGGCGATGCGTCCATTGCTCCCTTCGAGTGTCAAACTCTGCCTTTGGGTGGATCGTCTGGCTGGGAAGGCGTTTGGGTGTCCAGCTATTTTCTTCGAAATCCATTGCTTGCCGAAGAGGTTGTCGCGTGGACCGGCACCGGCGTGGACAAACTGATCCGGCTGCAATCTGCCGCATAAGGGACAAGCGAGTCGCTGATGGCCGCAAAACGCAAATCGAAAGGCGCCTACATGATCTCGTCGGTCGCCGAAATGTACGAGATCCATCCCCAGACCCTTCGCCTCTACGAGCGCGAGGGCCTGCTCAAGCCCTCGCGCACCGAAGGCAACACCCGCCTCTATACCGATGAAGACCTCGAGCGCCTTGAGTTTATCCTCAATCTCGCCCGCGACCTCGGCGTCAACATCGCCGGCATCGGTATCATCCTGCAAATGCGCGAGCGCATGGAAGAGATGAACCGCCAGATGCAGAGCTTCGTCGAGTACGTGCGCTCGGAGATGCTCACGCGCTTCCAGCAAGCCGCTCCCGGCTCTCCCGGCGCGATCGTCCCCATCCGACGCCCCACCGTCGTAGCCAAAACCGCAGCCCAGCGCAAGCAGTAGGCGCCTTTTCGCTCCCGCGGCCTCGTGGGGCGCGGCAAACCACCCGCCTGCCCCAATGCTCTCGGCCCATAGTTTCCCGCCCCTCGAAGAAGCGGTGGGCAGTGTCAATCTTCGCTTCCGCCGATTGCAGTTATCCTTATTACCGGCATGCTCTTCGCACTTCTAGGTTTGGGCTTTTTGGGGCTGATCACATCCACCGGCTTCGTGGTCATCGTCCTGCGCGCCGTTCCCCGCTACCTGCGCGAACGCCGCACTGCTCTCGACCAGCTCCAGGCCCGTCCCGGTTTCACGCCCCCGCTCACCCTGCTCAAGCCATTGCATGGAGCCGAACCGGGTCTTGAGGCGCATCTGGAGTCCTTCTTCCACCAGGACTATCCCGCCTACGAAATTCTCTTCTGCACCCGCACGCCCGACGACCCCGGCCTGGATCTGGCCTTTCAGGTAGCTGCCCGTAATCCATCCATTCCGGCCAAATTCCTCTCCACCAACGGCCAGCCCGATTACATCAACGCCAAGGCCGCCTCCATGGAAATCATGGAGGCGGCAGCCGCTCACGACATCCTCGTCATCTCCGACAGCGACGTCCGCGTTACCCCCGACTACCTCCGCGCCGTGGCCCTCCCGTTCGCCAACCCCGAAGTCGGCGCCTCAACCTGCCCCTATCGTGGCGTTGCCGCGGAGGGCGGCCTGTGGGCGCGGCTCGAAGCCGTCGGAATGTCCGTCGAAATGACCTCGGGCGTCCTGGCTGCGCGCGACCTCGAAGGCATGCAGTTCGTCCTCGGCCCCACCATGGCTTTCCGCAGAGAAACCATCCGCCGCATGGGCGGCTTCCAGATCACAGCCGACTACTGCGCCGACGACTTCGTGCTCGGCAACCAGACCTGCAAGCTCGGCCAAACCGTCGTCCTAAGCCACCACGCCATCGACCATATCGTCATCAATACCGACTTCGTGGACTCCATCACGCACCAGGTCCGCTGGATGAAGTCAACGCGTTTCTCCCGCCCCGCCGGTCACTTGGCCACCGCGCTCAGCTTCAGCCTGCCCTATGGACTGGTCGCATTCGCCGCCGCGGCGGCTCTGGGGCACCTCGGCTTGGGGCTCACCCTTCTGGCCTGGAGCGTCGCCACGCGCGTCGCGCTTTCGCTCGCTGTCGGTCGCGCCGTCGTCCAGGACACAAGCTGGTTCGGCCTGCTCGTCCTCTATCCGCTCCGCGATCTGATGGGTTTCGGCTTTTGGGTCGCCGGCTACTGGGGCAACAAAATCCTCTGGCGCGGCCGCGTCTTCGAACTCCTGCCCGGCGGCAAAATGCGCGCCTCAGACTGCTAGAGCTCCGATCGCGGAATCATCCGAAATTCCCCCGGTCAAAATCATCCGTCTCGTCAACGGCTGCTTCGGCCGACTCCTGAACGACCGCCTCTTGGCCATCACGCATGGGCAGGGCCGGGGAGGTTGCAATCCTCAGCGTCGAACTGATGAGCAGATTGGCGTGTTCCGGATTCCGGTTGTTGGCATAGACCCGAGCGGCCTGGATGACGACGTTGATGGCTTTCTGAACGCGACCGAGCTCTGCGGTCCGATCGCAGAGTCGCCGGTAAATCAACCTCCCGCAGGATCTTCGACGTGCCCCGCCTGACGACCAATGCCGGGCCACACCTTGTTCGCGGACATCGTGAATCAAGAGATGTATTATCAACGAGTTGGAGGGAGAATTTGGGGCTTTAAAGAGCGCCAAGTCGTGCGAATACGTTGAGCGTGCACAACTCCCTGCAGGTCGTGGTCACTTTACGATGGCAGTTACCCCGGTTAAGCAAAAAAGAGAGAGCCTTCCGTTGCCCTTTAGGCCAGGCCTACACCCTCGCCCGTATCCCGCGCCCCGCTCCGAGGCACGCGGGAACGCACGCAGTTCCGCCCCGCTTTCTTGGCGCAATACAAAGCCTCATCGGCGCTATTGATCAGCTCTTCGGCCGAGTCTCGGCTTACGTTCTCCGCCACGCCAAAGCTGCAGGTCACCTGGATTGGTCCCGCGCTGCTGATGACGGTCGTGTCGGCAATCGCGCGGCGAAACTCCTCCGCCCGGTGCAGACTATCTTCCAGTGAGCAGCTGGGAAGAACAATCACAAACTCCTCGCCCCCATACCGCCCCACAAAATCGTAGGGCCGCGTCAGGCCCATAATCCGTTCCGCCACCACTTGGAGCACGCGATCGCCAACCTGGTGCCCGTAGGTGTCGTTGATTGACTTGAAGTGGTCCAGGTCCGCCATCAGCACGGAGATCGGCAACTGTGCGCGATGCGTCCGGGGCAGCTCCTTGCCCAGCAATTCAAAAATCGATCGCCGGTTCCACAGTCCAGTCAATCCGTCCTTAGTTGCCTGCTCATGCAGCGCGCGCCCCGCGTCTTCTGCGGCTTGGAGCGCCCTCTGAAGCTCGGTCGTTCTGCTCTGCACGCGCTCTTCAAGCAGCTTGTTCTGCACCAGCAGAAAATGAATGCGCAGCCAGTAGAGCGCCGCGGCTGCGCACAGCAGAATCACAGCGCCGAGGACCTTGAACCAGGTTGTCTGCCAGAAGAGCGGCTTCAGCTCAATCCTCAGCCCCGCCGCGTTTTTGCTCCATCCATGCGTCGCGTCCGCCGCCTGCACTTCGAACCGGTAATTCCCCGGAGCCAGCTTGGTATACATCGCCATCCGCCGGTTGCCCGCCGCCACCCAGTCCGAGTCCGACCCGTTCAGCCGATAGCGGAAGCGAATCCGCTCCGGCGCCACAAAGTCCGGAGCTGTAAATTGCACCTCCAGATCGCCGCCGCCTGGTCCAGCCTTGACTCCGTTGTAAAACGGCTTCGCATGCTGGTTGAATTCAACGCTCTCAATCAGCGGCGAGGGTTCCGCATTGATTGTCTGGCTGTGCTTCGGGTCCACGGACGCAATTCCTGCCGTGGTCGGAAACCACAACCGTCCACCCTTTCCTCTCCACGCCGCCGGGTCCGCGGCAAAGTTGCACTCCGAGCTGCGTAAACCATCCGCCGTCCCGTACACAAGGCTGTGAATCGCCTTGGTCCGTCCCTCCGCGTAGTCGTTCAGTTCCTTCTTGCTCACCTTGTAGATGCCCTTGTTACACGTCATCCACAAGTAGCCTTCCTTGTCTTCCACAATCGCGCCTACAGTCAGGTCAAACAATCCCTGGTCAATCGAGTAGGTGGTCACGCGCCCGTTCTTGATCCGGTTCAATCCGCCCGGAGACGTGCCCGCCCACACCACTCCCTCGTGATCCACGTAGATCGCCTGCGCAAAGTTGGCCAGCAGTCCGTTTTCCGTTGTGTAGCGCGCTACGGTCCTGTTGTTGCGGAACTGGCTCACGCCCGCGTGGTCGCTCCCAATCCAGATCGACCCGTCCGGTCCAAACGACGCCGTGTTCGGCAATCCCGGAACGTCGAAGTGTTGAAAGCTGCCCCCGCGCACCCCATCTCCGTGTCCCCGATCCAGGTGAAACCGCACCAGCCCTTCGGTCTCATGAAAGGCGAGCCATAAATCTCCAGACGTATCCGGCAGCCCCAGCGAGGCCGGCAGAATCGAAACAATGCGCTGCCCCTTGTTGAGCGGATCGCTGAACACCCGGATCTTCCCGTTCTTCAGCTGGCACAGAGCGCCGTGCTCGGCGCCGATCCAAATGCTCCCATCCGGACCCTCGCGCAGCGCGTAGACCGAGCCTCCCGGCAATCCGTCCTTTTCCGTATACACGCGCACCGTGCCGTCCCTGGCAATGTGATCCAGCCCCTTACTGTTGGTTCCCACCCAAACCGACTCGTCGCGCGCCTCAAGCACGCTCCAGATCATGTCGTCGGAAAGCCCTTCCCGCACTCCGAAGTTGCTGAAGATCCCGTCCCGCAACTCCACCACGCCGCCTTCGGACAACCCGGCCCACACATCTCCTTCGCGGTCCTCGAACAGCGTTGCCACATCTTCACTGGGGAGCCCCTGCCGGGCCGTATAGCGGCTGAACTCGCCATCGTGCAGCAATGCAATGCCGTTGTGGTCAAATCCCACCCACAGCGCCCCTGTCCTATCTTCCAGCAGGGAAGTGATCTGGTCGTGCACCGGCAGAAGTTTGATCGGCGCCGTTTCGAGCAGCCTGTCCTTCCATCGAATGACCTGACCGGCCGCCGCGATCCAAAGTGCTCCGTCGCGCGAAGGCGCCAGCGAAGAAATCGGCTCAACCGGCACCCCGTCGCTTGCGCCGTAGCTGCGAAACCTGCCGTTGCTCCAGCTCGCCAGCCCCTGCCGCGTTCCCAGCCAGAGCGTGCCGTCGGCCGCCTCGAGCACCTTGGTGATGGTATTGCTGGGCAGCCCATCGGCGCTCGTAAACCGCCGAACCCTCCCGCCCTTTACCGAGTAAAGCCCGTTCTGGCTGCCCACCCACACCGTGCCGTCCTGTGCTTCCAGAATCGAGTTGATCGGTGACTCCGCCGTGAAGTAGGGGTGAAACTCGCCGTCCTTCAACTGCGTCAGCGAGCTTCGTGTGCCCACCCAGAGGCTGCCGTCCCGCCCCGGCGCCAGTGACTTAATGAAATTGTCCTTGAGCGTCCGGTGATGGGCCGTATCGAAGGTCGTAATGCGCAGTCCGTCGTAGCGGCCCACCCCTTCCTCGGTCCCGAACCAGATGTACCCGTCGCTCGTCTGTGTCACCGCTCCGACTGAGTTCTGCGGCAAACCGTTCTTTACGGTCAGCGATGTTTCCACATACTGGGTAATCTGTTTCGGCTCGTCGATCGCCCACAGCCAGGCAGGCGTGAGCAAACCCAGCAACAGGCCGGGCAAGTAGGTCTTGTTCGTCGTAGCGTAGGCGCGCGCGAGGAAAATACCGCCCTCCAGGCGAGAAAATCCCGCTCTGTTCAACCCGCTTCAGGATGATGGGTTCCTAAGAATCTTTTGTCTCTATCGGCATCCAAGTCGCACGGGTTCAACCGCGCCGGAGAAACTCCGCAGCAGATTCGGCAGACTTTCGTGTTAGTCAGAGATTCGGACCCTGATGGGAAGAGCAACTCGAGCGGGCCGGCGACCGGAAACAAGGCAAGCTGAGTCTACACATATTTGGCTCGTCACACGCCCTATGCCTGTTCGAACCGACTTTCCCCCGCTCGCAGGAAAGCCAGTCGACCGCGCTCGATGGCAGTGGCTCAGCCGGATGGGGACCGACATCAAGCTGTCCATGGGCATCCGTTTGAAAAGAGCACGGCGAGCGGCTTTTTCGGTCCCGCGCCGACGGACGGAAGATTGCCTTGGGGCTCTCGCCTCCCGAGGGACGGCCGATTTCAAAACGGAGCGACTACCCCGCTCGTTCCAGTCTTGCTCTGTTCGGATGGCTAAGGCAGCGGCCGATCCGTCCAAAGCGCCTTATCCGCCAGCGTCTGTACCGGATAGAGCCTTCCCGCGAGCAGGCTCTCTGCTTTGCCCTGGTTCAGGTCCTGGGCAAACAGCCACTTTCGCTCACCCGTACCCCATTGCTGGCGCAGCTTGTCTTCGGAAAGGAAAATATCCGGTGCATCCGGATAGCACGATCCCCACAGCAGCGGCGTCCCTTCTCCATGCTGTCCGCACCGCGGCAACACCAGCAGCGCCGGCTTGCCATGAAAGAAAGCGTGGCTATAAAACACCACTGAAGAAGCGTCCGACTGCTCGCCGTAAATGATGAAACTATCCGCCGGCGTCCCCTTGGCGATGATCGTGTCAGCAAACTGCTTGGAACTCAGCATCGGCTCAAACCGCGCAAACGCGATGTGCGCCGCCACCAGGAACACCGCTGCGGTAATCGCCATGCTCACCGTAGCTCCCAGGTGCCGGCCCTTCACTCGCAGCACCCATCCCAGTGCCGGCCCAATCAGCAGCGTGATCCCCGCCAGCACCGCCGGCAACCGCAGCGCCGCAAAACTCGGCCCCGTCAGGTCAAACAGGTGCGACATCGAAAGCGTGTAGTCGTCCACTGCTCGATGCGCCAGCAGCGTGCCAATGTCGGACACAAACGGCAAATGACGCGAGTCCCAAAGACCCCACGCCAGGGCCAGCGCCGCAATCACGCCAATCACTGCAAACACCGCCTGCGCCCCGGTCAGCCACGCGGTCGAAAGCAGCGGATGCGCGCTTCCCTCTGAGGCCTCTCGACTTCCGTCCAGACCGCGTTTCTCCTCAATCCCCGCAAGGACTGCGGCCGTCAAAATCAACAGCGGCGGCCACACCGGAAACGTATAGTACTCCTGGTTCGATGAGATCGAGAAGAACAGCAGAGTCCAGCCCGAGAACAGGCTCAGCAGCCACACCGACCGCACCCGGAACTTCAGCCCGAGAACATAGGTCGCCACATCCTCCCGTGCCGCATGGTCCAGGTAGAAATCCACCGTCTGTCCCGCGTCGTGCTTGAGGTGCTGCAGCCAGTGGTGGCGCGTCTTCCAGGCAATCGCCGCCAGTGCCGGCAGAAACAGGCTCCACGGGAACAGCCACACCAGGTGCAGCAGCCAATACCAAACGCCCGGCAACTTGTTGTAATCATGCGGATAGCGCAGCGAGAAGAACCGCAGCAGGTGCTCGTTTACAAAATAGAAGTAGAAGAATCCATGCACATTGCCAATCGTCGGATGATTTCCGACCGGGTGTCCCTGGTCCGGATTCGCCAGCCCGCAAAGAATGTGCCACGGTGCTGCAATCGCCAGAAACAGCAGTGTGCCCGTCAGCAGCTTGAGCTTCCGCCAGCGCCGCCACTGCCCGGTCAAAATCAGGTAAGGCACCACCGACCCGATGAAAAACACCGGCGCAATCAGCCCCTTGGTCAAGGTAGCCAGCGCCACGCACCCATATGCCCAGTAGAGGAGATTTGGCCGCCCCGTCTCCAGTCCGGTAATCAGCCCATACAAGGCAACCAGCAAAAACAAGCTCAGGTACGACTCGGGAATAATGAACCGCGTAAACAGAAACGGTCCAATCGAGGTCAGCACGCCCAGCCCCGCGTATAGCCCCGCCCGCGCACCCCATGCACGCTTGGCCCAAAGCCAGCTCATCCATGCCAGGCCCAGCATCGCCAGCGCATTTGGCAAATGGGTCGCGAAGGTATTCTCGCCAAAAATCTTGTAGCTGATCGCCACCAGCCAGTACGGCAGCGGCGGCTTCTCGATATACCGGAGCCCGTTAATCTGGCAGGTGATCCAGTTGCCGCTGTCGACAATGTGCTGCGCCGCCTGGGCGTGCGAAGCATCCACATCGTCCAGCAGCGGCGGAGAAAACAGCGACCCGGCATAAGCAGCCGCAAAAATGGCGGCAAACAGCAGCCATGTCGCTAGCCCAGAAGGGGATTCGGAAGGGCGTTGGTGCGTACGTTCCGTCGTGAATGAAGATGAAAATGCCATTCAATCAAGGATAACAGCCATCTTCTCTGCCTGTTTCGGCTCCTGAAGATCCCCCTGCTAGGCTCGACCGGCGCCACAATGTCCGGCTGCCCGACCGATGAGAGCTCTGGTAAGGCAGAATGACTCCTCCTGAACCTGTCCTGCGACCGCAATTCAGCGATCTCGAGCTGCATCCTTCCCCACAACCACGATCAGAGGCATGTGCGGGCAGGCGGTCACCAACCAAGTCTCAGGAGCCGCAGACCCTGGTTTGCGCCATCGATGGCGCAAATCGTCTTGTCGTAAATGGTCTTGACAAGCGCGCCTGATCGAAGATCCGCAATCGAGCTAAATCGGGGAGCGTCAGCGAAGGGACGGGACCTTCGCGCCGTTGAAGGAGCGTGCGTTCGGACAAATTTATCCAGACAAATTTATCAGTGGTGTCGATGGGAGCTCAGCAGAAACGTCGATGCTGCCAGTTGTCGGACAGGCATGCGACGACCGATCTCGCCACCCCGCAACTGGAGCTGGTCGACAGCCGGTTCAGTGTCCTTTGCCCTTGTAGTTCTGCGCGTAGGTATCGGACGGAAGTCCTTGGCTCCTCACCTTCTTCACCAGCGCAGATGCCGCATCCCGGCTCATCGGCCCGCCGATGGCTACCAGGTAAGGCGCGTGTCCACTGGGTGAAAACACCTGGGCCCGCAGCTCCGGATGTTTCCCGGCAATTTCCTCTGCTTTATGTTGAGCCTGTTCCTGGCGGTTGTAGGTGTAGGCGATGACCCGCCATTGCTCACCCGCAGTCGTTGCATCGCTTTTTGGTGTGGCGAGAGGTTTAACCGGCGTTGCCTGCGCGCTCGCGCCGGCAGGTGCAGTTCTTACCGGCTGGGGAGTGGGCTTAGAGGTCTGTTGCGCATTGGTGGCTTGGTGTGCAGGTCTGCCATGCATGAAATGCCAGCCGACCCACAGTGCCAGGATCACCGCCAGCGCGATCCCAACCAACCATCCGGCTCCCCGGCCATCGCCGGGCGCAGCATCCTCTCTCTCTCGATAAGCCGCTGTATAAGCCGCAGCGCCGCTTGCAGCAGCTGCTGTTTCCACTTGCTTTGGTTCCGGCGGCGGGGCCGCGGCCCGAGGCGGAGCAGTCCTGCGCGGGGCCTTTTCGCTCCCCAATGCCGCAGCAATTTCCACCAGCCCCCATTCTCCGTTCATCGCCAGCGGAACGATACGATCGAAGGGCGCGGGCAGAGGCTCGCGCGTCGTCGCTTCGAGCGTGCTGGCCTGCCTCAGAGCTTGCAGCAGCACCACGGCCAGGTCATGCACATCCCGCTTCTTCAGCTTTCGGCCTTCTTCGCCTTCAGGAGACTCGCGGATGCAGTCGCTGCGTAGCTTCACCACTTCGCCCACGGCCAGCACGCTGGCTGGCTCGACATGCTCATGAACGAATCCATGCGAGTGCAGTGCCTCCAGGGCCGAAGTCAGGCTGGAGGCAAGTTGCCTGGTCTCGGGTTGAGTTAGGCGCTGTTGGCTGACGACCTCGCCGAGGTTGGTATCGACTGGCTCCATCACCGCGTAAACTACGCCAGTGGCGTCCAGTTCCACCCGCCCAAAGTTCTCAAGCTTGATGAGATGAGGATTGTTTAGGGCGGCAACTCCCCGCCAGCGGGCGAGTATCTCGTCCTCATCGAAATGAGATTCGATCAGCCGGATGAGCCGCGGCACTCGATTGCCATTCGTGGTGTAGAAGAGTGCGCTGCGACCCTCAGGCCGCAAAAGTTTCGTCAAAGGAAAGGAACCATCGATTGTCGTTCCTTCATACTCTGTCCATAGCTCCATATGCAACTTTCCAGTCCCGGGAATTAGTTTTTCAAGGCGAAAGGCCACGGAGGGCAAGTCGAACAGCGAATAGGTTCAGATGCGAACGTTACAGTCCGCGTCTGCCGATCACAATAATTATCACCATTATCGTTCATTGCGGCCATGGTCTCAATGGATGCAGCCGGTCTCCAAGATATTCCAGGCCAGATGTGGCCCAAAGTTCCAACTTCCACTGCCGAGGAACTGTTCGCCGCTCTGGACGAGGAATCCGCAGAGGAAGACCAAGACCACCTTTTTCTTTTAGCTGCTAAGGAAAAACTGGAATCCCCAGTCAGTACCTATCCATCCGAATTCTGCAGGTCCTGCGTAGAAAAGTCTTCGACCTGACCACCATTACCTCTGTTCATAGGCCTCTGAGTGGGTTCTTCATCGGTCTCCAACTTTAAGATGTTATGCCCATTTTGGTTCTGGCTGCGCCGGGTCAGGAAGCGGAGGATGTCAATTCCCAGCGCTGGACATTGGCAAGACATCTTAAAAATATGGATGATCACAGGCAACGCGATCAGAGAAGGCTGACCAAAGCTGGGATTTCTCTCGGCTTGAAGATAGCGGGTGCCTCTTTGTCGAGTCGTGCTTTCAACGTGATGTTGTCGAAAATACAACTTCCGGATCGCCTAACTGTATCGTCCCACTGATCGACGGGAACGATCGAGTCTGAAGCGTTAGGGTCCTTTTGTCCAGAGAGAGCCGATGGATTCCCCAGGGGGGAGGCCCTTAAGTGTCCATAGCCTTTTGGTGACCCGGCTGCTCAAGCGACCTCAGCAGCGTATCGCGGACATACAAAATATGTTCGTGCATTTCCCGCTTGGCCTGCTCGCGGTCTCCATCCCGCATCGAGGCAAAGATACTCTGGTGGCTCGCCGGCGTCGTCATCGACGACAGATAGAACGTCGCCATTCTGCATAGCAGACTCTTCTGCTGAACGTTATCGAGCAATCTGCCGAACTCCGCATTCTCGGTCGACTTGGCGATCAGCAAGTGGAAGTGAATGTCCTCTTCGATATGCCGCAGTCTGTCGCCGGTCTCCAGATTGGCTCGTGTCCGCTCGATGCTCGCCGCCATCTCCTCGAGCAGACTGGGCGTGATCTTCGCCGTTTCCACCGCGTGCACCTCCAGCAGAGCGCGGACATCGTACAGATCACGCACTTCCTTGGCGGAGAACCTGCGCACATAGGCTCCGCGTCGCGACTCAATGGAGATCAGGCCCTCGCTCTCCAGCCGCATCAGCGCCTCACGCACCGGTGATTTGCTGATGCCCAACTGGCTCGACAGGAACTCCTCGGTCAGTTTGGTTCCTTCGCGAAAGGATCCGGTGAGCAGCTGTTGCTTCACGCTCGCGTACGCCTGCTCGGTAAGATTCGGTTTGGTCGTTAGTTTGAGCATCGTTCCGGCAACCCCGTTTCAAGCCCCTCGGCCGTGACATGAAAAAAAGTGCGCCTCGCAGACCGATCGATCTTCTACGAGACGCACTTGCTCACACCCTTCTAGAACACGAACTTGCCGCTGATCTGCAGTTGACGCGAGGATCCACCATCGCTGGTGGCGAAGCGGGTTGAAGTGATCTGGCCGAAGGAGGGGGATTGCACATTGTTGATCGGCTGGTTGAAGTTGGGGTGGTTGAGGATGTCGAAGGCGTCGGCACGAAGGATGAAGGAGACGCCCTCGGCGAGCTTGGTTTCCTTCTCGCCGGAAAGGTCGAGGTCGGCGAAGCCAGGACCGGTGCCGGAGTTGCGCTCGATGGTGCCAAGCCCGGTATAGACAGTGGGCGCTGTTGCACCGGTTGCGTTGGCCTGCGTTCCGACGATCTGGTACGCGCAGGCCGGTGTCACGTTGGTCAGATCGCACACCGAGCCGCCGTAATTGAGGCCGCCGGGGTTCGCGAAGTAGCCGACGTTGGCCGACCCCGCCAGCTGCTGCTTTTGCCGGGTGATCGGCTTGAGCAGGTTGGGACGGATCAGGCCGCTGTTCCCGTTGAACCCGTCGCTGCTGGCAACGAGGTTCACTGGATTGCCAGTCTGGTACTGGAAGATGCTCTCCAGCCGATAGCCCGAGACCAGGCGGTTGGCCTTGAACGGCAGCGCATAGATTGCGGTTGCCGCGTAGTGGTTACGCACATCGAAATCCGACAGGCCATAGTTCTCGGAAGGGTTATTGCTGTCTGGCAGTACCGCGCCACCCTCCGAGCCGAGGCTATTGATGTCCATCGACTTGGACCACTCATAGTTCATGTTGAACTGCAGACCGTTCGACATGGCCTTGCCGAGCGTGACCCACATCGCGTTGTAGTTGGAGTAGCCGATGCTGTTGTCTTCCGCGATGTTGGACGCGATGTTCCCGCCGGGCGCGATCGGGCTGGAGAGCGAAAGTGTGGGGAAGGGCCGGGGGCTGGGTGCGTTGGTGGGGCCGTTGGCCTGGTTGGGATCGGTTCGGATCAGCAGGTGGTGTCCAGTGGATCCGTAGTATCCGATGGATCCCACCATGCTCCATGGCAGCGTCTGCTGCACGTTGAAGTTGAAATCTTCGATGTAGGCGTTGTGGAAGTTCGGGTTCACCCAGCCGAGAGCAAATCCGGAAGCTGTCTGAGCGGAGCTAAAGAGATTGTTCAGCGGGATGGGCGCTGCGCTGTTGCTATAGGAAACCGCGGTGGTGAACGGAGGGTTGCCGGTCAGAATGCTGCCAGTGCCGGCGACAGGCTGATCGACCAGGAATGCGTATGCCGCGCGAATCACGGTCTTGCCATTATTGAAAGGGTCGTAGGCGACGCCCAGGCGGGGCTCGACGTTGTAGTTTTGCTTGTACGCTCCGTCCGCGGGAACGCCATTCGTTCCGGCCTGGGTCAGCGTGTCGTTTGTGGGATTGAAGATCGAAATGCGGTTTTCGCCTTCGAGCGGTGTTCCGTTCCACTCGAACCGAAGGCCGCCTTCAAGCGTCAGGCCGGGCTTGATCTTGTAGTTGTCTTGTATAAACCCGGACCCCGCGTCAGCATAGATGCGGGTGTTGATGGTGTTGGGCTGGATGGAGAATACGGGAGTGACGTCCTCGGCGAGATTGGTGCTGGGGAGCGACATCGAGCCGATGTTGGCCGCGAAGTTGAAATTAAGATAGCGCCGGAACTCACCCCCCCACTTGATCTGGTGGTTGCCCTTCAACATGGTGACCGTGTCCGACAGCACGCCGGTGGTGGTGTCGCGCCCCTGGGGGAAACCCGCCGGTCCGCCGACCGTAAAGTCGGTGTCGGTGATCGTGGTCTGCGGAATGCCGATGTTGCCGGTGAGCCCGTCGACCAAACCGATGCTGGCCGGGTTGATCAGGTTGGCCGGATTAAAGGCGATGGCGATGCGGTTAAAGCCGATGCGCGCCTCATTGGTGATGCTTGAGCTGAACAGATGCACGTACTGCAGCGTTCCGATCTGGCGATGCGCGGCGCGGTGGTCGCCCCAGCCCGGGAGCGTGTCGCCCTGCAGGGCCGGCTCGGTGCGTACGTCCTTCTGGAACGCGTAGAAGCCGTGCAGAGAATCATTCTGACCAATTTGCTGCGACACGTCCCCCGTGTACTGATCGATCTGGACAGGGCCGGGAGTGAATGACACGAAGGTAGTTCCACTGTTCGGCAGCGGAATTAATTTTGCGAAGGCCGCGGCGATCGGATCGGCGGCGGCGTTAGCGGCAAAGGCGGTCTGCTGATCCTGGCTGAACACCGGGCTGTTCTGCAGAATGCCCTGGTGCTGGCGAAGACCCTCGTAGCTGAAGAAGAAGAAGGTGTGGCGCTTCCAGACAGGTCCGCCGACCGAGCCGCCGAAGTTGTTGCGCTTGAGCGGCGCCTTGTCGCCCGTCCCTGCGGCCAGCGGAATGCCGGTGCTCGGGTTGAAGCCGCGGTTGAAATAGTTGCGGGCGTCCAGGGCTTCATTGCGGAAGTAGTCGAAGACCTCGCCGTGGAAGTGGTCCGTGCCGGAGCGCGTGGCCACGGTCACAATGGAGCCGTCGCTTCGGCCGTACTCCGCGCTGAAGCTCTGGTTATTGATCGCGAATTCGGAGGTCGTGTCGATCGACGGCTGGAAGGTAATCTGGTTCTGGCTGATGTCGTTCAGGTTGATGCCGTTGATCTGGAAGTTCACCGAGTCTTCCCGATTGCCCGCCGAGAGAAACGAGTTTGCACCCAGCCCGCGGCTGGGCGCCGTCAGGCTGCCATTGGTATCGGCCACAACCCCGCCCGGAGTCAGTACCGTCAGATCCAGGAAGTGACGCCCATTCAATGGCAGCTCCTGTACCGTGTTCCTGCCGATGACCTGGCCGACGGTAATGGTACTGGACTCAATCTGCGTGGCAGCCGCGCTCTCAACCTGCACGGTTGCGCCGGCCGAGGCGATCGCCAGCTTTGGATTGACAGTGACACTCTGGGCGACTTCCAGCGTCACCTTCTCAATCGTGTCGGTGCTAAATCCCGCCGCCGTCACCTCCACCTTATAGTCCCCAGGCTCAAGAGAGGGAACTACATAGAGGCCTGCGCCATCGGTAACAACACTCCGTTCAAGCCCCGTAGCCAGCGAGTGTACCAGCACCTTCGCGTTCGGCACTACCGCTCCCGTTGGGTCCGTCACCAGTCCCGACATCGTCGCCGTCGACTGTCCTATGGCTGCGCCCGCGAGCACCAGCATCTGCGCCGCAACCAATCCAAAAAACCAAATACCCTTGCATCTGCGCATCGCCATACCTCCCAATGAAGAAGTCACGAAATGAAGCCGCCATGAACAGAAAAAACGTCTACCGGAAATTCTTGAAATTCAGATAAAAATTAGATTACAGGCGGCCGTGGAACAACATATATCACATATCACACCAGTCCGGGAGAAAATATTTTGAGGTATCGCAAATGGGTGATCAAGAGCGCGATAAGTGATCTTTCGTTCCTGAACCCTTGGAAACACATGTTGGTTCACGCCTCGGTCATGGCAATCGAGGGGGGCGAGAACTCGAAGAAAACGCTATGGAAGAGCTATCAAAGGCCGATAGGCAGCTGCCGGGTCGGCCAGGAATCCCGCTGGCGCCTGCTCACCGAAATATCGAGGTGGAGCATCTTCAACTCTGAGTGAAGCAGGTGGTGCACTTCCGGTTGGATCTTCAACAACCATCGTGAAGATCAGATTGCGCACCTTTGTGTTGATATCCCCGCTGACCGCGGAGAAACTCCAACTGCGAGAGCCAGGTCCAATCCACCAGGAGATTCGCTGGATGCAAAAGCAGCCACTGTATCGGCCGGAAGGAGAATCAGCGCCTCTCCCGCCTGCATCTCTTCGCCTTTTGTGAAGAGGATTGTGAGCAGTCAGAACAGCAATTTTCCAGAGTTCCGCGGCGGGGAATATTCTCCTGCGCTTGTCAGAGACATGCCGACTCCCGGCACACCAGCCTTCATGTTTCGTTTCCACTTGTTATCTTTGATGATCGACGCCCAAGCCCGTGGCTAAGGCCTGGCGAGAGTTTCCCCCGGAAGGAAGAAGCGAACAGACGCGTCGCCGAACGGGTGGCGGTCGAACCAGACGGCGAAGCCCGGATTCTGGCATATCATGAAAGGAATGGTGCCGTAGGTGGCCATGCCATTGGTCAGAAGCGGATCGCAGCTGGCGGCTGCGAGAGTTCTCGATTTCGCCGGAGGACCAGAGCCCGGCGCGTTGGTCAGCGGAACCGGCGGGGTGCCTGCATTGATTTGATTTCCGGTCTCGTGACTGTCGAGTTCGAGATCGATACCACGATCGAGCGCTCGGGATCCATTGCACAGCATTTCATGAGTCTGACGTGCGAAGGAGTTGAAAAACTGCCTCGAAGCGACTTTCGGAGTTGTTGCCGAGTGTCCAATCTGCGAACGCGTGTGCTGACGTGCACTCTGCTGAAACGATCGTGTCAGTTTGTCGTGTTGGTCTGAAGGTGATGGATGGAGGCGGCTTCGCCGCGTCTCTCAATGAGTTTTCCGAGGCATGGGCAATCTATTTTCCCGATGTGGTCAGCAGCAAGAGCAAAAAGGCACTCACTAAAATGTGAGACAAATTCACCGGAAACGCCGTGAATTAACCGCAACCGCACA
>DATDLS010000038.1:0-20480 GCA_036519195.1 Occallatibacter sp. | reverse complement strand
CCGCCCACCGACACCTGGCCCACGCCCTCCAACTGCGAAAGCTTCTGCGCAACCACCGACGAACCGTAGTCGTAAAGCGTCGGCTTGTCGTACTTGTCCGACGTCAGTCCCAGAATCATGATCGGCGCATCCGCAGGATTTACCTTGCGATAGGTCGGATTGGCCGGCAGGTCCGCAGGCAGGTACGTCCGGGCCGCATTGATGGCCGCCTCCACATCGCGCGCCGCGCCGTCAATATTCCGGCTCAGGTCAAACTGCAAGGTAATGTTCGTGCTGCCCAGCGAGCTTTGCGACGTCATTTCGGTTACGCCGGCAATGTGGCCCAACTGTCGCTCCAGCGGAGTGGCGATCGAAGACGCCATGATGTCCGGGCTTCCACCGGGCAACGAGGCGGAAATCTGAATCGTCGGAAAATCCACCTGCGGCAGCGGTGAAACCGGCAGAACTCTAAAGGAGATTGCTCCGGCAAGTGTCACCCCCACCGTCAGCAGGGTGGTGGCTACCGGACGCTGGATAAAGGGCGCGGAGATGTTCATTCCGCCTCCGCCAGCTGCGCCTCGCCCCCGTCTTCAACCGCTTTGCGACGGGTGAAGCGGTGACCGATTCGATCGAAGAAGATGTAGATCACCGGCGTCGTGTAAAGAGTCAGAACCTGGCTCAATAGCAGTCCGCCCACCATCGCGATGCCCAGCGGACGGCGCAGTTCCGAGCCCATGCCTTTACCGGCAGCCAAGGGAATACCGGCCAGCAGCGCGGCCATCGTCGTCATCATGATGGGCCGGAAACGCAGCAGGCAGGCCTCGTAAATTGCCTCTGTCGAGCTCATCCCGCGCTCGCGCTCGGCCTCAAGAGCAAAGTCCACCATCATGATGCCGTTCTTCTTCACAATGCCGATCAGAAGAATGATTCCGATAATCGCGACCACGTTCAAATCCTGCTTGAACACGATCAGCGCCAGCAGTGCGCCCACACCCGCCGAGGGCAGCGTGG
The DNA here is from genome assembly GCA_036519195.1 of Occallatibacter sp. Lineage (GTDB taxonomy): Bacteria > Acidobacteriota > Terriglobia > Terriglobales > Acidobacteriaceae > Telmatobacter. The sequence continues at coordinate 19,490 of DATDLS010000038.1, read as the reverse complement.
AAAGAATCGTGATGGGATGAATGAAGCTCTCGTAAAGCACGCCAAGCACGATGTAAACCGCGGCCAGCGCGGCCAGAATCAAGAACCCTTCGTTCTGGAGCGAACCCTCGAATGCCGCCGCCGTGCCCTGAAATCCCCATTGCACACTGGCCGGCATGTCCAGATCCTTCTGTACCTTGTTGATCGCGTCGAGCGCCGCGCCCAGCGCCGCATCCGGAGCAAGGTTGAACGAAATGGTGACGGCGGGAAACTGCCCCTGATGATTGACCGAAAGCGACTCGGTCGATTGGGACATATGCATAAAAGCGCTCAGCGGTACGGCACCGGAGGGCGCCGAACTGGTGGTGATATTCGCTGTTGAAGGCGCGGATGTGTTCGTGGTACCCACACCGGAATTGATCGCGTTGGCCGGCGGCGTCAGTGTTCCGGAGGATGGTGAAAGGGGCACATTCTCCGTAGTCGCATTCGAGCCTGCCGAGGCAGAACCCGACGACGCAAAGGTCGACGCGGCGCCCGGGCCTGCAGCCCCCGTCGACGCGCCTTGCTGGATATAAAGCTGCGATAGCTTCGAAGGGCTTGTCTGCAATTTCGGATCTGCTTCCAGAATCACGTGGTACTGGTTCAACTGCGTGTACATCGTGTTGATCTGGCGCTGCCCGAAAGCATCGTACAGCGTGTTGTCAATCGTGTCCGGCGTAATCCCCAGCCGCGACGCCGTCACGCGGTCGATCATCAGAGACACCGTCAAGCCGCCCGTCTGCTGATCGGTCGCCACATCGGCAAGCTCGGGCAGTTGCTTCATCTTGCCAACCAGCTTTGCGGTCCACTCGTTCAGCTCGGTCTGGTTCGGATCTTCCAGCGTGTACTGGTACTGCGTACGGCTCACGCGGTCGTCGACCGTGATGTTCTGCACCGGGCTCATAAAAAGTTCGATGCCCTGCACGTCCTTGAGCTTGGTCTGCAAGCGGCGAATCACGTCCGACGCGCTCAGGTCGCGATCGCTGATCGGCTTCAGGTTGATCGACATGCGACCGCTGTTCAGCGTGGTGTTGGTGCCGTCCGCGCCGATGAACGAAGACAGACTCTCGACGGCCGGATCGGCAAGCACGACCTCGGCCAGTTGCCGTTGCTTCTGTGACATCGCCGCGAAGGAAATACTGGCCGGGGCTTGGGAAATGCCTTGAATCACGCCCGTATCCTGGACGGGGAAAAAGCCCTTCGGAATCACGATGTAAAGCACAACCGTCAATGCCAGTGTGGCCACCGCCACCAGCAGCGTCATCGTCTGGAAGCGCAAAACAAACTTCAGCGTGCGCCCGTAAAACGCGATGATGCTCTCGAACACGCGCTCGGAAGCCTGGAAGAAGCGGCCTTGTTTTTCATTCGGTGTGTGGCGCAGAATTCTGGAACACATCATCGGCGTCAGCGTCAGCGAAACCACCGCGGAGAGGATAATCGTGACGGCCAGAGTCACCGCGAATTCGCGGAACAGCCGGCCGATCACTCCGCCCATGAACAGGAGCGGAATCAGCACGGCGATCAGCGAAACCGTCAATGAAATAATGGTGAACCCGATCTGTTCGGCGCCCTTGATGGCCGCCTGCATCGGCGTCTCTCCGTCCTCAAGGTAGCGCGAAATATTCTCGATCATCACAATCGCGTCGTCTACGACGAACCCCGTCGAGATGGTCAGCGCCATCAGCGAAAGATTGTCCAGACTGTAGCCCAGCGCATACATCGCGCCGAAGGTGCCAACCAGGGAAAGCGGCACCGCCACGCTGGGGATGATGGTCGCGTACACGTTGCGCAGGAACACAAAGATGACCATCACCACCAGCCCGATGGTCAGCATCAACTCAAACTCAACGTCATCGACGGAGGCGTTAATGGACGTTGTCAGGTCGGTAAGCGGCGTTACCTTCATTGCCGCGGGCAGGTTGACTTCAAGCTGCGGCAGGATCGCCTTGATGGATTTGACCACGTTGATCGTGTTCGCGCCCGGCTGCCGTTGAATGTTCAGAATCACTGCCGGCGTCTGGTTCATCCAGGCGGCCTGATTTTTGTTCTCGATTGCGTCAACGACGGTCGCAACGTCGGACAGCAACACCGGCGCTCCGTTGCTGTAGGCCACCACCACGCCGCGATAGTCGGCGCTGGTAGCCAGCTGGTCGTTGGCGTTGATCGTATAGTCCTGGTGCGGCCCGTCGAAGTTGCCCTTGGCCTGGTTGATGCTGGTTTCGACCAGAGCCGTGCGCAGGCTCTCCATGCTCAGCCCATACGCCGCAAGAGAGGTCGGGTTCGCCTGGATTCGCACCGCCGGCTTTTGTCCGCCGCTGATGCTCACCAGGCCTACACCGCTCAACTGCGAAATCTTGGGCGCCAGGCGAGTATCGACAAGGTCTTCAACATCGGACAAGGGCATCGAATCGGAGGTGATCGCCAGCGTCAGCACCGGAGCATCGGCAGGATTCGTTTTGTTATAAATTGGCGGCGCCGGCAAGTTGGAAGGCAGAAAACTCTGCGCCGCGTTGATTGCCGACTGCACCTCTTCTTCCGCGATGTCGATGTTCAGAGTCAACGCGAACTGCAGGACTACCACCGACGAGCCGCCCGAACTCGTCGACGTCATCTGGCTCAAGCCCTGCAACTGGCCAAACTGGCGCTCGAGCGGAGCCGTCACAGTCGTTGCCATCACATCAGGATTTGCACCCGGATAGTAGGTCACCACCTGGATCGTGGGATAGTCGACCTCCGGCAAGGCAGATACCGGCAGCTGAAAATAAGCCACGATACCGACCAGCAGGATGGCAGCCATCAACAGCGAGGTAGCAACTGGGCGCTGGATGAAAGGCCCGGATGGACTCACGGAGTGTATCCCTCCGTCGGGTTGGGCGCAATCGGTACCTTGGACTCAAAGATCTTGCTGCCATCCTGCAACTTGTCAAAGCTGCTGGTTGCCACCGTGTCACCGACGTCCAATCCCTCGACCACAATCAGCCCGCCATCGGAAACACCGGTCGTGATGTTTTGCACGTGGGCTACTTTCTTCGTCGTGTCAATGACGTAGACAAAGGAAACCTGTCCGTTGTGTTGAACAGCCGCCGTGGGAACCAGCGTCACGCCCTTGAGCGTGTTCAACAGCAGGCGCGTATTCACAAACTGATTGGGAAACAAAGCATTGTCTTTGTTGTCGAAGGTCGCGCGCAGCGCCACCGTGCCAGTCGTCGTGTTGATCTGGTTATTGATGCTCAGCAGCTTACCGTCGCCCAGCTTGCTGGTCGAGTTGCGATCCCATGCCTCGACCGGAAGGCTGTGCAGTTTCCGCATCCGCGCCTCCACCTGGCCCAGGCTATCTTCGGCAAGCGTGAAGATCACCGTCGTCGGCTGCATCTGCGTGATGACCACCAGCGGCGTTGTGCCGCTCGACTGCGTTACGTTTCCAGGATCCACCAGACGAAGACCCGCCAGGCCCGATATCGGCGATGTGATGTGGCAAAAGTCCAACTGCACCTGGTCGAAGTTAACCGTGCCCTGGTCGAGTTTCACTGTGCCCTGGTCCTGCAGAACAATCTTTTCCTGGTCGTCCAGCAGCTGCTTGTTGATGCCGTTGCGCGCCCAAGCATCGCGGTAGCGGTCCAGGTCCATCTGCGCCTGAGCCAGCACATTCTGGTCGCGCTCCAGTGTTCCCTGCGCTTCCAACAGCGTTGCCTGAAACGGCCGGGGATCGATCTCAATCAGGGAATCCCCTTTGCGCACATATTGGCCTTCCTTGTAATTGACGGCCGTTATGACGCCAGTCACCTCCGCAGTGAGTGAATCGGTGTACACCGGCGTCACCGTACCAATCGCATTCAGGTAGTTGCCGATATTTCCCTTGGTAACTGCTGCCACGACCACCGGAACAGGGCCTGTCATGCGCCCCCGTCCGCCGCCGCCCGCGGCAGGTTTGGCGCTTTGGCTTCCGTTGCCTCGATGAAGGAAATAGAAACCAATCACCGCAAGGATCACCAGCAACGTGACCCAAAGAATCCAACTCTTGCCAGACTTTGGTGGTGCATTCAGCTGGTGGTCGGGCCCAATGGGCTCACCTGCTGATTTGCCTTGAATTTCAGACACTTGGGGCTCCGGGTCGAACACATTCGAGTTTGAGGATGTACTCCTTCGCAGAATCGCTGCATCGCCTTGCTATTGTCAACAAGGCAGCTGCGGGAAGGCATGATTTTCCTCTCCTCCTTTAGACGCCCGCTTTCAGGCCCTGGTTACTTGGCTCATTGCGCAATTCCCGGTGAAGGCCAAGGGTGAGGCAGAGAGAGCGTGATGCGATTCGCTTGGCGCAGAGAACGATCACCAGCCGACCGGTGCCTGCCATCATCAGCCTGGCTTGAATTCATGAGTTGTTCATCGCGAGAAGAGGCGCAGGTATTGAATATGAAGACATAAGTCTTTGCGTATCGCATACCGGCATGAATAGCGGCTTGCAGAGATTCTCATGCGCATCGAGCGAAGGGCATGGTGTTGAGAAGTGCGCAATGCGCGCACCAGCCTGAACGAGGCTGCTCACTGGTTCCAGGTCCGTCCCTTCTGCTTCCAAGGCATTGCTAAGTTGAATGCATTCGAAGGCGAGAACCACGTCGAAGCCGTTCTTTAAGCGCATGACAAGGCCTTCGATCGCCGCCAACGCGCCCGAGCGAATGCTGGGTCCGCTCGCCCACGATCAGCAATGGATGCGGCTGCGCGCTCCGGAAAAATGCAGTCCCGTCCCCCGAGAATCAATCGACACGTCGAGGAGTGCCAGCGGTTCGCGTCCCTTCCCGCCCACAACGGTCAGCTCCCCGGGGACATTCAGAACCTGCACCCGCTCGGTCCGATTGATGCGCACAGAAAGGTAGCCCCGGAAACAAGGGAATGCGAAGGTCACTCGCGAGCCTGCACTTCACTTCACTCCACTTCACTTCACTTCCGCTCCGACTCGTAGAGCGGCAGGGAGTACTCAATCGCTCTCCGGGTGAAATGCTGGTCCACGCGTTTTTCATGGCGCGACATGGTATAGACAGCAAACCACTTCGGCTGGAAATACTGGTCCGGCGCGTACTCCGCCACCGAACCCGATTCACACTCCCTGCGTGGCTGTATCCTTCGGCTGGCCCCTCGGCACAATAGACCCCATGCCGCAGGCTGAAAAGCCCAATGAGACCCTGCCGCCGGGCGGAAAACAGTGGACACCATTCCCGCTGATTCTTACCTTTGAACCTATGGAAGTTTTTCTTTCTACCGCACTCCAGGCCAAACTGATCCTCCTCGCCGCCCAGCAGGGCCGCGACAGCTGCGCTCTTGTGGCGGAGGCCGTCGAACGCATGGTTGAGTATGACGGGTGATTTCTGGCCGAGGTGAAAAAGGGCCTAGCGCAAGCCGAGCAAGGAAAAACTCTCAGTCATGAAGAAGTAGGCGCTCGCCTCGACAGCTATCTTGCCTCGACGCAGCATGCATAAGGGAGCTTCGCTGAACTGAAGCTGCGGCGGACAATCTTGAGCACATCGCGGATCAACTTTCTTGAAAAACACTCCGCTCGATGCCCCTTGCATCGTGCGCACGATCTGCGAGTTACCCACCGAACTGCCGACCTTCCCCTATGTGGACGGCCCGGCAAGGCAAATGGTTTCCCGTTCGGCAATGTTCACTCAATGGCCCATTTTCTTCTTCATGGTTGCCATACCCCTCCTGTGCCGAGGGCCCGAGCAACCTGGAGCCGCACGGGGAGTTTACCCGGGGGTGGGGCCGTGGTCTGCGATGGCCAGGGGCAGGTTGGTGTTCGACAGACCGGGAGGGGTTCGGGGGGGGGCAAGAGCCCCTGAAAGCGGCCTCGATGGCCGCCTGCGGGTCACCAGTTCCGGCAAAAATTCCTGCGGAACGTCCTAGACCAGCTTAGCGTGTGAACAGAAGACCGGCCCATCGGCAGTAACCTGTGGGCCGGGGTCGAGTACGACAGGGCTTCCAGTGGAAGAGGTGGCAGACATCGGCACTGACCTTCGCTAGAACCCACAGAGGTTTAGCCCCGGACTGTTCACCGGGCGGCCCAATGGTTGGGGTTCGATGATTTCCGCATCGAAACCTCCGCGAGCATTAAGCGAACCCCGACGTTCGAGCGTCGGGGTTCGCCGTTTCAGGGGCCGAATTTCGCTCCTCACTGCTCGTACCGGGGAAAAGTTTCCAGCCACAGCCCGTTCCGCGCAGCACAAACCGCCGATTCTCCCATTCAGCCTCCACGCGGCGCGCAAAATCACGATTGCCCGTACAATAAAACCAAGGAGATCCATGCCATGCGACGTGTTTATATGGACGCCAATGCCACCACCCCTCTGCTGCCAGAGGTTGTGGAGGCTATGTGTCCGTACTGGACCGAGCACTTCGGCAATGCCTCCTCGATTCACCGCGACGGCCAGCAGGCGCGCACCGCTGTCGACCGTGCCCGCGAAACGATGGCCCACTTCTTCAACTGCCATGACGCCGAGGTCGTCTTCAACTCTGGCGGCACCGAGGGCGACAACACCGCCATCTTCGGCCTCCTGCACCCCGGCGACCATTTCATCACCACCTCCATCGAGCACTCCGCCATCCTCGAAGCTGCCAAGCGCCTCGCTCGCCACGGCGTCGAGACCACCTTCGTTGCGCCCCAGCCGAGCGGCCTCATCGACCCTACAGAAATCCTTCGCGCCATCCGCCCCGAAACCCGCCTCATCAGCGTCATGCTGGCCAACAATGAGACAGGAGTACTGCAGCCCGTCGAAGCGATCGGCCGCATCGCCGCCGACACCGGCATCTTCTTCCACATTGACGCTGTGCAGGGCGCAGGCAAGATCGCGTTCGACGTCCGCCGCATCGGCTGCCACCTGCTGTCCATCAGCGCCCACAAGATGCACGGCCCCAAGGGCATCGGCGCCATGTTCGTTCGCCGCGGAACCCCCATCGAGCCGTTGCTCGTCGGCGGCAGCCATGAGCGGCGCCAGCGCGCCGGCACCGAGAACGTAGCCGGCATCGTCGGCCTGGGCAAGGCCGCCGAACTCGCCATGCACTCGCTCGACGACGGCACGATCTACCGCCTCGCCCGGATGCGCGACCGTCTCGAAGCCGGAGTCCTCGAACTGGCCGGCACGGGTGTCAATGGCGTGACCTCGGATGGCAAGCCCGTTCTCCGCGCCGCCAATACCAGCAACATCTGGTTCGACAATCTGGAAGGCGAAGCCCTGGTCATCGCCCTCGATCTTAAAGGCGTCTCCGTCTCGGGCGGCTCCGCCTGCCACTCCGGAGCCACCGAACCCAGCCATGTCCTGCTCGCCATGGGCGTAGACCGGAACCGCGCCCGCGCCAGTCTCCGCTTCAGCCTGCTCAAAACCGTCACCGACGCCGATATTGACCACGTGCTTCAAGTCGTTCCCGCCGCTGTCGAACATTTGCGCGCGCTCTCGCCGGTCGAAGCCGGAACGCTGGGCTGAACGAGTTCTCGAATGCACGCAGGCCCGCTGCCCATTCTCAGCCCGCTTTTTAGGCCAAGGGCGGAGATGCACGAATCTCAACGAAAAGCTGCGATCGGGCTACGTTTGAGGGCACGGCGGGGGGGGCAAAAAATCGCAAGAGTTCGGCCTCAGCCGCGGATCGTAAGCGTCTCAAGGCCGCATCCGGAAGGGAAGGCAACGAGTATGGCCCATCGAAGCGCAACAGGGAAAAACATCACCTTCGGCGCGACCTTTGGCCTGGCCATGGGCGCCCGCTTGAGCCTCGCTCTCGACAGGGTAGCCTTGGGTGCCGGCCCGAGCCGTAGCCATCGGAGTATCCTTCGCAGGAGCAACCCGCGCCGCCCTGAACCAACAGATCCAAGCTTGGGTTCGAGCGAACAGGACCGAACCAAAGCCCACACGTTCGTCGATGGCCCTAGTTGGTGCCCGCGCCCTGAACCTCGCTCACTTGCTATCCCGCTGACTTGCTGCCCATGATCGAGCCCGAAACCATCGCCGTAGCCATGTCCGGAGGAGTCGACTCCTCGACGGTTGCCGCCCTGCTCGCCCAGGAAGGCACCCCCGTCGTCGGCCTCACCCTCCAGCTCTGGGATCAGACCCGCCTGGCCGGCAAGCACGGGATCCCTGACGCCCCCAAGGCCGGCCGCTGCTGTTCCCTGGACGATGTGTACGACGCCCGCCGCGTCGCCGAGCACCTCGGCATTCCGTACTACGTCGTCAACCAGCAGGAGCGTTTCGAGAATGACGTCGTGCGCCCCTTCGTCGACGAGTATCTTCACGGCCGTACGCCCATTCCCTGTTCCCTTTGCAATAACCACCTCAAGTTCGACGCGCTCATCCAGACCGCCCGCTCCATCGGCGCCAGCCGCGTCGCCACCGGTCACTACGCCATCAACGAGTTCGACCCGGCACGCAATCGCTGGATCCTCAAGCGCCCGGCTGACCGCGCCAAAGACCAGACCTACTTCCTCTTCGGCCTCACCCAGGCGCAGCTCTCGCGTACGCTCTTCCCGCTCGGCGGCCTCACCAAGCCGGAAGTCCGTGATGTAGCGCGCAGCCGTGGCCTGGCCCTGGCTGAAAAGCCCGACTCGCAGGAGATCTGCTTCATCCCCGGTGGCGACTACAAGCAGTTCATCACCGCCTATCTTGAGGAGCAGGGCGAACAGGTTCCCCAGTCCGCCGGCGAACTGGTCGCCTCGAGCGGCGAAGTCATCGGCCGCCACGACGGCATCGCCAACTTCACGGTCGGCCAGCGCAAGGGCCTGGGCGTCAGCTCGCCCACCCCGCTCTACGTCCTCGCCATCCACCCCGACTCGCACCGCGTCACCGTCGGCGCCGACGCCGAACTGGCCAGCCGCACCGTCGTCGCTCGCCGCCTCAACTGGATCAGCATTCCCGCGCTCACCGCCCCCCTGCGTGTCCAGGTCAAGATCCGTCATCGCCACGAACCCGCCTGGGCGACCCTGGAGCCGGCCCCGCCTGCGGCCAGTGGCGAAGCACAGGTCATCGCCACCTTCGACGAGCCCCAGCGCGCCGTCACCCCCGGCCAGTCGGCCGTCTTCTACGACCACGACGAAGTGGTCGGTGGCGGCTGGATCGCCTAGGGTTTGCGCCGGCCCGACGGCCGCGCACCGCTGTTTGAAGCTTGCGATCCCAGAACGAAGGGGACAATCTGATCCAGGAAGCCGTGCCCCAGGGCCGTAGAGCCTCCTTGCTGAGGTTCAGCGTTGATCGATGGCGTTGGGCGCAGGAAACGAGTCGACGGCCGGGCGGCGGGAACGCGGGCTGGCCCGAGGGGAGCGGCGATCGAGTTCAGCATGATTGCGAGTGCCAGGTGCCCGGCGGGCCTATATCGGCCTCCAGGCGATCGACGAGAACCCGTGCCCCGGCTGTGCCCAGCTCATACCCGGATCGGGACAGGGGAAAAGGGAAGAGCAGGTGGTGTCGGCGATATTCAGATCGTCGACGCCCATCTCTGAACCGCATCTCGAGGGGAGATGCGCGGCTGGTCATCCAACTCTCGGTTCACGTTCACCCGCAAGAAACGATTTGAGAGATACGGAAGACGGACATGGCACCACGGGTGAATGTCATTGGCTGCGGAGCGCCCGGATTGGGTCGATCGATGCTGCCCGCCGGGCTGGCAGCCAGGATGCCAGCGCAACAAGAAGAAAGAATGTGACGGTGATGCCGGTAAACGTCATCGGATCGGTCGCTCGGATTTCCACCAACAAGCTGGCGATCCACCGCGTGAGGCCGAGCGCGACGACCGAACCCAGCAGGATGCCGATTCCCCCGAGCCTGAGTCCCTGTCCCACGACGAGGTGAAGGATGCCACCTCGTGTGGCTCCAAGGGCCATCCGGACGCCTATCTCGGCGGTGCGCTGGCGAACCGACGTAGAAAGCACGCCATAAATCCCCAGCGCAGACAGCAATGCCGCAACCAGCGCGAATACTCCGATCAACAGCAGAGCCAGACGCGTTGTGGCTTGCGCTTGGACTTGAAGCGCGTCCATCGGCTGAATTTCCGTCAGAGAAATCTGGCCACTTATTTGAGCGATGTGCGCTCGGACGAGGCTCTCGTACTTTGCCGGATCGCCGGTGGTGCGAATCGCCCAGCGAGTAGCGAAGCTGTGTCCCATGAAGCCGTCGGTGACGTAGAGCTCTTCGCGACCCGTCTCCCTGAGAGAGGTGTCGCGCTGGTGAGCGACAACGCCGATCACTTGGACCCATTCCGGTTCTGGTGTGCGTAGCCGTATCAGAATGCGCTTGCCGACAGCAGATTCATGGGGAAACGCCTTCGCTGCGAGAAGCTGATCGATGATGACCAGATTCCGTTCGGGAATATTGTCGGAGTCCGTAAACGTGCGCCCCGCGAGCAGCGGCGTTTTCAGGGTCTCGAAGTACCCGGGCAGAACCACCTGGTAGTTGGCGGACTGGAACCGGCTGGAATCGCTGAGCGCCTGCTCAGTGCCCCAACGGATCGGAAAGAACTGATCGGCCAGTGGAAAGGGTGTCGCTCGGGTGACCTGTTGAACGCCGGGAATAGAACGGAGCGAATCGCGAATTTCGCTAAGGAAGGCGCTCCGCTGCTCCGGTGTGGGTTGCTGAGGATAGAGCGCCTGAAAGGTGAGAAGGCCGCGAGCATCAAAGCCTGGATCAATGTTCTCGAGTTTCACAAAACTGCGCAGCATGAGACCGGCTCCGATCAGCAGTGCGAACGACAGAGCAATCTCCCCAATCACGACCGCATTACGCAGCAGGCGTCCCCCGGAGAGCAGGGTGTTCTGACCGCTCGTGCGCAAGATGGTCATCAGAGCGGGCCGTGAGACGTGGAACGCGGGACCGATCCCGAACAGCGCGGCGGCTATCAATCCGAACAACGCTCCGCAACCTATTTCTACCGGCGTAATTCCCACCGAAGCAAGTAAAGGCTGACTTTGTAGTGCGACATGGGATAAGGCGCGAAGACCGGCCCAGGCCAAGGCGAGACCCAGCAGAGTTCCAGCCCCTGCAAGCAGGATGGCTTCGGCGAGGACCTGACGAATCAAGTCCCAGCGTCCGCCTCCGAGGGCTGTTCTGACGGCCAGCTCCCGTTCCCTCAGCGACATCCGAACCAACAGGAGGTTGGCTACGTTGGCACAGGCGATGAGAAGCAGAAAGCCTGAGGCGCCCATCAATGCAAGAACGCAGGGCTTAAGCTCCGCAACGAGGTATTGGTGCATGGGCTTGAGTTCGATATGGTAGTCCGATGTCTGCCACAGCGGAAAGTCCCTTCGCAGCTCGGAGGCTACTCCATCCAACTCCGATTGGGCGTTCTCGAGGCTGACGCCATCCTTGAGCCTGCCGATCACTCGATAGATCAGCGTCGTCCGTTGTCCGGCGTCATAGCTTAGTCTGGTCGCAATCCAGACATCCGGGGACTGTTCCACGTCAGCCTTTGGAGGGAAGAACAGTTCGAAGCCGGGCGCCAGCACGCCAACAATTTCCGGACCGCCTTCAGCTCCGTTCGACAGCCGCTGTCCGATCACATCCGGGTTTCCCCCGTAGCGCCGCAGCCAGTATTCGTAGCTCAAGATTGCCGGAGGAGCCGAACTCGGAGCGGCCCCAGCTGGCCTCGCAGGGTCGGCTGCGCCCGAATGCAAGGGCGCGTCCGTGTCGCGGAAGTCGCGGCCCAACACGATCTGTCCGCCCAGCAGCTGGAAAAAATTCGTCGTGATCGCCGCGGAGCGGACCTGTTCGACGCCGCCATCGGTGCGTTTGAGAAGCATCTTGCTGGTCCCGACACCGGCAAACCCTTCGAACAACCTCTTTGCACCATTCTCGAGATCGATCAAGTCCGGGCTCGAAAAAGGCAGGTCAGCCGTGTTGCGCCTGCGCATCTCCCCATAGGCGACGGCGAGACGATCGGGATTTCTATAGGGGAGCGGATGCAGCAATACAGAATCGACAACGCTGAACACACCGACCGTCGCTCCGATACCAAGGGCGATGGTTGCAGTGACCGTCAGAGCAAAACCGGGCTTCCTCCGGAACTGTCGGAGCGCATAGCGAAGGTCCCGGAGCAACTTCTCAAAGCCCACCCCCGAGCCAGCCGCAACAATCCGTTCTTCAATCACCGTCGGATTGCCGAAACGAAGCAGAGCGTCCCGGCGAGCTTCTTCCGGCGGCATTCCGGCCGCGATATTGTCCGCAGTGCGCATCTGAATATGCGCGTCCAACTCGTCAACGATCTCCCGCTCATCGTTTGGGCGGGATGCAGGCGATCCGATCCGACGAAACAGTGACATCCCACGACCTCACGCGTAGCGCAACATGGTGCGAACGCCTTTGACAAGCTGTTCAAAGCTTCGCTCTGCCTCTTCGAGCTGTCTCCGTCCCGCTGCGGTCAGCTTGTAATACTTTGCCTTTCGATTCGTATCGGTCAGTGCCCATTGCGAGCTCAGCCATCCGCTCTGCTCCATACGGTGCAGCGCCGGATAGAGAGAGCCCTCCTCAATCCGAAGCAACTCATCGGAGGCGGTCTGGATATGCAACACGATTCCGTAGCCATGGAGCGCTCCGGTTTGTGAGAGCGTCTTGAGAACCAGAAGATCGAGAGTTCCCTGGAGGTCGTTTTTTGCCATGTCCTCTAGACCCGACTTGAACTCTCCAAGAGTATCCATAGTGGGCTAGGGGTGTCAAGCATCATGGAACCGCAATGGAGACGCGGACCTCCGTCTTTGCACGCATTGACATCTCGGTATTACGATGAGCAGCTCTCAATGACCAGAGTCGTCCAGGTAGAGAACTCTAGACAGGACTCGACCCATTGCAAGTGAGGCTTTTCTGGGTGGACAGTCAACGCCCGGACCTTTAAGGAACGCGGCGAAAGAGAATTTGCGCACCATGATCCAGATTGCCACGCGTAAACGTGTTGCAGCTCTCCAGTTCAATGGAGACAGGCCGACAAGCTGATGCGGATGAGGTTTTCCATCAGAAAAAGCGATTGCCGATCGAGCGAGCCAAGCTTGCGCCCAGGAGTGTCATGAACTGGCCGTGGTCCGCGCCAGAGAGCCGGAGAGAGGGAATCGGGCCACGCTCGCGGTTGCCGGGAAGATGGACTGTTTCATGCTGGCGGTCGAGCCGAGAAGACAAGACTTCGTGCCGGCCGACCAGCTCAGCCGCACCTCAGCGAGCGTAAAGGACTTTCCGAATCAAGAAAAGTCAAAAACTTCGAGGATTCTTCGGTGCGCAGACCGGGGACACGGCAGGTGATCGACTGGGCGAAGGGCGACACCCGGGGGGTCCGCTCCGAATTGTTCCGGGGACGGCCAGAGCACACAAACTCCATCATCAGGGACAGCCCTTCACTGGCTTCGGCAGTCAATGGAGTATGGTTCTTGAAGAGCAGAGACCATCCGCCGACAGGCGCCATTGCGCAAACGAACATCCTCGTCAAGTCCGAAAGCGCGTTCACTGGAACGCGCCAACAAGGCTTTTCCTTGATTTCTGCTCACATGGATGTCGGCAGACCGGAACGAGTCCACTTTTTCGCGAATTAGCTTATCCAAAGCTGGGCACTCGAGCTCCGCGTGGCCCGTATCGTCGCCAGCAACGAATACAATAGGCAAAAGGTGACGATCAATTGGTCGGTTCGCGAGCATAAGCGTTGTTCATGCCAGCAGACAAATCGGCTGCTCGCGGCGACGGCATCCAGGTTGCTGGACGCCGCCGGCGGCGCGACCTTCTGGAGCTTTCCGTTGGATACGGGCTGATTCTCGTGGCACTCTGGACCCCCCGCCAGTGGCAAAGACTTCCCTCTCTGGCGGCATTGATCTGGATCGTGCTTGTGACCTTCCTCTCTTTCGACGGGTGGAGCGCGATGGGGCTTCGCGTCTCTCGCTTTCTCGGTTCAGTCTGGGTGGTAGGCGTAGCCCTGGTGCTCGCGGCTGCTGCCGCCCTTCTTGCCTGGAGACTCCACACCCTTCATCTGCCGGGCGGTCCGATTATGATCTTCCAGCGCTACTGGGCCTACACGATCTGGGCGTTTCTGCAGGAGCTCATTCTGCTGGATTTCGTTCTGCTGCGGTTGTTCCGTGTGCTGCCCAATAGAAAGCTGGCAGGCCTTGCGACAGCGGCGCTGTTTGCTATTGCGCACTTGCCAAACCCTATCCTGACGCCAATGACCTTGATCTGGGGTTTCGCTGCCTGCCTGCTTTTTCTTCAATACCGAAATGTCTACACGCTGGCCATGGCGCATGCGATCTTCGGTATCTCGATCGCCCTGACGGTCCCGGGTCCGGTCGACCACAATATGCGTGTCGGACTTGGCTACCTCACCTACCGTGCGCACCGCGATCATCACCGCAGCCAGAAACCCCAAATCGTGTCGACGGTGGAATGGGTGATCGCAGAGGCTCCAACGCGACGCTCCTGACGCCATGCCCGGCCATAGAAGATTCCTGCCAGAGCCGCGAGCAGTACGTAGCGCCAATTGAAATGCAAGGCTCGCTTGTTGAAGTGGGACAAGCCGAATAAAGCAGCTGTAACCAGAAGTGCCGGATATCGTCCGATGCGCCGTTCGAGCAGATTTTGCAGCCACCCACGGAAGAACAGTTCTTCCGGAACGGCGATGAAGAAGAAGGTGAAGATGAATGCTCCCGCAAGCTGGAGCAGGCGCGGCCAGGTTGTGTGAAGATGCAGGAAGCCAAGACTCAACCCGAGGGCGATCGCGATTGGCGTATAGAAGATAAACTCACGCAGTCCGATGCGAACGTCCGGCAGGCGCAGACGTAAATCAAATCCAACACCATCGAGTTCTCGGACCACGAGCAGGCCGTAGATTCCCGCATCGAGCAACAGGATCTTGTTAAAGACGGCAAGATGCGGCGGCCAGGCGGGTTCAAACCAGCGAAGATCGATTGCCAGACCCAGGATGGCGAGAAGGAGATAGTCGCGCCAGTTGCCATGTCGAGCGGTATCTCTATGCCTGGCCTGCCACATCAGCGTGGAGATCGCAACCGGCAACAGCGCATACAACGCGAGCCAACCCCAACGGAATGTTCCTGTCGAAGATGCTACCAACACGTAAGGCACACAGAGGATGATCGAAGCAAACAGTCGCACGCTCACCGGGAGGGCTTCGGCGGCGGCTTCGATATTTCTGGGAAAGAATGCCGCTGCCAGATAGGGTGTCAGCGTGAACAGAGCTGCGATCACAATTGCCGGATTGATCATCAGGTTGTTTCCAGTCTAGCTTCTCAGTCTGTCCCCTTGAAGAGATGCGCGGTGACAGGTTCGCTCGCTGCCTTCGGCGCGGCAATCGTATCTGGATAGAGCCAAAACTCCCTGGCTACCAGGCGCTGACTCTTCCCCTTGATACGAACCGCTCGCCGTTCACGACCCTATGTCACCGACGACGGGCCCCATGTGGCGTTGGCTTTTCTGAGAGTCGCTATCGCCAGCGTGCACGGGAACGCGCGTGCTGGGAAGCAGCAAGCGGCACCCGGATATGATGGTTTAAATATTTCATTTTAATAGGGATAGCGATGGATGCGGCAGGGCGAACCCGCGCCGTGTGCCGCATTCGATTTCTTCCCCCTCCCGCGTCTGAGCCCGGGAGCAAAAACGAATCCTTCCCCTGCTTGGCCACCCGGCCCTATTGCCGAACTTCTCCTTGCTTTATCCGGGATCTCGTTCCAACTCGCAGCACCGCTCAACACTGCCTCCACGGCGATCACAAGAATCTCCTCTAAAACAGGTTCCCGGTTCGGCTCCCCGCGCGGATTGCGCAACTGCTGCAGAACATTTCAGGGGATGGTCCATATCCCCTTCTTACCCCGCTGCAGACTCCATGCATCGAGCGATCGATGGAGGTTCTATGCCTCGGCCCTGGAGCCAGTCCGAGCTGAGTTGCTCATCGGGAAAGCAATGGCACAAATGGGGTATTGTATAAGGGGAGAAGGAAAGGGGAATCCGGTGCCGGCAAGCGCGACAGCAGCAGAACTTTTTCGGCATCTAAGTGCCGAGAAATCCGGCTTCTATCGCGCGATCATGGATGTCTTTGCTGCCGCCAAGCGACAGTACCGGCTTCAACTCCGTCCCGACGAAGTACTGGCGGAAGCGAGCTGGGCCGATGGCCCACCCCGTATCGAAGACGTCAACGGCGCCTTAGCCCAGCTGGCAGAATGGGGCAATCTTGAGTCTCAACCGGATACGGCGCGTGTCTCATCCCTCAGTGACTTCTATCGCGCACGTTTCCTTTATCGCCTGTCCCATGGCGGCGAGGCTGTAGAGACCGGCCTTGCTGTATTTTTTCAAACACTCGAGCGCCGGGCCGAATTGCAGACCGTTGCCCTGGAAGACATTGCCAGCCGGCTGCAAGCGCTGCAACAGCTGATCGACCAAAGCGTAACCGAGGATGGACTCGATGTCGCCAAGGCACATCAAGTGCTCCGTGACCTGGTTGGTGTCTTCAATGATCTTGCCGAAAACGCGCAAGCATTCATGGCGGGAGTTGCGCGCAGTCTTGAGCTTCAGCAGGCCGAAGCGAACGCCGTTATCGCCTATAAGCGGCGCCTGATCGACTACCTGGACCGTTTTCTGAGCGATCTGGTTCGCCGCTCCGATTCGATCGCCCTGTTCATCCAGCGCCTGGCGCCACGCGTCGATCCGGTCTTTCTCCAAATTGCGGAGCGGGAAGCGCGGGACAGCGCTCCGGACGACGAGGGGGATCAAACCAACGAAAAGATGCGCCGCTGGCAAGCGTGGCGCGAACGGTGGAAAGGGCTGCGCGGCTGGTTTCTCTCGACGGGAGCCGAGCCGCCTCAGGCCGAACTGTTGCGAAGCCGGGCACGGGCCGCCATTCCTCAGCTGCTGAGTGCAATTGCCGCTGTCAATGACCGTCGCAGTGGCCGCAGTGATCGTTCCGCCGATTTCCGGACTCTCGCACACTGGTTCGCCGCCTGTGGCAGTGACGGTGAGGCGCACCGCATGGCGCGGGCTGCATTCGCCCTTCATCCTGCCCGGCATTTGTCGCACAACCTCGAGGCCGACGAGGAACTTCCGGCGAACACCCGATGGGCCGATGCTCCGCCGCTTAAGATCAGCCCTCGCCTGCGAGAATATGGTGAAGCTGCGCCCCGCGGCCCGCTCGCGCGGGTGCGTGACCGCAGTGCCGACCGAGCGTTCATGGCGGCACACCTTTCCGAGGAAGCGCGCCAGGTCGACGCCGCCAGGCAGCGGCTGGCCACCGGGCATGCTTTCCGCCTATCAGAGATGGGTGAATTGGACACACATGCCTTCGGCCTGTTCCAGAGCCTGTTGGGAGAGGCTCTGGCAGAACAAGCTCATCCAGACCAGATCGTCGAGCGTCAAACTGGCGATGGCCTTTTGAATATCCGCATGGAACCCCTCGATGTCACTACGGAGGCTCGCATCGTCACGCCGGGCGGCGTCTTCGCCGGCCGGGACCATCTGGTCACAATCTCTTTCACGCAGGCACAACTGTGAGCGCACAACCACTGGCACGGCAGGACAGCCGGCGCATCGGCGAACTCCAAAGGGCCCAGCAACAGGATGAGTTCCGTAGGGCTTTGCGTGCCTTGCTGATGCAGCCTCTGATGGCGCCGGGGCACGAAGACTTCCCGGCGGTACGACGCCAAGCCGTGCGGCTGAGCGAATGGTTTGCGCGCGAGGCTGGCTGGCCACTGCATGTCGAGCGCGAAGGTGCGCGGCTCTTCAAGCGGCCTGCGGATCTGGCCGACGAGACGCGCGGGCTGCCTGAGTATGACCGGCGCCGCTATGTCCTGTTGTGTCTGGCTTGCGCGGTGCTGGAACGCGCCGATTCGCAGATCACCTTGCATATACTGGGTGATCGGATCAGGCAACTGGCCGCTGACCCGGCATTGACCTCCTTGGGCTTCGAGTTTACGCTGCGCACGGCTTCGGAACGGCGCGAGCTGGTTTCCGTCTGCCGCACATTGCTCGAGCAGGATGTGTTGCAGCGGGTTGCCGGCGATGAAGAGAACTTCGTCCGCGAAAACGGATGGAACCAGTCGGATGCGCTCTACGACGTACAGCGGCGAATGCTCGCAGGCATGCTGGCAGCAGTGCGCGGCCCCTCGACATGGCGCGCCGAAGCCGCGCCGGCCAATTTTGAGGACAGACTCCGCTCCCTGGTGTCCGAACATGTGGCGGACAGCGAGCAAGGCCGTCGCGATGCCCTGCGCCACCACTTGGCGCGCCGCTTGCTGGACGATCCAGTCATCTACACCGGCTTCCTGGACGCGGAACATCAAGCCTACTTCGTCAATCAACGTGGTGCGATGGCGGCCCGGCTCTCGGAGGCCGCCGGACTCACCGCCGAGCAGCGTGCCGAAGGGCTGGCGCTGACCGACGAGTCGGGGCAACTGACCGATATCGTGATGCCGTCGGAAGGCACTGAGTCCCATGCCACATTGCTGGTTGCCGAGTACCTGGCCAGAATCCTCCACGAAGCACCGAAGTCAGCCGTCATCACGGACGACGACCTCGCCGCCTTCATGCGCGTTGCAATCGATCGGTACGGCCGATATTGGCGCAAGTCGGCGCGCGAACCCGGCGCCGAAGTAGAACTCGCCAAGATAGCACTTGACAATCTGAACCGGCTTCAACTCATCTCGCACGCAAATCGCGAGATTCGCCCCTTGCCGGCCATTGCCCGGTTTGAGCTTCGCGATCCCGTAGTGGGTACACAAACAAACCGGCAATAGCCTCTACCCAAAAAAACGATGCCTGACCTATGACCGACGCCCTCTTCCAATCCTCGCTTCCTTCTCGCCCCGCACTGCCCGAACCTCGGCGTGAACGATGGCAACCCCTTCGGATCGGCCTGGTGGAGCTGTTTCACTACGACAGCGAGGAATTCTGGTTTCGCGATGGTCACCTGCTTCTGCGCGGCAACAACGGCACAGGCAAATCAAAGGTACTTTCCTTGACGTTGCCTTTTCTCTTCGACGCGCAGTTGCGCCCATCACGCATCGAGCCTGACGGAGACAGCGGAAAGAGGATGGCCTGGAACCTGTTGATGAATGGCTACCAACGCCGCATCGGCTACACCTGGATCGAATTTGGAAAGCGCCAGGCCGATGGCTCTGCGCGCTATCTCACCCTGGGCGCGGGCCTATCGGCAGTGACAGGGAAGACGCAGGTCGATAGCTGGTTCTTTCTGCTCGAAGGCGCTCAGGAAGGGCAAGATCCTCGCATCGGTCAGGACTTGTGGATGACCAGCGATCAGGCAGTTGTGCTCACCCGCGAGCGACTGCGCGAGGTCGTTGAAGGCCAGGGCCGCGGCAAAGTCTTCGACAATGGCCACAACTACCGTCGGGCTGTGGATGAACGGCTCTTCCACCTCGGCGCCAAACGATACGAAGCGCTGATGGACACCTTGATCCAACTGCGTCAACCTCAGCTGGCCAAGAAGCCCGACGAAGACGGCTTATCGCACGCCCTCACCGA
>DATDLS010000037.1:0-2483 GCA_036519195.1 Occallatibacter sp. | reverse complement strand
TTTCATTGGCAGTGTTGCAACTTTGCAGGTAGCCCGTGATAGACTGGCCGGATGCTCCTCCTGGCCTCTTCGGTTTGCGGTTTATTCAAGTGGCGGCAATTTGAGCCGGAGGTCATCCTGCTGGCCGTGGGATGGTACTTGCGCTTTTCCCTTTCGTACCGCGACGTCGAGGAGTTGCTCGCCGAGCGGGGCCTGCGCGCCGATCACGTCACCGTCTGGAGGTGGGTCCAGCGCTATGGCCCGGAAATGGAACAACGTTTGCGTCGGCGACTCAAACCAACCAACGACAGTTGGCGGGTGGATGAGACCTACATCAGGGTTAACCCGACTTCGCGGATTCGCGGCGCAAAGAATTATTTTTGTGACGTAAGTCGTTGATTTTCAGGGAGGGGATCCGGCGGAAACCCCGAAAAGCGGCTGTAGTGAAGACCTACCCTATTCTCAAAAAGAAATTTCTGTGAATAATGGCATGCCATCATGTTTTTGCGCTGCACGACGCGAAAGAAAAATGGCAAGGAGCACCGCTATTGGAATTTGGTCGAAAACCGCCGCGTCGCTGGTGGCCAGGTGGTGCAACGGCAGGTGCTTTATCTTGGAGAGATCAACGACAGTCAGTGCGAGGTCTGGCGTAAGTCGATCGAGGTCTTCGAAGATGGCCGCAGCGCTCCGCGGACTGTGGCACTCTTTGCCGAAGAGCAAACGGCGCCGATCGACGACGAGCAAGTCATTCAAGTCCGGCTCAAAGACTTAGAAGTGCGCAACGCCCGCCAATGGGGTGGATGCTGGCTGGTTTGTGCGCTTTATGAACAACTCAAGTTGGACCGGTTCTGGGCGGAACGTCTGCCGCCCGGACGCAAGGGCACCCGATGGGATCTGATTTTACAAACGTTATGTATATATCGTTTTATCGAGCCCGGCAGTGAGTGGCGTCTACATCGATACTGGTTTGATCGCAGTGCTGTACCTGAGCTCCTTGGTTCAGACTTCCGTCTGGCCGAAATCCACGGACTCTACGAATGCCACGACTTGCTCCTGAAGCACAAAGGGGAGCTCTTTACTCACCTGACTGAGCGTTGGAAAGATCTCTTCAACGCCAAGTTCGAGATTCTCCTCTATGATTTGACTAGTACCTATTTCGAATGTGATCCTCCGACCGCAGAAGCAGACAAGCGCAAGTTCGGGCACAGTCGGGACAAACGAAGTGATTGCGTGCAGGTGGTCATCGCTTTGATTGTCACGCCGGAAGGTTTTCCGCTGGCCTATGAAGTGCTCGCTGGTAATACCAGTGATAAGACGACGTTGCGGGATTTCCTCAAAAAGATCGAAGCCCAATACGGTAAGGCCGAGAGAACCTGGATTTTAGACCGTGGGATCCCGACCGAGGAAGTGCTCGCAGAGATGCGCAACAGTGAGCCGCCGATTTACTATCTGGTGGGAACGCCGAAAAGCCGATTGAGCAAGCTGGAAGCCGAGCTGATTGGCCGCCCATGGGAGGAGGTTCGTCCTGGACTGGACGTCAAGCTATTGGCCCATGAAGGGGAACTTTACGTGCAGGCTCAAAGCCGAGACCGCGTCAGCAAAGAGCGGGCGATGCGTCGGCGCCGCCTCAGAAAACTCTGGAATCGGCTTGGCGAATTACAGAAAATGAAACTCAATACCAAAGCGTTGCTCATCAAGATTGGCGAGGCCAAGAAGGAGGCCGGGCGTGCCTTCGGATTGATCGATTTAAAATTACCCAATCCGGGCAGGTCGAAAAAGAGAAAGCCGAAAACAAAAAGGCCGACAGCGAAAAAGCCCAAAACTAAACTTAACTTTAGTTTCCGAGTTAACCGCACCAAGTTTCGCGAAACCTACCGGCGCGAAGGCCAATACCTGCTGCGAGGCCACCTTGCTCAGCAAGCCCCAGCCACGCTTTGGGAATATTACACCCAGCTCACGGAAGTCGAGGAAGCCTTCAAAAATCTGAAAGGAGATTTAGGGATTCGCCCCATTTTTCATCAGCTTCCCCATCGCATCGAGGCACACATCTTCATCGCCTTTCTGACCTACTGTCTTCACGTCACTCTGCGCCGGCGCTTGCGAGACTTGGCGCCCGGATTAACTCCCCGTGCAGTCCTGGAGAAGTTTAGCGCGATGCAGATGATCGATGTTCATCTTCCCACCACCGATGGCCGGACCATCATCCTTTCGCGTTACACCCAGCCCGAGGCTGACCTTCAGCTCCTGCTCAAACAACTCAAACTCGAATTACCCGATCAGCCGCCACCCAAAATCACGGCATCCGGGCGACTGGCCAAATAGGGCTCTGTAGTGAAGACTTTTTAGGCGCTTGCGTTGATTTTGAACGACTTACGATTGACTACCCCTCGAATCCGCGAAGTCGGGTTAGGCATACTAACAAGTCAGATATGAGAAGCCGCAAAGCAGCTCGAGGACAAGCACGAGCACGATACCAGCACGATTTGAGAGCGACAGAGAAGGAA
>DATDLS010000036.1:0-4306 GCA_036519195.1 Occallatibacter sp. | reverse complement strand
CCTCATGCCCATATGGTGCTCCGCATGGGGCAAGGGTCCGAGATGGTCGTGATCGGGAACAACGCGGTCGAAGGCAGCAGGGGTGGCGACGGCCATAGCGAGCGCAGCGACGATAACGGAGAAGGAGCGAAGCAATATTTCTACGCTGAGTTCTCTCGGCACTTCGATTCGTATCAGACCTGGCAGGATGACAGCTTGACGCAAGATGCGAAGCAGGCCGGCAATCACATTGGATTTGTTGCGGAGTACAAAACGACTGACGCGGAATCGATTGAAGCTCGCGTCGGTATCTCCTACATCAGCGTGGAACAGGCGCACCGGAACCTGCAGCGGGAGATTCCCGGTTGGAATTTTGACCAGGTGAAATCGCAGGCGCGAAGCGTCTGGAAGCAGGCCTTGGGCGCCATTGCCACTGAAGGTGGAACGGAGGCACAGCGCACGATTTTCTATACCGCATTGTATCGCTCATTGGGCCGCATGACCGATATTACGGAAGATGGGAAATACTACAGCGGATACGACCATGCCGTGCATGATTCGAACGGACACGACTTCTATGTCGACGATGGGACTTGGGATACCTTCCGTTCTCTGCATCCTTTGCAGTTATTACTGAACGCGAGCCAGCAAGAAGATATGATCCGTTCTTACCTTCGCATGTATGAGCAGAGCGGCTGGCTGCCTTCGTTTCCGTCGGTGGCCAGCGACCGGGCGGTGATGATCGGCCATCATGCAGACGAGTTGATTTTGGATACGTATGAAAAGGGCTATCGTGATTTCGATGTCAACGAAGCCTTTGCCGCCATGCGCAAGAACGCAACCGAGGCATCGATGATTCCATGGCATCACGGTCCGCTTACTAGCCTGGACCGT
This sequence comes from Occallatibacter sp., assembly GCA_036519195.1. Classification (GTDB taxonomy): domain Bacteria; phylum Acidobacteriota; class Terriglobia; order Terriglobales; family Acidobacteriaceae; genus Telmatobacter. Next base: position 3,433 of record DATDLS010000036.1, on the reverse strand, counting down.
GTGTATCTCGATAAGGGCTTCTTTCCTGCGCTCGCCTATGGCGAAAAAGAAACTGTGACGGAGGTGAACCATGGCGAGCGCCGCCAGGCGGTATCGGTAACGCTTGAGAACAGCTATGACGACTGGTCCGTTGCGCAGCTTGCTCAAGCGCTTGGCAAGCAAAATGATGCGGCATACTTTACAAAACTCGCGCATAACTATCAGAACTTGTATAACCCGGCCATTGGCTTTATGGCTCCCAAGAGCGCGGATGGGCAGTGGGTAGCGAACTTCGATCCGAAGCTGGGTGGCGGGCAAGGCGGAAGAGACTACTTCACCGAGGTCGACTCCTGGCTTTACACCTTCAACGTCCAACATGATGTTGCCGGTCTCATTCACTTAATGGGCGGCAACGATGCATTCAACGCCAAGCTGGACCGCTTGTTTGTCGAACAGTATGGCACTTCGAAATATGCTTTTCTGAAGCAGTTTCCCGATGCCACAGGGCTCGTCGGTCTGTATGCCCAGGGCAATGAGCCGAGCTTTCACATCCCTTACCTCTATGATTTCTCCGGACAGCCCTGGAAGACCCAGCGGCGTGTCCGTCAGTTGATGGATGTCTGGTACAGTGACGGCCCCTTGGGCATTCCAGGAGATGATGATGGCGGAGCGACCTCATCCTGGTATGTGCTTAGCGCGATGGGTTTCTATCCCGTTACTCCCGGAAGCCCCATCTATGAAATCGGCAGTCCCATCTTCGCCAAAAGTGTCATCCGGCTAAGCGATGGAAAGACCTTCACGATCGTTGCAGATCATGTCTCGGCACAGAATAAATATATCCAGTCGGCCCAACTCAACGGAAAACCGCTGAACAAGCCGTGGTTCCGGCACTCAGACATTGCGCATGGCGGAATGCTCGTGTTGGATATGGCCGATACGCCGAATCTACAGTGGGGGAGCGCCTCGGAGGGTGCTCCACCATCGATGAGACAGGAATAAGCAGAGCGAGGAACAAGCAGGGCCGGATCATTTCGCGCGACCGGATTGCAGTTTCAGTTCGATACAAAAACCGCGGAAACCTTTTCATTCACTTGAATTCACATGTCAGCTCACGCGGCAACGTGAAGTTGGGAATCAACTGCACCCAAGTCGATACCGGCTTCTGAGTCGGATGCAGCTTGCTCGAGCTGGCTGACGTGTCCATCACGTCAGCCAGTTGCTGTTTCGGCAACGGCGGCCTGCTCTTCGCAAGCAGATACGCCTGTTCGTAGTGATCGCTGAGAAACCTGCTTTTGGAGCCGTAGGTTTTCTGAAACACGCTGGGACCGACGGAGTGCAAACCCGTGTCTTTCCAGGCGTCGAAGAGCTTATCTGGCAGAGAGCGCGGTCACTCGATGCGGAGGGCCTTGAGGGGATCGAGGCGCGAGGCGCGCGTAGCCGGCATCCAGACGGCGAGCAGCGCGACCAGGCTTAATACGATCGGGACGGTTAAAAATACCAACGGATCCCAGGTCTTGACGCCGAACAGAAAGCTGGCAATGAAGCGGGTAAGCCCGAAGGCCGCGCCGAGACCAATCGCGACGCCAACCAGGGCCAGCCGCATGCCGTGCCAGACGACGAGATTGCGGATGGCGGCGCGGTCTGCGCCGAGAGCCATGCGGATGCCCATCTGCTGGGTGCGCTGCTCGACCCGGTAGGCCATCAGGCCGTAGATGCCAATGGCGGCGAGGACGAGTGCGGAGGCTCCAAAGATGGTCAGCAGCAGCATGTTGAAGTCCTCGCTCGCGGTGGACTGGACGACCACTTCGCTCATGGGACGCACATTGGCGACGGGGAATCCGCCGCTGGCCTGGCGGAGCTGATCGGTGATGGCGGAGATGTATTGATGGGAATCGCCGTGGGTGCGGACGAGCCAGACCATGGGGTCAATGTTGGAAAAGATAGTGGTTATGCCGTCGGTGACCTGGGCGCTGGGGACGATCATGAGCGGACGGGGATCGTTATTGAGTCCAAGGTCGCGGATGTCGCCAACCACGCCGATGATCTGGCGGGCGGGCTCAGTGAACTGGGGGCCGAGGCCTTTGCCGATCAGCAGCTGCTGGCCAACGGCATCGCCTTTGGGAAAGAATTTTTTCTCCATGGTCTGGTTGATGAGAACGACGCCGGGGGCCGAACCGGTGTCCTGCTCGGTGAAGTCGCGGCTGCGCAGGATGGGAATATGAAAGACCGAGAAGTAGCCTGGGGAAGCGCTCATCCAGCCGGCGCCGCCGTTCCATGGAGATTTGCCCTCGGGGGCGCGGCCGATGATGTTGAAAGCCAGCCCGTGGACGCTTTCAAGAGGAAGGCAGCAGGTGAAGGCGGAGACTTCGATGCCGGGGATGGCATTGAGGCGCTCGCGTCCGTCGTGGGCGACCTGGGCGACGCCCGAGGTCTTTTTGAACTGGTCGCCGCTGAGGGACATTTCGAGGGTGAGGACGTTGCGGGGATCGAAGCCGGGGTTGACCTGGCGGAGAGCAATGAAGGTGCGGATCAGGAGCGCGGCTCCGATCAGAAGGACCAGGGCGAGGGAGACTTCGCTGATGACAAGCAGGGAGCGGGCCTTGCTTTGGCCGAAGCCGGTGTTGGAGCGGTTGCTGCTTTCCTTAAGGGTGGTATTCAGATCCGGGCGTGAGGCGCCGAGGGCGGGGAAGAGTCCGAAGAGAATGCCGGTCAGCAGGGAAATGCCGAGGGTGAAAGCGAGCACGCGCCAGTCGACACCGACCGCGGCGCCATGTTCGCCGATGCGGGGCAGCCCGGCGGGGCTGACGGTGAGCAGGGCGCGAACGCCGGCGTAGCCGAGGATCAGGCCGAGGATGCCGCCGAACACGGAGAGAATGATGCTTTCAGTCAACAGTTGACGGATGATGCGTGCGCGGCCCGCGCCCATGGCGGCGCGAATGGCGAATTCACGCTTGCGGCCGGTGGCGCGGACCAGCAGAAGGTTGGCGACGTTGGCGCAGGCGATGAGCAGAACGAAGCCGACGGCGCCGAGGAGTGTGAGCAGGGAGTTACGAGTGCCGGCGACGATTGAGTCGCGCAGAGGCTGGACGCCGAAGCTGTCTTTGTTGTCCGTAGGGTCGGCACGCAGGCGGCGATACTGAACGGCAGCGAGTTTGAGCTGGGCGTTGGCCTGGGCGAGGGTAACACCTGGCTTGAGGCGGCCGGCGACAAAGAAAGTGTCGCCATGGCTGGTGCTGTTGGGATCGATCTGGAAGGGGACCCAGATGTCGGCTTCCTGTTCGGTGACGAAGGATCTTCCCAGGACACCGATGATGGTGTAGGAGTCGTTGCTGAGCGAGACGCTGGTACCGACGATGTTGGGGTTGCCGCCGAACTTGCGCTGCCAGAAGCCGTAGCTGATGACCACCTCGTGGCCTCCGTTGGGAGCGTCTTCCTGCGGAGTGAAGGTGCGTCC
>DATDLS010000035.1:0-17700 GCA_036519195.1 Occallatibacter sp. | reverse complement strand
CGTGGCAGGATCCTCGGGAACGGGGAAATCAGTCCTCGCGACCCAATTCATTGCCGAAGGCATACGCCAAGGGGAACCGGGAATCGTAGCGGTTTTTGAAGAACGCCCGGAAGCGTATGCGGAGCGGGCCACCAGTTTGGGATTGGATCTGGAAACGCCCCAGAAAGACGGGAAGCTCGCAATGCTCTATCTCCGTCCTCTCGACCTATCGGTGGATCAAACCATGCAGTCGATTCTCGACGATGTACAGAAGATCGGCGCCAAGCGCCTCGTGATCGACTCCCTGGCCGGCTTTGAGATGGCCTTGTCGCCCGGCTTCCGGGCCGACTTTCGCGAGTCGCTCTACCGGATGATCTTCGCCCTGACGGGGATCGGCGTGACAATTCTAAGCACAGTTGAGGTCGATGAATCTTTCACCGAATTTCCGTTCAGTACCTACTCAATTTCGTTTCTCACCGATGACATCATCCGGCTTCGGTACGTATCCATCGATGGCCAGCTTCGCAAGATCATGGTGGTGATCAAGATGCGAGGCGGGAATCATGCCAAGGATATTCGCGAATATGAAATTACGTCCAGGGGAGTGGTTATACTCGGCAAACGCCTCACAAACTTTCAAGGTCTTATCAGCGGAGTTCCCGTCCGTTCGGACCGATCCGACCCGAAGGAAGAGCCCTCACAAGAGCCGGAAATCGGGAGTAAGAGTTGAGGAAACATCCAGTGTCGCGCCGCACGACCGTGTCGCAGAGAATGGCCCGAGAACGGTGGCCGATGAACTCTAGAAGCGCCGAAATCTCTGTCTGAAATTTATTCAGCGGCTACCAGCGTAAAGAGGACCTGAATATCTTGCCGTACCTTCCGCTCGTTTTTCAACTCGTTCGCCGCTCCAAAGCCAGCAAATTGAACTTGAAAGTGTATTAAAGGAGACAGATATACGGATTCGTGTGTCTAACAATTGTGCCTCTGGTGCCTTATGTGACTGTTCCGCGGATCAGCCGTCTAGCGCCGGAATTGTAATCAACGCAGAGGAGGCAGCAAAATGAGGTCAAGTACTGAGAACGAGGTCGCAGGGAAGGTCCACGAAGTGAAGGGCGCGATTAAGGAGAAGGTGGGTCATGTGACGAACGATCCAAACTTGGAAAGCGAGGGTGCTGGCGAAAAAATAGCTGGGAAGATCCAAAATAAAATCGGCCAAGTGCAGAAGGTCGTCGAAAAACCGTAAGTCAGAACTGTTTTGGACAACTCACACTCTGAGGGGCTGTCAATCAGAATGGGTTGGTCTTCCTCTTGAATTTCTCGGATGCGCCGGACTGGATATTCGACTGCACAGGCTAAAGCTGCAGTTTCCGGATTTTGACAAACAGCGCGCGGAGCGCTGCTTGCCTGAGACCGGGAACACTTCTTAATTCAAGATGGCTAGTGTACGAGCATCAGATATATACACACGCCGATCCCAGCGCCAGCCAACAGCAGTCCCAACACCACGGCATCCCTGGACACCCGTCCCGGTATCCAGGTACCTGACTTCAATTCACGAATGAGTTGAAAGTGTCGCAGGACGGAACTGAGGATGACGACCACGCCCAATCCAACCAAAGTCGCCCCAGACCAGACCGATAGGCCGGTGGCGCGAGTGGGCAAGTGGGATTCGCTCGCGCTTAATTGCCGGAAAAACAGGCCGAAGCGGCTGACCGCAAATCCTATCCCGATCAAGCCCAGCCCCGTGCGAATCCAGGCTAAGAAGGTTCTTTCGGCAGCGAAATAAACCCTTGGATCTTGCTCAGCATCTTTGTCCATTCACCAATTGTATTGAAAATGCAGGCCGAGTTTGATTCAGGGTCGCGATAGTTGATCCTGCTCGCGAAACGCTTCATGCAATCTTTCACTTGAGGCGTTCGGCTAGCAGATGGTCCGCGACTCGTATTGCGTTTGCAATGATAGTCAGTGACGGATTGACAGCACTTGCTGAGACGAAGCAGGATGCGTCGACGACATAAAGGTTATCAAGGTCGTGGGCTTTGCAGTGCGGGTCGAGGACACTGGCGGCGGGATCGTTGCCCATGCAGCAGGTGCCGTTCTGGTGCCCGACCCCATCAATAGGGACGCGCTTCTTGAAGTAAGCATGGAGCGGGACAGAGGCGGTCGCGTGTCCAGTCCTCTTGAGAATGTCAACTCAACGGTCTTTAAGGCGATCGAAGGACTCGACTTTATTTGGTGTGTAGGAGAGCCGAATCCGCTTAGGCGCGGCATCTGTCACGGACTCGGATTGGTTGGTGCGGCCGGTGTCTCCGGAGGGATGGGCGCCAACGATGCCCGGCTGCCAACTTTCGACGGAGAGCAGTGTGGCGCTCTAGAGAGTGACGCGATTTTCCGAGTCTGGCAGATCCTCTGTCGTGAGCCACCAAGGAACAGCGTGGTGATTCATTCCCTCCAGGACAAAGCCTGGAGTAAGTGGCGGAGCGTCGCCGTTCATCATCTCGAAGTGGAAGCTGCCGACAGGCTGCACCTGCCCTAGCGGAAACGGATAGCCCGGGTCGGAATCTTTAAAGTAGAAGTCGTTTGTACCCCAGGTCTTGGTGTAGCTGTCCTCATTGCGGTCGGTGCTAATCACGAGCAGTGCGTCCTGTATCTCGACAGCTGCCCATCAAAGGTTATTGCGAGAAATTGCATGAGACTGGCAAAGGCCCGGTGCTCGCTGTTGCCGAAAGCAAGGCCGAGGGTAAACTCGCGAATCTGGCTAATATCCATGTCTCCGGTCAAGGCGCTGTTGCCGTCACCGACCCGCTCGAACTCCCAATCCATTTTGAAGTCTTTGTGCAGGTCGGTCCATCCGTTGCTTGCGCCGACGTAGCCGCAGGAAAGACGCTAAAAGGGAACGGGGGCGCCCATTGCCAACCACCTGCCGTCTTTTTGAGCCATCAGGATGCGAGGGCCATTGGCAATGGCGATGTAGCCGTTGTTGCCCGCGGCGCCGATCTCAAGATGCGGGACACATAGAACGAAAATCTTGAGGCCGGCGAGAAACGCGCGGTCATTGCCGGTGATTTGCGTGCGATGAAGCAGGCATGGCAGATGTGAATCGCCAATGACTTCCTTGGTGATCGTGTACCGGCCGCCGGGATCTGCATTGGTGCATCGATAGCCGAGCACGTGGTCCGAAATACGTTCCATGAGGATGGTAAGATCTCGTTTTTTTTCGTGAAAGTAAGTCTCGCCATCCGTGACGAGAAACTGGAGATCTCGAAGTTGCGGCCGGTCAACGGGTGGGGTAGTAGACCTCCGTCACAATGCCGTTCCAGATAATGAACCAGAGGTGGCTGGAGGCAGAATATGCCGTGCCGATGCCGGCCTTGTTGCTATGGGTCCAGCGGGGCTCGATACCTGGCTTTCCGAACGCTTCCTTCCCGACAGCTTCTTCCATTTGCTTGCCTCACTCGTATGCAAGGTAGGTTGCCGTTTTTGTACGACTCGGCAATCTTGGCGAGCGCAAGCCACTCTCCGGTAAGGTGTGATGATTCGCTTTTATCCGATTCAGCATTTTAAGCGGTTGGCGTAGCCTGGATCGGGCTTGGCTATCGGAATCTTTCAACTTGCCTTGTGTGCATCCAATGTCAAGAGGTGATTCATGAGATTGCAAGGCAAAGTTGCTGTCGTTACGGGCGCGGGAACGGGAATTGGACAAGCTATCGCCGTCGCGTTTGCCCAAGCCGGAGCGGCGGTCGTTGTGGATTACGTCGGCAACTCCTCCGTTCCCGAGAACACGATCAACAAGATCAATGCATTGGGCGGAAAGGCGCTGGGGGTGGATGCAGATATCTCGCTCGCGGATGATGTCAATGCACTTGTCCAGAAGACGGTCGCGGCTTTTGGCAAGCTCGATATTTTCGTGAACAACGCAGGGATCGAGAAGAAGGTTGCGTTTGTGGATTATCCTCTTGAGGAGTGGCTGAAGATCATGGCTGTGAATCTCACTGGGCCTTTTCTCTGCTCACAGGCCGCGGCCAAGCAGATGATCCAGCAAGGCGTGGGTGGCCGAATCATTAACATATCTTCGATCCATGAGGATCTTCCGATGGTTCAGAACGCGGCCTATTCCACTTCGAAGGGCGGCCTGAGGATGCTCATGCGCACGATTGCCGTCGAACTGGCTCCGCATCACATCACCGTGAACAACATTGGTCCTGGAGCCATTTTCACTCCGATCGACAAAGAGGTTGAGATGGATGCCAAACTCAACGATCAGATTCTTGCTGAAATTCCGCTTGGACGTTGGGGCAAGCCTGAAGAAGTAGCTCAGCTTGCTGTATACCTTGCCTCGGAAGATGCCGCGTATGTCACCGGCAGCACCCACTTCATTGACGGCGGAATGCTGAGGAATGCAGGAAGCTTATAAACGGCTCTGGGTCCGGTTGTTATTTGTTGGCGCATCCTACTCGGGATTCTTATACTCCACTGCTTCGGTGCATGCACGGCCTTGAGTTTAGGTGCGCCGCGTATTCGGTTCCTAACACTCTATTCGGCTACTCAATTACTCGCCCCCCCCCCGCTTAGCTGTGAAGTTTCAGCAGGTTGTCTATTCGATCTGAACGAAAGAAACTGGTTGTGACGAACAATCAGATTGTCAGAGGAGATCGAATGGACTATCCCAAGAATGCCGGATGGACAATTCATAGTCGAGAGCAGTCGGCAAAACTGGTTGTAAAGCGGGGTGCACGTTGAAGGTCTCTGCAGAGGTCTCAACGTCAGCGTCAAGACCGCGGCCAAGTGGTGCCGCCGCTACAACGAGCCGGGGCCTGGCTGGGCTTAAAGACCTGGTGCAACTCGGGGTGGGCCGGTGCCATCCTACCAGCGAGTAAGGCTTGGAACAAGAAGGGCGCGAGAAGTCACGATGACAAAGCTTAAGTATGAGGAGCGGAAGGAACTGCCCAAAGGGGATTTTGTCTTTCCGAAGACGCGGAGCTACCCGATTGAGGACGCTGCGCACGCGCGGGATGCGCTGGCCCGGTCCAGCGGAAAGCCGGAACACGCGACGGTGGTGGCGGCGGTCAAGCGGAAGTATCCAGAGATCGACGTAGAGAAATAGGAAGTGGACTGCAGGGGAGTTGCGGAACCGACATTGTGGCTCGTGTTCTGCACCCGAGGACCGGCAAAGCCGCCCGCGTCTTCGCGGACTTCGCTTATTTCACGCGAAAGATGTGAGACCTGCTGGGGTAAGTTCGGGATGCGTGTAAACAGTGGCCAAAGGGCCATCCGCTGGGCTTCTGCATCATCGTCATCACCGCCTGCCCCTGAGTTCCGATCGCAGCCTGACTACTCCCCGCGACGGGTGTGTCTTCATTGTTCCCTCGCTCAACCCGTAGACTCGGCAATCTCGCTTGATCGCTCCTCTTTTAGTTCGTAGAGTGCCGCATGAGGTGAGCTGAGCCCTTTGCCTGCCTGGCCGACCTGGCGGGATGCAAGCAAGGCCAATATCGCGAATCGTGCCGCCGAGCTGGCATTCTGGTTCCTGCTCGGCTTTTTCCCTATGCTCATGTCCGTAACCGGCATGGTTTCAATGCTTAGCTCGGCTCCGGATTCGCAAGCCACCCTGATGGGATACATAGGAGCAGTTCTACCATCCGCCGCTTCCAACCTCGTACGACAGGTGCTGGCGTCTACAACCGGCAGCGGGAAAGCCTGGTTTGCGCTGCTCTTCGCTCTATGGTCCTCCTCATCGGCGACGGGGGGGCTTATCGACACTCTCAACGAGATATATGGCCTGAAAGAAAGCGGCCCTGGTGGAAGTTCCGGTTGATTGCCGTGGGCCTGACGTTAGCCATGGGTGTACTACTTACCGGCGCATTGATTATTGTGGTGTATGGTCCGGCATTTCTGCGCCATGTCTCGGCCGGCTCGGCAACTTTTAACGTGCGGGACATTGCACAGTGGCCGACCGCAGCGTTTTTGCTCATTTTGGCGCTCTTCGGTCTCGACAGGTTCGCCCCGAACATCGAGGAACAGAAATTGAGATGGCTTCTTTCAGGGAGTGTCTTCGCGGCAGTAGTGTGGATGGTCGCTTCGGTTCTGTTTAAACTATATGTCCGTTACATCAGTGATTTTGGGCTGCTTTACGGCTCGCTCGGCACGCTGATTATCCTGATGTTCTGGTTCTACCTTAGTGGCGTGGTGATTCTGGCAGGCGGAGCGATCAATGCGATTCTGGAAGACGCCGCCGCCAAACACAAGATTCCAGGGGCGAAAAGACGCGGCCAGCGCTCACTGAAGAAGACGCTCGATTCAAACGCTCCGCGCCTGGAGCCTTTCGGCAGTGTTCGAGGTTTCGTGCCTTTAGTTCGAAGAAGATCACACGGCGCCTCTGGGAGGTTCTCTGCACTCCTCCTGCTTTTTTCTTAGGCGCTACCAGCACCAATGAAAATGACGGTCAATTCGGACCAGATTTCCCATGCTTGAAGTTTGATTATGACTATTCACGAGGTACTTCCGACAATAGGAGTCTCGCGACAGAGTCTGATGCAGATTCCGACAATTGTGGACAGAGAAAAAGGTGGCGTGATGGATGAACTGACGACAATGGAAGGGCTGCATACGACGGCCGAACAGGCGAGCAACGGCACGCCAGGGCAGCCCAACTTACGAGATCCGGAGTATGGCCGGGATCCGAAACCTCCAATGAAGGAGGTTGTAGTTTCGGAGTCTATGCCCTTGTTTTCCGATTCGGAGACGGGTGAGTTTCGATCGCATTGGAGCACGATACAAACTGGTTTCGTCGACGAACCACGCCGGGCGGTCGAAGACGCAGACAAGTTGGTAGCGGCGGTGCTGCAGCGACTCGCGGAAGGTTTCGCCAATGATCGTTTGGGCCTAGAAAAGCAGTGGGTTCGCGATGACAACGTGTCCACTGAGGACCTTCGAGTTGCCCTACAGCGCTATCGTTCCTTCTTCGACAGACTGCTAAAACTGTGAAGACAAACCTGTTGGCGAATGCAGAAGGGAGACCCCGAAATGGGAATCCACGAACATGTGTCCTTCAACGAAATGGCGCAAACAAATGAAGCCAAGTGCGAAGGATGAAATCAACGGCAATGTTCATGAAGTAAAAGGCGCGGTCAAAGAGGCGGCCGGCAAAGTCACGAACAATTCGGACTTAGCGGCTAGAGGCAAAGCCGAACACAACCTCGGCAAAGTTGAGAAAAAAGTCGGTCAGATCGAACAAATGATCGAGAAGTAACTTAGGCCGGCGCTTTCCGGAGCATGTCCCGTATTCGTAACAACTGCCGCACCGCCGCTCTCCCTCATTACGACAGAGACTTGGCGTACGTTGATTTGAAGCGTGCGGTGGATATCAAAATGCGATCCAAGGCCCTTGAAATCTCATCGGTAGGTATGCTGAGGGCCAGGTCTTCGCATCTTCGTCCCACAACTCGGCACGAGGTTCTGTCACCTTGGCGAGGAAAGTCCAGGTCAAGCAGACTCTTGCCGACCCGAAGGTCACGGACCTCAAGAAAGGTGAGGAACTCCGGAAGCCGCGGATTCACGATCCTCAGCTCTCCGCTGGACCCGTCCGGTTTCAGCCCCAGCACCGCCGTTAGAATCACGAAGGGAGGGCCGGAAGCCCAGGCCTGCGGTGAGCAAGAGACCGGATAGAGCACTGGTTCATCGCGATGATGCCGCTGGTTCCCGCAGAACAACTACGGCAGCCGATACTCGCGGAAGTGGAGTGAAGCTTCGAACGGCGCTGAAAGAATCACCGAGGCCTCCTGCTGGTAGCCGTAACGCGCCATGCCAAACGCGATCAGCGAGTTGTCGTGAGGCCACACCGATCCACGGTGGTAACTCATCGGATTATGGGTCTGCTCTTCGTCCGAAAGCGTGCGGATGTGTTTGCCCCAGCCGGAGAATAGGCCTTGTGCCATCAGCTTTTACACCACGTCAAACGCTCCCTGGTCTGCGATGGTGTGGCTGAAGAGTAGCTGTCCTGGATTGGAAGACATTACTGCTAGCTGCTTTTGCGGCGAGCGGGCTGGCCAGCGGGCAAGATTAGGGTTGAACGCATCTCTTCCCCCTCACCGACAATGACTTGTTCGTCGGATCCTGTCGGCCCGAGTCTCAGAGGAGTCAAGACTTGGGCCACACAATTGGTTGCTAAGCAGAAAACCGCTTTACTATGCGCCGCCTTCGAGGACTCTTGGGACGTCTATGCCGAGAGCTGTGGCCAGGTCGTGCTGGTGTTCCTGCTCTTGGGCTATGATTTTACGGAGTTGCTCGGCGAGTGCGTAGTGACCGAGGGCTTCGGCTTGTTTGACGCGCTGACGGTAGTTCTTGATGGTTTCGGTTTCGTTGTCCAGGTCGAAGCGAAGCATTTCTTCCGGCCTCTTAGATAGCTTCACTGGTTTGGCTATGACGGTCGGAGTGCCGCCCAAGTAGTCGATCTGGTCCGCAATGATAAGGGCGTGTTGCAATTCCTGACCAGCATGCAGTTTGAGTTCGGCGGCGATGTTCATCCATTGGGCGCCGGTGAGGATGCTGCTATAGACCGTGTAGGCGATGATGGCCTGGTATTCGCGGGCCAGGTCTTCATTCAATGCGTCGATCAAATCCGCGACGGCGGCGGCCCCGGTGTTGACCTTCTTCTTTTTCGTCATGGCTTCGTCCTTCTTCATTTTTCACTCGATTGGATGCGGAGATTGCGTGTCGGCTTGTCCAGCGTATCAAGCCGTGTCCCTCTTAGATGATCATTTTTGCACAGACACCTTTCTTCCCCGTTTACTAGGGTTCCGAACTTACGGTCCCACGTCTGCGCAACTCTCCAATGAGTTCAAGCACTCGGGCCGGACAAAGCGCTCAAAGAGCACGCTTACACGGAATCGGGCGATCCGGACAAATGGAAGCGTGATAGGGGGAAATAGTTGCGAACGACCAGTCGAATGTAAACCAAACAAAAACCCTCGACACATGGCCGAGGGGTCGAAACAAACACAACCTGCAAAAGACTATCTAGGCAATAGGAAGTCCAGCGATAGCTTCAAGTAAATGCAGGAAGTGGATACCTGGTTCGATAATTTATTCCGGCGCGGGGAAAAGGAATCCGGCGTCGATTATCGGAGACGAATTCGGAACGGCGTCAAACCAAAAACTGGTTGAGTCGTTTCGGAATGGAAAGAAGCTCGTTGCAATGTGATTGGACGCCCCGCAGGATCGCGGGTTTTTATCTCGTTTGAGAGCGACGGGCTACCAATTGCCACTGATACGTGATTGATTGAGGATTTCAAAAACGGATAACAGTATCAGACGGCCCCCCTCGCGAGGTTCATGCGCTTGCATCGGGGAGGGACATCTGTTATCAATTCCCAAGTCGGCCGGCGCGTCCACCTGGTGGTGTTCTGTTACAGACAGTATTCCTGACTGTGGTCGATCCTCGGGAACTTGGCCGCTCTTGTCCATATCTCCAATTCCGCTTCAACGAAATGATGGTCTCATTGTGGGGACCCGACGCCAATAGCTCTTTAGTGGGGCGAAGTTGTTGGATATGGCCGCCAGATACGCTCAAGACCCAAGGAAGCGGTTTATCTTCGCAATCACATCTTTCCGCCTGGTTCCGTGGCGCTGGTGGGAATGTTTTATCAGCTTCGTGGGATTGGCTTCGTCGCCGCGCTTTTGAATGTTCGGCCAGCCTTTAATCCGGCGCGCGACCGGCGCGTCATCCGAGAATGTCCGGCAACAAAACTCATACCGGGGCAATAAAGTGCATTGCCTGGATTTGTTCCTCGTTCCAGTTCTTCTCAATGGCCTTTGCGTCTTCGCCGGACACATTGAATGTGATCTGCGTCGGGCAGTTTGAAAACACATCCTTAGCAAACGGGAGCTGATACATTCCCTGGCTCGCAAGAACGAGCGTGATGCCGTACTTGCGGCTCTCGGCTAGCAATGTCCCGAACCGGCCGCCGTGTGTGAGATTGTGAACTTCATCAGCTACCAGCATGAAAGGCGGACGTGTCTTCTGCTTTTCCCTCTTGAGCGCAGAGATGGAAACCATCGAAACCATGACTGAGCCAAGGGTCTGGGAGATCTCCTCGCCCCCCGTCCTTTGGAGAAACGGCATATCACGATCTTATTTTGTGTTCATGATGTCGAGGAAGTCGAGGGATTTGGTCTGGCCGATGATCGGAATGAGGGATGGCCGGAGTAGCTTATCGACTTTGTTGATCGGCGGCGAGAATTTGGACATCTGTTCCGAATCGCAGAGCTTCTCGTTGTACTTCTTCCCGAATATGGTGAGCAGAGGGTTTGCAGTATCGGCCGGAACCTTCTCGCGGAACTTGTCGTCGGCCCAGCACCATGAACCGGAAAATGTGAACCGGAGTCGGATGCTCGTAGTATTCGCACACGGCATCGATGGCGTTGATAATCACCCTGGCCGATTCGTCGCCCCTTGCGGAGCCGGCCAACGACTTGAAGGTCGTGAACAGCGATCCCTTGCCCAGCTCTAATTCTTCCGGGGAATTGAAATGCAATGAGTTGAATGGCGGAACGAGCGAGGCATCGGGATCGATCCAGATGAAATCCCGCATCCGGTTTTTTGGAATGAGCTTGGCGATCTGGTCGGCGGTGTCGCCGTGGGGATCAATAAAAAAGCCGCCGTTGCCCTGACGGACGTGTTCGATGAAAAGATTGACGAGCAAGGTCGACCTGCCCATTCCTGACATCCCTTCGATATTCATGCTTCGTGGAATCTATGAAGAGATCGTTGCCGGAGATACTGTCAGTTCCCAATGAGAAATTCATGATTTAAGGGGCAATTCTGAGTAGTTCAATAATGACCATTATTATTTATTAACTGAGAGTAAAACTTTGGTATGGTGGATTTCGATCCGGCTCTGAAATTCGTTTGTCCTGTGTGCGAAGCGCCCTGGGGTGAGCCGTGTCATGTCCAAGTCGGGACCGTTCGCTTCGAGTCCCATCACGAACGTTTGACTCTGGCCAACGAAGAATTGCTTGATAGTATCGCGGAAGGAAACGCGGTCGAATTCATAAATGGCTCTATGGCAGAATTTCTGGGTAAAAGAGAGGACAACGGATAAAGCCGCTGCGAGGAAAAGTACAAAAGCAATCGTCGGGCCCGCTGCGCGGGGAAATGCCGCAGGTGCGTCAGGATTTCCAGCGTCCTGGCTGCTACGAGGCATGAATCTTGTTATCCGAGATGAAAAATAACTGATCTTCAACTGTTTCGATTAATCTGCAGTTATACAGATGCGCATAATTAAAAGGACATATGTACTATACTCAAGTAGGAGGCTCTATGCTGCCACGCATGTTGCACCTACATCCGAGTACTTATCAACGCCTGATTCGTCTGAGCAAGGAAGCGGAGAAAGATGGGGCCTACCGTGTAGCCAAACGCCTTCGCGCGGTGATACTGAATTCGCAAGGCCATACCAGCGGCGAGTTGGCGAAAATCCTGCAAGCGCCGCGCTCAAGGGTCTCCCAGTGGCTGCAGCAGTATCAGGCCGAGGGCGTGGACGGTCTGCTGGAAGGATTTCGAACGGGACGGCCATCGGAACTGACAGACAAGCAACAGCAGAAGTTGGCAGACATCCTCGACAGCGGCCCAGTCGCCTATGGTCTGGACAATGGTATCTGGACATCGCCCATGATCTCCTGGATTATCGAGGAGGAGTTCGGTGTTCAGTATCATCCCGGCCATGTGCGCAAGTTACTTCATGTCTTGGGATTCTCCGTACAGCGACCTCGTCGTAAGCTTGCTCGTGCGGATGCCGAGGCGCAGGATCGCTGGCATCGCCGAATCTATCCATCTTTAAAAAAAAAGCCCGAGCGCGTAACTGGGCTCTGATCTTCACCGACGAAGCCAGTTTCCGCCAGGACTCGACTCTGCACGCAACCTGGAGCCGTGTGAATTGCCCACCGGAAGTTCCCGTTACCGGAGAACGCAAAAGCGTGAAAATCTTCGGCGCCATCGAACTCTGGAATGTTCGATTCGAATATAGGCAGGATACGGTCTTTAACGCCGAAAACTATCTGGTGTTCCTCGAACAGCTAGCCCAACGATACCGTCGTCAAGGAGCAATATTGATTCAGGACAACGCTTCTTATCACAAAGACAAGCAAGTCTGGAGTTGGTTCGACTCCAACCGGCACTGGCTGGAAGTACATCAATTGCCCCCCCTACTCACCAGAGTTCAATCCCACCGAACGGCTCTGGCAGCATACGCGACAGAACGGAACGCACAATCGTTTCTTCAGCGGAGTGGATGCCCTGTTTGCCACGCTCACACGCGTCTTTACCGAGATGCAGTCGTATCCACAACTGATCCAGTCGTATCTAACGCCTTTTTGTTGAGCAGCATGTCCTTTTATTTATGCGCATGTGTATAGAGACCTTCTTGACGAGTCACGCTTCTTAGACGTGCTCCCGGGTATGTTCTCGACGAAGGAAGAGTCCCTCTGATTCTCCAGCGCCTGAAGGAAATCGCGCGCTACGATGCGAAGCCTTAGCCCCTAAAGATAAGCACTAAAATGTCTTGGCTCGGGCTGGCGGCCCGCACAATATTCGTCATACCAAAAAGCGAGTCCATATTTTCTGAGATTTATCCACAAGCCCAAACCAAGGATGCAGTTATCGAACACTTGCGGCACACCAGCCGCGCACCGCGTATGTTCCATACAGAAGATCGTAGGGCATATCAATGCGCAATGTGCTGATGGCCAGTCAGCGGCCAACATTCACTAATCTGACAGGTTTCGCAGTCACGTGTACGAGGAGGCGACATCTCGGTACTGAACCGGGTCGACATCAGCGGTGTTGCGGCGACAGTCCGGAGAACAAGCCTTCAAAGCCCTTTACCGCAGCATCATGTTGGACGGTTCGTAACGGAGAGGCAGTTTACGCCTACCGGACAGTGGGGATCGTTCGACCTTTTCGGGTTTGGCCAGCGGCGGACGAGAAAGCGCACCATTGTGAACCGTTGTTTATTTAAAAGTAAAATAGCTATTGGAAAGGTCAATCCCCATGCGCGTTGGAACATGCAAGCTATGCCAGAGGATCGGTGAATTACAGGACAGCCACTTCATGTCGAAAGGGATTTTCGCCCAGCTTCGGACACCCACTGCGAAGAATCCGCACCCTGTGCTCATGACGCCCCAGGTGTCGGTAATCTCGTCGCAGCAACTCAGGGACTACGCGTTCTGCAGCGATTGCGAGCAGCGCTTCAACCGGAATGGTGAATCGTGGGTACTCGCGAACATGGCCCGAATGAACGGATTCAAGCTGCAGGACGCGTTGATCCAGGCGGGGCCAGTGGTGGTCCACCCGACGATCGCGCTCTATGCGGGCGCGGCAATTCCGTCGATCGACATGGACGCGCTTGTGTACTTCGCGATGAGCATCTTCTGGCGCGCGGCGGTCCAAGAATGGAAGAGCATCGACGGCCTGACCACCCGGCTCGACTTGGACGGGCACGAGGAGGAGATACGCGAGTTCTTGCTGGGCGGTCCGTTCCCTGCAGACGCGGTTGTCATGGTGTCGGTGTGGCCGAACCGGCAGGTGCTGCCAGCAGCGCATACCCCGCGCGAGGGACATCCGGACGGCTTCAAGGCGTTCGACTTCCTGGTCCCTGGCATCGAATTTCGCCTCCTGCTCGGCACCGGCATTCCCGCCGATCTACGTCAGTTCTGCGCCCAAACAAGTCCGGAGCGGTACGTTGCAGCGACCACGATGTTGGTTGACAAGGTGATGGACACGTTCACGAGCTTGATGAAGACGAGCGTTCCCTCGCAGGTGCTCCTGGAGCGTGTGAAATGAAGGAGGAAATCCTCGGCTTCGAATCGCGCGGGTCGGCCAATAAAACAAGGCCTGGGCGCCCGAATGCAATCAGAGGATTAGGTCAGCTGTTCTCTCGCTTCTCAGATGATGGCAATTACGCCGTCGTGGTCGGGCGAGATTGCAGACTGGAAGGTCTGCTGCAAGGCGTCACGCAAGGCAGATGAGGTCTTGGCATCGGGAATGTCGCCAATCTTCTTCCCCATCCTGTCATACACTTCCACCAGAACGTTGCCGTCCATCACTTTCATCAGCAGCGAAGTTGCACCACTTGGCAGTTCCGGCCGGTGGCTTGTTCCAATCGCCTGAAGCAGAGCAGACAACCGGGTATATTCCTTTTGTTGTTCTGGTGACGGCACGATCTTTATTCCAGCTTTTACGAACTCCACTTGCCACGCAGCAACCGCTCTCAGGCAGATAGGCTCGAGGTCTTTAAGCGAATTGCCATCCTTGTCAACCACGGTTGCAATAATTCGCACGTTAGCATCACCATGAGCTTGGATAGGTCCACCGACGACTGGAATCGTGATTAGCGGTGTTTCTTCCGACGTGGTGACTTTGAATTCTAGGGTTGTATGTGCAGGCTGGAGCCGAGGCGAGAGCCCGGATCTGGAGGGCCGGTTGAGCTCTGCGTGCTTATCCAAGTTCCAGAGGTCGTGAATGATCGCAACGTCGCGATTGCTGTTGATCAACTGGTCGCCGGTCTCAGACTTTCCGTTCTTTCTGCACCACGCATGTAGGTGATCTTTTAGAGATGCGATGTTGCCAACGAGCGTTGAAACCCTGTTCGCGGCCGTCGCTGGCTTCTCGATCTTAGTGAAATCAAACGTGGCAGCGAACCGCCCACCAGAATCTGCTCTCGCCGGTCTCATCGAGGTCAGCTTCTCCGTGACCCGCATCTCTGCAAGTGCGGCGTATAGCTGCTCTAACTTCTGCTGGATGGTGGTGCTAGACAACTGAGTCCTACCTCCAACCTCGCGGGCCGCCGGTGCCTAGCCTTTGAATACCTGAGAAGGCGGAAGCCTCAATTGGTTTTTCCGCTAATGAGGAGTTTCCGGCGACCGGTGCCCGCACGCGCAGGCTCCCCGTGTCTCTGGCAGTTGCGAGCGGGAAGACACGGAGGCCTAGTGAGAAAAATACTACTCCCCGCAAAAGGGCTTTGCGGAAGTATTGCTCTGACGAAGGCCAAATGAGCGCATTGCCCTGTACGCAACGTTTGACACATGGGTTACCGCAGTTTAGGACCGCAAGAAAGGTATTCGTTGAGGCGAAGAGGCAAATATCCTTGGGCAGCAGCCGAACTGCGGAGCACCGTTGCCCTTCAGCGCGACCACTTCGCCCAGTTCGCCTTGCGCAGATGATCCTGGGAGCGGTGGTTTCGCGCTTCGAGTTCTTCGATTTCGCCCTCGAGCTTCTCGATGTATTTAAGTGCACGCTCGGGCAAGGCAGCCCGCTCCGCCGGAGAGAGCTCCTCTTGGTCGCGCAGGGGCTCACAGCGCCGCCGAATGTCGTCTCCCAAGCCGACGGATTCGAGCAAACGCAACAAGACGGAGACCTCGGCGTTCACCGTGTGGCGGGATTCTGTGCGCAGGCGTTGACTCTCGTAAGTCCGAATAGGGCCCAGGTGAAATTCCCGTAGCGGGATGCCGAACTCTGCCGCCCAATATTGAAGGCTGACCTGTTCGGCGGGCGAGACGTTCGGGGCGATTTCCTTGACCGTCATCTCTTCGGTGATCCCCTGCATTCTCCCCTCGCTTTCTTTCAAGAAACAGTGTATCGCCGGGGAAGATAACTGGCGAGGAGTGCGCAGCGTTAATCCAACATGCTTTGCCCGGGAATGAGACAAGCTGAATCATCGGGCTTTGGCTTCCCGACGAGCACGAGTTGGTTACCCAAGCTGACGCGAACGTGATCCTCCAGACGGGCTGGCAATAGTCGCATACCGTAGATCCGCCGCATTCCCGGCATGCGCGTAAATGCCCTCGCCTCGCAGGAGCCAGTCACATTTAAAATTGATGGCATCTGTGATGGTATTTTTGTCTAAGCTGTTTCTAAACTATTGATTCTAAATAAACTTTGGCTCCTCAGGTAGCGCTCGAACCTACAACCCTTCGGTTAACAGCTGGAGATGTGCCCCGTGCAGCGTGGCTCGGAATTGCTCTATATTACGCATTTTCAGTCGATTACAGAATCTTAGTTTTCTCGTAAGACGGCAGGATTACCCACAATTTGCCGCTTTTTTTACCTGAGTCCCTACAAAAGTCCCTACAGCAATCAAGACGAAGCTGGCTTTGCGCGACGCCGCAGCTCAAAAGGTGCTTGGAACCCTGTTGTCTGCGAAGGCGGACTACCTTATGACGGGAGATAAAGATTTGCTGGCCCTCGCCGGGAAGTACCCCAATTGTCACGCCGGCGGCGTTCTGGCAGCGCCCCGAGTGAGGAGCAAAGCCGGAATTTGCTGCCACACGGATTCGAGTGCATTGAAAACACAGGAGATGCGGTGAGGTGTTATGAGCGATTTCCCCCGCTTCCACAGCACTGAAAATGGGAATTTATACCTCGATTTGCTGCGCACTTCTTCGGATTTTTCCAGACTACTTCGGACCAATCGCCGAATCACTTGCGAGAAGTGCGACGGGTTTTGACCTCTTCCGTTGTCGAGGTCCTCTTTTGCTTTTCGTGAAACTTCTTAGTGACGGCAAGGCAGCGGTTCAGGCCGCCATCGCCGGACAGTACCTCCCAACCTCGCCGCACGGCGACGGCACAGATCAGAATATCGACCGTGCCAGCTTCAACGCCGTGGTTTCTGCATTCGTTGTAGACCCGCGCCGCGTACTCGTGATCGACGATGTTGATCGGCTCGTCGAGATATGGATCGAGCGCGGCGTTCACTTTGTCGAATTGGACCTTTTCCTTGATGCCTGACAGAAGCTCCTGACGGACAAGCCCAAGCATCGCGACTCGCCCATCCTGAATGGCCTGAACCAGTTCTACCTTGAGCTTCTGTTCATCGGGACTGAGGCTGGCGGCGTTCTTTCGACGAAGCGCGAGTGACCAGACAGAGGTATCGACGAGCAGTTTCACCGTTCGGTCTCGATCTGGTCGCGGCGGCGGTTGGCCTTGTAGTCGTAATCTTCGCGGTAGTCGATGGTATCGAACAGACCGAGGATCTGCATCTGATTGCGGCGACGGATGTACTCGTCTAAAGCCGCAGTCACGGCCTCCTTCTTCGTGCTGTGATGGCCTACCTGGCGAGCTTCCTCAATCAAGCGATCGTCAATAGCTAGATTGGTCGGCATGGGGCACCTCCTTTACGTGTAGCCTACCACACATTATAATGTGTAGAACACTACACGTAGGCCCCCCCCCCCCCCAGTCTTTGCCAAAGTGGAACCGGTAAATGGGCCCGATCCGGTTCCTCTCGGGCCCGCCCCGCTGGGCGGCACATCCTCGCGCGCCCACTTTGATCATCGCGCTATAGAAATCGATGCTCGCGCTTACGGGGACAACTTTATCGTCCGAGGTCGAATAGATGAAAACCGGAGGGGTATGACTAGTTACATGGAACCGCGGGCTATATTCCTCAGTAAAGGCGGAGCACTGTGACGGCGCGATACCCCGAACCATTGAACAGTAAGTAATCTCATTTCCAGCGGCCGGTTCCATTGCGTTCAGCCAAGGGTAACCGAGTACAACGAAATCGGGCCGACAGCTCAATTGATCGATCGGATCAGATGATGCCGCCGCGCTCCCCTCGCACGAAGTCGCCACCGAGGCGGCAAGATGTCCGCCCGCCGAAAACCCGATAATACCGATTCGCGTCTGGGATATTGCGTAGCGCTTATCGAGAGAACGCACAAGTCGGA
>DATDLS010000034.1:0-39610 GCA_036519195.1 Occallatibacter sp. | reverse complement strand
TAGATTGGATGCCGAACCTGTGAGGCTAAGCCCTGCGGATGAGGCGCTGGCGGCGCAGATTCGGGACTGGCGCGCGGGAGAAGCGAAACGGCTGCGGGTTCCGGCGTATGTGGTGATGCATGATCGGACGCTGGCGGCACTCGTGCAGGCACGGCCGAAGAATCCGCGCGAGTTGTTGCTGATTGATGGGATCGGGCCTGCCAAGGTGGAGCGGTTTGGGGAACAGATATTGCGGCTTTGTGCGGATGAGTAATTCTTTGATAAGCCCGGGCTACGGTGTTGGGATTGATTCGCAGCTCAGCGGCGAGTTTCTGAACCGGCGGCAATAGATCAAACCGCAGGACGCAGGCGGCGACGGCACGCTTCACCTGCAACTCAATCTGCAGAGAAATTCGAATGTCAGACTCAGGCTGCACGCGGAGAATCATTTTGTCATTTTCGGCTCTGTGAAGGCGTTCTAAGGCTTCCAGCGGATCCGGAGTTTGCGGTTCAGTGCTGTTCTCCCCGAGTTCGCAGGCACTGAGCGTGAAGGGCTGAAGGTACCGAAAAGACAGAAGCCGCGCGGCAGCCTGTGACTCAACGAAGGATCGTGCCTGTGGCTCAGGCCGATGCATCGCAATCATGTCTGGTGCTACGAATTCGTCAGTGCAGGGACCCATGACGGGAGAACAGCACGCGTGCTGAATTTGATCGACCAATACACACAAGAATCGCTGCTCGTGCGCGCAGAGCGGAGATGGTCCAGTGCCAGGGTGATCTCCGCGCTCGCCGATGTCATGGTGATCAAGGGCGTGTCCGAGCATCTTCGATCCGACAACGGGCCGGAGCTCGCGGCTCGCGATCTGCGCAACTGGCTTCAAAAGACAGAAGCCAAGACCCTGTACATCGAACCCGGCTTTCCGTGGGAGAACGGTTACTGCGAGAGTTTCAACTCAAAACTGCGAGATCAGTTCCTGAACAAAGAGATCTTCTCCTCGATAGAGGAACCGCGCCTCGACTACGGCACCGTCAGACCGCACTCCTAGCTGGGCTTTAAACCGCCGGCGCACGAGGCATGGCTGAGCGAAATCGCCCGGCAGGAAGGGACGGCAATCGCTACGCTCGCGCCGTCCCCTTCCTGCCCAACAATGCAGCCTTCTGAACTCAGAGATCGCTGCCCTGAACTAGCAAAACTTCCGGTGCAAAACATCGGTCAGACCAGTCCAACCTTTTCTCGTTGTGCGTATTCACGTTCTCAACGGCCATCTAGAAGCTGCCTTCCGACTTTGGCGCCGCGGCTTCCGACCCGTCTCACATCCCTCGCAAGGAATGCTCGCGGCCTGACCACCCCACAACTTTGCATGCTCTCGATGAGCTTCTTTAGGACTGGTCACGTTATCAGGTTTATGATTTGTGGACCAAGAGCTACTTTTCGGTCCACGGCATCCGGTGGATGGCAACGGCTCTTGTACTGGTGACTTGATTTCCCTGATCAATCAAACCTCGAACTACGGCCTGGAAAAAAGGCTGTTGATTATCGTTCATTTTCGGCTGTAGTTTGTTCAAGAGTTCAGACGCACCTTCTGCGGAAGTTATAAAGCTCGCTGCGCTCGCTGTACCAGTCATTTCCAGACCACCCAGAGCGATTGCATGACGTCCAGGTGCGATACCGGGTCCGTAAGAGATAACACCGTGACCCATTGTCAGGTGTTCTGTGTTGGAATCACGTCCCGTTCCATAAGCGCTATCTTCGCCCCGCAAAGGATGCGAGTTCACAATTAAACCATTCCATGGACCGATTCCTTTCGATTCAAAATGGAAGTCTCCACGAGTCGGCAAATTGGACGTCGCTTCAAACAGAGACCAGGGGCCCAACATGATCACATCATGATTGCGAAGATCCTCTGGCGTAATCTCGTCCTCACGCTTTACGATAGGGGGACGGCCTAGTTTATTCAGAAGAGAGGACAGCATGACCACAGCTTCGAGGTCACCGGTTGTGGTGTACCCGTTCTCGTAATAGAGCGCACCCGTCTGAGAAACCAGCTTTGGATTCATTGCCAACCGTTGCGCAACATGCGGATCGACTCTTGATCCGCGATAGCCAACCGGACCAAGATTAGAGCTTAGAAGATCGCCCCACCCATCCACCATATATGGAGGGGTGGAGTAAGCGATGATTGGGGTAGAGTCATCATCCAGCATCTGGCTCCATAGCCGCTCCACGGGACCAACTTGATTCCGGGGTAATCCCTGCTTGGCGAACCAATACCCCGCTGCGCCGGCGAGAATGACAAGTAGAGAGACAAGAATGGACCATCTCCACTGATATGGAAAGTGGACAGACAGAACACGGATAATTGTGGCAGCGCTCGGACCGCTTTGACCCGATTTAGCTTGCACATCCGCGCCCTCTACTGCGGCTGTAACGAAGGTCTCAGCGGGAGATAGAGGAGGCGAGGCAACTTCGGTACTAGAAACGAGAGGAGTGATAGTCTCAAATTCCGCATAGTAGCGCCCGCGGGGAATGGAGATGCGAACCGTATCCAACCGGCCCTCTGTCTCGTAATAATCCGCCAGCTTTTGCCGCAGCCGATGAACCTGGACCCGAACGCTGTTATCGGCCTTCGGGTCGTAGTCCGGTTTCCTCCGCAACACCTCGACACCCAGGATTGACTCTTTTATCTCATCGAAGCGGCCGTCCAGAGTGTATGTTGCGATATATTCCAATAACCGCCGCGCCGTATGTGATCCACGAAAAGTGTCTGATGCTAGGACGCTCTCAAGCTGAGCACGGAACTGCTCTTTGGAGTCAGCTTCAAGGAGTGCGGATTCTCTCGCCATCAAGCCCTTGCTTCTCCTTTGCTGCCCCCGCGTCCTTTCAGTGAAGGACCCAGTAGGTAGTATGTTTTACGCTAACAGCGCCATGTTTCATTGTGGTAAATGCGATGATTGTCGGCTTTGCGGAGAAGTTTGGCCCTGCTCGATGCGCGGTAACCGTTTCATTGTTTCGATCTTGTAAATCCTCTATCTTGTTGGCATATAAGCTGCTTAGCGTTTTCTTCCTCCAGCTTAACCCCATGTAACGCCTATAGCGGATGACATTAACCCAAAGTGCCTTCCATTCCTCCGCAAGCCACAATAGAGTCTCCCTCATGGAATCATTCGCCCAATGAGATGTACTCGCTCCGCGAGCGTGCACGACAGCGCTTCCATTGCCACAAACAAATTGCAGAACCGCCTTGATTCTTGCCACAGCCCACGGCAGGGGCGAACGCGGTCGAGCGTTTCCAGCCACTCTATTGAGGTCAAGCGAGGCTACATGCAATTCAGAAGTTTTTTCCAATGCTGCCTTATGGTGGTATTGATGTTGGTTGTTTGCTTTAAGGCAGAGGCGCAGACCGTCACTGGCGGCGTGAGCGGCATCGTGACCGACCCATCCGGCGCGGTCATCCCGAACGCGCACGCTGTTGCAACCAACATTGATACCGGCGTCGCCACCGCGGCGACGACCAACAACGACGGCATCTATTACATCCGGTTCCTGCAGATCGGCACGTACAAGGTAGCCGTCTCAGCTCCCGGCTTCGGAACGGTCACTTATGGCCCGTTCACAATCGAGACGGATCAGGACGCAAAGATCGATTCCAAACTCGCGTTGGAGAGTTCGCTGCAAAAGGTCAACGTCAGTGCGGATATCGCACCGCTGCTCAACACGGAAAATGCTGTTCTGTCCTCCACGTTCGATACGCGTGCGATTGACAATCTTCCCATGGTGGGCCGCAACATCGATTCAGTTATGATGTTCATGCCTGGCGCCGTCAGCACCGCCGCGAACAACTTCACAAGCGGAGCTATGGACGGCGGCTCTTATGCCGCCGGGGCTTCGATCAACTCCAACCGGGTGTCTACCAATAAGTACATTCTGGACGGCATGGACGTTAGCGAAACCTCGGCTGACGGCACATTGTATTTTGGCGGCGGATATGTCCCAAGTGCAGACGCCCTCAGCCAGGTCCAGGTCATCAGCGCCAATGCGCCGGCCGAGTATGGCAACGTTCTCGGCGGCGATGTTCTCTACCAGACGAAGAGCGGCACCAATCACTTCCACGGCAGCCTTTTTAGCTTTCTCCAGAACCAGCTGCTCGATGCCAACAGCTGGGGCAATAAGCAAGGCTCGACGATCATTCCCAGAAACCCCTTTACCCGCAACGTTTTCGGCGGTACTATCGGCGGCCCCATTTTCAAGGACAAGCTTTTCTTCTTTAGCGACTACCAGGGCCAACGCTACCACTCCGGCGGCAGCGGCAGCGCAAGTGTTCTGACCGACTTGATGCGCACGGGCGACTTCACCGAACTGCTGGATCCCGGCATCATGTGCGACCAGCCAGGAACCCAGTGCACGAACGCCAATCTCATCAAGCTCTACGATGCGGCCACGCCGGGCACGCCCGCCATCATGGGCCCCAAGAATGGCGTACTCACCCAGAACGTGCTTCCTGCATCTCTGATGACGGACCCTGCTATGACTTATCTGCTCGCGCATCCGGCGCTTTATCCGCACGCCAATCGCGCTCCAACAGCCACGAACAGTCCTTACGCCGGCAACTATGTTGGTCCTACCAGTTCCAGCCAGCAGGCGGACCAATTCGACGTCAAGGTTGACTGGAAGGCATCGCAGAAGGACAGCATGTTCGCTCGCTTTTCCTACGAAAACCAATTGTCCAGATCTCTGAACGTGCTTCCTATCGCCTTTGCCGGCGCTCCTAGCGGCCCGATTCGCGGTACTGCAGTCAACTGGGTTCACAGCTTCAACTCTGCCATGGTGAATGAGTTCCGTGCCGGCTATACTCGCATTCAATACAATGGCGCGGCTTTGTTTGACCCCACCGGCGTCTTCGGCCTGAATGGCGACAGCATCCTCGGCATCGGCGCCGACAACCCGTTCAGTCAGAAGATCGCAGGCTTTTCCGCACTCAACTTTGGGGGTACGACCCTCGGCAACGCGGACGAAGGAGCCACTAACTTTACCGACAACACCTTCCTCTACAGCGATAACTTCACATGGCTCAAAGATCGCCACACCTTCAAGATGGGTGTTCAGTTTGATCGCCAGCAGCAGAATAACTTTTTCGCAGGCAATCAAGGCGCGCTTGGCACCTTTTACTTTACAGGCAGCGGCACCTCGCAATATACGACGCCCGGACTCGATGCCGAGGGCTTCAGCACGGGCTACGGCGCGGCTGACCTGTTGACAGATCGCGCTAGCACTCAGTATGTAGGCGACGTCACCGGACCTGTGGGTATGCGCCAGTGGCGCGATGCGTACTTCTTTCAGGATGACTGGAAGGCGACCAGCAAGCTGACCCTCAACCTCGGAATCCGCTACGAGTACAACCAGCCGATCTATGAGGTGAACAATAAGATGTCTACAATCGATCCCAACAACCCGTCGGTCATTCTCGTCGCGGGCAGCGCGGCGGCTAGAGCGGCTGGCTATGGTCGCGGTCTTGTCGATCCTTTCTACGGCAGCGTCATGCCCCGTATCGGCTTTGCCTATTCGGTAACCTCCAGGCTCGTTGTTCGCGGAGGATATGGAGCCCAGAGCTTTATGGAAGGCACTGGGTCCAACCTTCGCATGACCACCAACCTGCCATTCCAGACGACTACGGAACTCAACGGCGTTGTCCCTGGCGTGGGCGGAACGGAAAACCCCGGCAGCTTCTTCGAGCTCGAGAGCGGCTTTGGCTCCGCAAATGTAGCCACTTCAAACGTATTCAACATATGGGATAAGCACATCAAACCGGCATTTGTGAACATCTACAGCCTGACGACGGAGTTTCAGGTCAGCAACACGGCTTCGTTTCAGGTGGGTTATGTGGGCGAGGGCACACAGCACCTGACGGTCCCTACATATGCCAATCAGTTGCACAATGCCTGCATCATCGATGGGGTCGTCCAGAACGCCAATACCAGCGCACCTTCGGCCGAGTGTCTTGCACAGGCGCCGGCGCCTTTTTACGCAACCCCGGGGATTGGCTACAACGGCACCATCCAAGATACGGCTTCCAACGGCGCCAGCGCATATGATGCTTTGCAGGCAACCTTCCGTCAGCGTCTGTGGCGCGGCCTGCAGTACACCGTCAACTATACCTGGGGCCATGGCATGACCAACAGCACCGGCTTCTATCCCGTATATGACGTCGAGTCCGCCGGAAACTACGCGCAGAATGCCTACAATCTTCATAGCGAGTGGGGCCCCACGGGGGATGATGTGCGCCACTCCATTAACTGGAACACGGTGTACGATCTTCCATTCGGCAGAGGCCGCCAGTTCGGCGGCAATCTTCCTCTTGTTGTCGACGAGTTTCTCGGAGGATGGCGGATCGGCATGACCGGTCTCGGCTATACGGGCTTCCCCGCAACCATTGTTGCCACCGACAACGCAGAGACCAACAATGGCGCGCAGTATGCAAATCACTATCGCAGCATGAAAGTTGTGCATCGCTCGATGGCTCAGTGGTTCGGCACTGATCCGTCGGCCACCCCTTGCATTACTGTTGGCGTCGATAACGGCGTCTGCGCCTATGGCCAGACGGCGGCAGGGACCTTTGGCACTGCTCAACCAGATTCGGAGCGCGCTCCGGGCTATGAAAACTATGGCGCCTCCGTCATCAAGGACTTCACTCTCTGGCATGAGCATCAGATCAATTTCCGGGTGGATGCCGATAACCTCTTCAACAACGCGTATTGGGGAGACCCCAATGACGATGCTGGACAGCCCAATTTCGGGCAGATTACCTATGTTCGCTCCAACCCGCGCAACCTGCAGGTGGCGCTCAAATATCACTTCTAACCTGCGACGAAGAACAGCCGCATAGCTGTCCACTCTTTTTGCTCATTGCATCTGTCTTGCAAAAGGGTTCTCAGATGAAGACGCGGCTTTGCTTTTAATATCTCAACGACCAGGAGTGCGAACCAATGAGCAGACTCATAAAGTTGGGCAGTGTCGCGATCGCAATCGCCTTAGGGGTATGGATCGCATCCGAATCGAGAAGGGTCACGGCGCAAAGTACCGCGAGCGGCAGCACCACCACTTTGCCGAATGGGTGGCGAATCTCGCCCGCAGGCACGGATATCCCCTTGCCGGGCGATCTGCCGGTACGGATGACTGTATCGCCGGATCATCGGACACTTTGGGTCGTTACGGCCGGCTTTCATCATCATTCGGTAAACATCGTCGACATCCGCACTCAACAATTAAGGGCCAGCTTTACGGCGGCTCAGTTATCGCCCGGCATGGCAGTGATTCCCGGCGGACAGCAGTTGCTGGTTACTTCCGGCTTGGCTCTCCCGAAGACGATGGAGAACGTCTTCAAGAGGACGGAGGATCTGCCTACGGCGACAGAAGGCATCAACGGCGATGTCATTCGATTCAACGTCTCGGGCGGAAAACTCAGCGCGGGAAAACCCATCGTTCTGCCGGTCGAATCGAGCAAGGACCGTTATACAAGCGGCCTGATCCGCGCGCGGGACGGCTCTCTGTTCATTAGCGACGCCAATGCCGACAAGGTCTATAAGCTGGACCCAAGCCTGTCAGAGATACGGGCGTCGGCCCAAACCGGAAACTCGCCGATGTTCATGGCGCTTTCCCAGGACGAAAAGGAGTTGGCGGTCACCAACTGGGGCGACAAGTCGGTGAGCCTCTTCGACGCTCGAACTCTGAAAGAGAAAGCACGCATTGCGGTAGGCACGCATCCGAACGACCTACTGTACGCCAAAGATGGCCGATTATTTGTTAGTAATGCAGGCTCAAATAGTGTCAGCGTGATCGATGCTGGAAAGACGACCGAAACGATCAAGACGTCGATTACACCGGATGATCTCGTTGGATCGACTCCCGACGCGCTGGCCATTAGCCCGGACGGCAAATCATTGTTCGTAGCCAACGCCGACAACAACGATATTGCCGTGGTCGATATTTCCCATCGGCAGGTATCCATTATCAAAGGCTTCATACCCACCGGATGGTTCCCCAGCGCCCTCACGGTCTCTCCCGATGGCAAACAATTGTTCGTCGGGATAGGCAAGGGTCTTGGCTTCGCGGCCAACAGTCCTGGCCACCTGAAGTCGGTAAAGCCGTTCGAGGAGCCGGATAGCCGGGTTAAGTATGATTACGTAGGGTACACTCTGGCTGGGTCTGTGGAGATCATTCCAGTTCCCACGTCGACACAGTTGAGCACTTACACGCAAGCGGTCCGTGCAAATTTTCCGAATCCAGCCGAGTTCGTGGACCAAGCTCAAGCTCAGCGCATTCAAAGGGAAGTCTTTCCCAAAATCAAGCATGTGTTGTATATCATTCGTGAAAACCGCACGTACGATCAGGTCCTTGGTGACATGGGCAAGGGTAACAGCGATCCATCGCTCACCGTTTTCGGTCAGGACGTAACGCCCAACGCCCACAAGATCGCCGGGGACGGTGTCTTGCTGGACAACCTATACGTCAATGGCGAGGTCTCCCAAAATGGCCATGAATGGTGCACCTCCGCCTATTCGACCGAATTCACTTCCAAGGATTGGGAGCAGAGGTACAGCGGTCACAAATACGTCAAAGATGATGAAGATGATTCAAATCTTTCAAGCTCGCCGGCTGGTTACATTTGGGACCTTTGCGCACGGCATGGCCTTAGTTACCTCAGCTATGGCGAATTCGTAAACTTCAGGTCTTCACCAGACCAGAGACCGATCTTCACCGGGGCCGCGGGTTTAGACGGTCACTATAGCAAAGCCTGGGTCGAGCGCTCGGAAGAACGAAATAGAGCGATGTACGAGATGGCGCCGAAAGACCCCAAGGAATACGCAGCATGGAGTCTAAAGTCCGACTGGTCGCGATATCGTGATTACGGCTACGCGGATGTGTTCATCGACGAATTGCACGACGCGGAGAAGACTGGTCAATGGCCCTCGTTTATGGTGATGTCCTTGGGCGAAGATCATACGGTCGGCCTGAAGCCTGGCGACTTTACGCCCAAAGCCAGTGTGGGTTCAAATGACCAGGCGGTTGGGAAGATAGTCGAAGCGATCAGCCGCTCCAAATTCTGGCCGGAAACTGCCATTTTTATCATCGAAGACGATGCACAGAACGGCCCCGATCACGTCGACGCGAGACGCACAGTCGGGCTTGTGATCTCGCCATTTACGAAAAAGCGGTATGTCGACCACACGATGTACACGACCGCATCCATGGTCCGGACGATGGAGATGATCCTCGGATTGCCCCCCATGACGCAATACGATGCTTTAGCGACGCCGATGTATAACTCCTTCACCACCGAAGAAGACTTAAGTGCCTACACTAACCTGCCTGCGAGGACCGACCTGCTGGCCCGCAATCCGGTGGAAGGGGAAGGGGCGATGGCGTCACTCAAGCTGGATTTTTCACAATACGACCGCGCTGACCCGGACGAGTTGAACAGGATACTCTGGGCAGCGTTAAAGCCGGGCATCCCAATGCCCCCGCCAAATCGGAGTGCGGTACCTCACCGCTAATTCGGCATGATGCCGCTTTGCTGGCCTGGCGCGACGGGGCCTATCGTTTCTCGAAGGGACCGCGCTTTGCCGTGAACTCGCGGGTAATCGTAAATGCCGCAGGTTTGCTGTGGCGGGGCGCGTTTTGAACAGCGCACCCGACCATGCCGCGCCCTGTAGGCTGGGTCGTGCGCGGGCTTGGCGCATCGATACCGCAGCGCCTGCAGTGCCCGATGTTTTCTACCAGTGGATTGCTAGTGTAGCGCCGTTATCGGATTGACATGATAGCCGCAGTCGGGGGTGTGGGAAAGTGCGAAGCATTTTGTACTTTCCACTTTTTCATGCCCCCGGGGTGTTTCGGTCAGCCACGTTGCTGGCCCTCGCGGTCTGTAGCCCAGCGCAGAGTGTGGTCGGACGGTGTTGTAGTGGACACACTGGCATTCGGCTAGCACACATATCTCCTTCATAGGGTCACTCTTGTCTAAGACAGCAGTTTCTGTGAATTGAACGGTTGATTTCACTGGACATAGGCATCCTCTCCCGGCGATAGCGTCAGGTTTGTTCGATAACTCGGACGGGAGGACTTTCTATATGTCGGGCATTATGCTGTCCAAAAGTTGTAAGCGTGTCAGTGCTGTGCTACAGGGTCAAGTGGGTGTTTGCATTTGTTCTGCTGTCCAACAGAGGGCGACCAGATGAGCGGCATTTTGGCGATGTGGAAGATGCCAGGCAGGCTTGCGGCGTGAGCGATGTGTGTGATCCGGGCGGAGCGGTGCTGCGGCAGTTTCGACGAGCGACGGCCTCGGATCGGGAACTGGCGCGGTGGATTGTGGAGCAACTGCGCGGCGCCGAGTCCAAGGCGACCGGTACGCTGCTGAAGAGCCTGGACCTTGCGGGTGGAATGGGCCGCGACGAATCTGAGGCGCTGCAGGGGGAGATGGTGCAGTCGCGGCTGATTGAGATGGAGGAGGCGGAGTTTGAAAAGGATGGGCAGCTCATCAAGTTTCGCAAAGTGCGATTGACCGAGGCCGGCAGGGAGGTGCGGTCGGGGTCGGAACTGCTGATGAATAACGGCATCGTGGAGGAGTTTGCCGCTCGCGGTGCGACCGGACCGCGAGCGAACAAGGCTGCGCCGGGCAGCTCTTGAGCTGGGTCGACAAATGCGGGTGGCAAGGATGCCGAACCTGTGAGGCTAAGCCCTGCGGGATGAGGCGCTGGCTGCGCAGATTCCGGATTGGCGCGCGGGAGAAGGGCAACGGCTGCGGGTTCCGGCGTATGTGGTGATGCATGATCGGACGCTGGCGGCACTTGCGAAGGCGCCGGCCGAAGAATTTGCGCGAGTTGCTGCTGATTGATGGGATCGGGCCTACCAAGGTGGAGCGGTTTGGGGAAGAGATATTGCGGCTTTGCGCGGACAGGCGACTGTCTCCTTGCTGGGAAATTGCTTGGTATTCATGCGAAGAAGCGAAATGACGAGATGGTTCCCGGACACTGTCGCGATCCTGTTGAGCCCGTTTTTCCGCTAATTTCTAGCCTTGTGCCGCCTTTTTTTGCGCAAAGACTCCCAATTCTCAAAATGCACTCGGCTATGCTAAATCCTTTGAAATCATGTGCCGATTGGACAGTTTTTTCGCAGACCTACAATTTGCAGATGCACGCATAAAGTGAAATATCTGGACGCATGAGCAGCAATATGCTAACTATGGACCAGACTTTTGAAGTATAAAATCTTCGTGGGACATGTATATCTCCTACGAAGTTCTAGCGTTGTGACGGGCCACCGCATAAAAGAGGGTGCGATGCGATCCCTGGTTGGAACTGCCGATAGAAAAGTGGTTCGTTGGTGCAATGCTGCCCGCCCGAATTGTCTCGATCAATAGGTACGGACGGCCAGCACAATAGATTGAGAGTGCGCGGCGGGGATATGCTCATTCACATCGGCGTTTCTTCGTCTCTGGTTTGAAATATTTGTGCTCGATGCGTGCCGTCCTGATTCCCGATGAGACGGTCGCGACTTTGGTTAGAATCGTGGCCGAGAATTTGGCTAGTTGGGGCGGGGTTAATCTCCACGAATTAAATAAAGTGCGGGAAGAACGAAAAATTTTAGGTCGATTTGTCGAATTCCGGTCCCCTCGTTCGTCGAGAAAGTGAAGGCCAAGCGACGGGACCGTTTGAAGACCATTACAAGAGAAGGTAGGACGCAATATTTGGTTGCAATTGGCGACCCCAACGACTACGACCCATCCGTACTAAAGGACGAAGTGGTGGGCCGCGATATCGACGCGCCAAACGGTGAGATGGTTGCTGCTCGTGACAGGGATTTGGCGGCCTGCAGTGGGCGCTACGCAGCGCGAGGTCGCTCGGGCTGCAGCCCGATGGCGATGTGCTCATCACCGATGAGCCATACCTCGAAACCGAGGGGTAGGTGGCCGGTTTGTGGTGCTGGAATCCGCTGACCTGGCCGAGGCGCTCACCCGGTGAACTGAGGCCGCCGTCGCCTGTCGGGCGCCGGTCGAGCTGCGAGGGTTTAACTGACGGAGGAGCAAGGAAAGCAATTGAACGGCATGGACGCAGCGCAGATCGAGGTGACCTTCCGTCGCGAGAACGGCCGCACTGCGGCGCAAGAGGTTCTATCGGCTGTTCACCTCGGCGATGGGTGAGACCCTGGCGCGCGCTCTCGAATTGCTGCGGATCGGTCGAGCGAATAGAACGGCCCAACTAGGCCCGAATCAACGATAAGGAGAAACTCGATGCGTTTCATGATGATGTCTTTCCTCCACGATTTGAAAATCGCTTTGCGCTCCCTGTCGCGGGTGCCGACCTTGTGGATCACCATCGCGCTTACGCTTGCACTCGGCATCGGCGCCAACGCGGCCATCTTTAGCGTGGTGCGCGCGGTGCTGCTGCGGCCGCTGGCGAACCAGGACGAGAGCCAGTTGCTCTATCTGCGTCAGAGCGCGCTGGGCGTCGGAGAGGCAAATGCGAGGTTCTCCGTTCCCGAGATTCACGACATTGGCGCCAACCTGAAGACCATTTCGCAGCTGGGCACGTTCTCTGAGATCGGCTTCACCATCGTTGGCCTCGGCACTCCGCGCGAGATTCCGGGCGGCGTGGTGGATGGGAATTATTTTCATGTGATGGGTCTCAGGCCGGTGCTGGGTCGGTTGCTGACTCCGGCAGATGATGGGCCGAACGCTGCCGGCGCGATTGTGCTGACGTACAAATTCTGGCGCGATTCGCTGCACTCCGACCCAAATGTGCTGGGCAAGGTGGTGCGTCTGGAAAGCTGCTGCGGAGCGCGGCAGGCGGCGATCGTGGGCGTACTGGAGCCGTCGGTTCCCTACCCCGTGGCGACCGAGATTATTGCCAACGTAGTAACGAGCCCCCATCATCTTTCAGCCACCATGGTTCAGGGGCGCGAACACCGCATGACCGAGGTGTTCGGGCGGCTTGCCCCGGGCGCTACGCTCGAACAGGCGCGCCCCGAGTTGAACACAGTGTACTCGGCAATGATCAAATCGTACCCCGAGGTCTACAAACCCGAGGGCCACTTTTCGATCAGCGTGAGGCGCATGCACGACCAGATCAACTCGCGCGCCAACACCGTTCTGTGGCTGTTGTTTGCGGCCGCGGGGCTGTTGTTTGTGATTGCCAGCTCGAACGTGGCCAATCTGGTGCTGGCGCGCACGGTGCGGCGCGAGCCGGAGCTGGCGATTCGCGCGGCGCTGGGCGCAAGCTCGGCGGTGCTGCGTCGATCGCTGCTGGCCGAGAGCCTGGTGCTGTGCGGCAGCGGAACGGTGGCAGCGGTGCTGCTTGCCGTGCCGATGGTGAAGGTGCTGGGCCATTATGCGGAGCGCTTTTCGGTTCGCGCGGCTGATCTTACCCTGGACTCCAGCCTGCTCTGGTTCGGCGCGGCGCTGGCGATCCTTGCGGCGTTTTTTCTCTCCTATATTCCGCGGCTGCCTTCGCCCGATACGCCCACGAACAGCCTGACGGGGCGCGGGGCGCGCGTGACCGGATCTGGCAACCGCAAGTTGCGCCTCTTTGCCGTCACGCAGATTGCCGCCTCGTTCCTGCTGCTCACCGGCGCGTGCGTGCTGATGAAGACACTCTACATTCTTGAGCAGACGCGGCCGCCGTTCGACTCGGCCAACGTGCTTGCCGTGAATTTGCCGGTGATGAGTTACGGCAAGACCGACGCACAGGTGAGCGAGTTCTATCGCGAAGTGAAAGAGCGCGTCAGCGCGCTGCCGGGCGTTGAGAACGTGGCCGAGGGATTCAATGCGCCGTGGCGCGGCGACCAGGATCAGGGCTTCAGTCTTCAATTTGCGGCGAAGGGAGCGCACCGGCAGGATGGCAAAGACGAGTTTCGCGCGCAGTTCCGCAGCGTATCGCCGGGATTTTTTGCCACGATGGGCGTACCGCTTCTTGAGGGCCGCGACTTTAACGGCGGCGACAAGGAGGGAAATGAACGAGTGGTGATTATCAGCCAGAGTCTGGGGAACGAACTCTATCCGGGCCAGAGCGCGGTCGATCGCACACTTTGGTGGACCGACGGGGTGATCAAGTTCATCGGCATCAGCGGCGAGCCGCGACGCATCGTTGCCGTCGTGCCCGACTTCGACGATGAGAACATCATTCCCGCCCCGGCCAAGACCATCTATCAGCCCATCGACCAGGAGGGAATTAGCGGCAAGCTGTTTGTGCGCGCACACCGGGACGTGTACGCGCTAGTGCCGGCGATCACGGCTTTGATTCACAAGATGTCGGCCGATCAGCCGGTGGAGCGGGCCTCGACGCTGGGCGATGTCCGAGCAGAGGTGCTTACCCCCGACAAGTTGAATGCGATCGTGTTTGGAGGATTCGCGGGCATTGCGCTGCTGATTTCGATCGTGGGTGTGGCCGGCGTGCTAGCTTTCTCGGTGAGCGGTCGCACGCGCGAGTTCGGCATCCGGATTGCGCTAGGCGCTCAGCCGGCGAACATTCTCACCGATGTACTGCTGGATGGATTGCTGATGGCGGCAATTGGCGTAGCTGCTGGCCTGGTATTAGGTGTCACGTTGACACGACTGGCAGCAAGCTATATCTCTGCGGTCGATCAGCCGGGAGCGCTGGCGCTGGGCGCCTCGGCGTTTGTGATTCTGGCCGCAGCCGTGATTGCGTCGGCGGTACCGGCAGCACGCGCGGCAAGGGTGAACGCAGTTGAAGCGTTACGTGCTGAATAAAACATCTTCAGATTCCGGCTGTATCGTCGCTCGCATCGAAAATCACCTCCTCCGGAATGGGAGAACCTGCAATTTGTTTTTAGGGCTGATACTTGAAGGACTTATCGGGATGGGGCGGAGGCGGCGGGACGGGGCGCGGGTCGTCTTTGATCTCCTGCTTGAGCAGATTGATACCGGCTTCTAACTGGGCATCCGATCCGTCGAAAGTAGCGTGGGGCAGGTTATCGACGATGATGTCCGGGTCAACACCGTGTCCCTCGATGAGCCATTTGCCTTCCCGGCTGTAGACGCCAATTTCCGCAGCGGTGGCAACACCGTTGTCGGCTTCGGTGTTGCTGCCGGAGAGCCAGATCTCGCCTCCCCAGGTGCGGGTTCCGATGACTTTGCCCAAGGCAAAATGCTTGAAGCCTTCGCTGAAGGCTTCGCCATCGGAGGCGGTCTCTTGATCGCAGAGAACGACGATGTGGCCTCGGAAGGCGTACTGCATATTCCAGGTTGGGTTGCCGACGCGCGCCTGCCAGTAGAACCAGGCCTTGCGCAGCAGGTCGCTGAGCAGCCATGAATCAATGTTGCCGCCGTGGTTGTGGCGCATGTCAATGATGAGGCCCTGGCGATCGAAGATCGGGTAGTATTCGCGCGCCCATTGATCGATGTCGTCGGGCCCCATGGCCCGGAGATGAACGTAGCCGATCTTGTTGTCTGCGGCGGCGTCTACTTTCAGGCGGCGCGTATACTCCCACTCGGCATAGCGAAGGCCGGCTTCATCGTGGGATTTGATGGGCGTGACAAGAACGTCGCGCTCCGCGCCGGCAGCGGACTTGACGTGGACCAGCACCTGCTGGCCGGCTTTGCCGCGCAGCAGCGAGCGCTCGTCCGAGACGCTGATGAGGCTCTGGCCATCGATGCTGATGATGATTTCGCCTTCCTTGACGAGCGACTCGGGGCGAGCCAGCGGGGGCGCCTGATTGGGCAGGTCGGGATCGTGGAGGTAGACGTGTTGAACCACGTAGCCGCCAGCCTTTTCGTCGCGATGGAGCACAGCGCCGAGGGTTGCGATGTCGACCTCGTCGGTCGGCTTGCGATCATCGCCGCCCCCGACGAAGGTGTGGAGGGCCGACAGTTCGCTCACCATTTGAGCGATCACCGTGTTCAACTCATCGCGGTCCGCGACGCGATCAACGAGAGGCAGATAGCGGTCGCGCATGGCGACCCAATCAACGCCGTGCATGTTGCGGTCGTAAAAGTAATCGCGTTCCAGACGCCAAGCGTCGAGGAACATGCCACGAAACTCTTCGCGCGGAATGGTTGACAGCGTCCAGCGAGACAGGTTGATGGAGGCTTTGGCGAGTGCTTTGGAGTCGCCGAAGCCGCTGCTCTTTAAGTCGGAGTCGAAGATGTAGAAATCGTCGCCCTTGGCGATGAGCATCTTCTTACGATCGAGCGAGATTTCGTAGCCTTTGATTTCAGGCGCTACGGTGTCCACTTCATCGCCCTTGTTGGCGACGTCGAGGCATTGCAGGCTGACGTGCTCAGCTTGATCGTCACTGGCGCCGAGCCAGCAGAGGCGCTTGTCCGCGGCCTGCAGGCTGCCATAGTTGCCCGGAGGCGCAGGGACTTCAGAGAGGCGCGCGGCAAGATCAGTGAAGTCGATCTTCACTTCGGCAGGCTTCTTGTCGTCGTCTTTCTTTTCGACTGTTTTGTCTGTGCCTTTTTTCCCTGCATCTGTTTGATCGTCGGCTTTGTCCGCATCTGCCGGCTTATTGTCGCCGGGTTTGGCCTTCTCGTCTTTGCTCTTTTCCTTCTCGTCGGCCTTTTTGTCTTCGGCTTTCTTCTCGGCATTTTCAGGATGCAACTCGTCGGCTGCGAGGAAGGGGGAACGCTGGCCGGGGACCAGAGCAAGCTCGTAGACCTTCACGGTGCGATCAAAGTGCGGCTCGGGCTGACGGGGGCCCCAGGGGCCGCCGATTGTGGATTTGATGTTGCGATCGGAGAGGTAGTAGAGCCACTTGCCGTCTGTGCTCCAGGCGGGGTTGAAGCTGTTGTAGCGGTCCGAGGTGATGGTCTGGATGAGGCCGGATTCGATGTTGAGAATCCTGACCTGTTGAAACTGATTGTCGGCCGACTCGGTGTAGGCAAGCCAGCGGCTGTCGCCCGACCAGGCGAGGTCAGAGAAGTCGCCATTCATCGATTGGGCGATGCGCTTGTCTTGCTTGGTTTTGATGTTGTAAATCCAAAGCTGCTGATCCTTGTCGCGATGGGCCAGCAGGTTGCCGTCGGGCGAAGGTACGCCTTCCCAGCGGAGGACTCGGTCGCCGTGCGTCCACTGCTCGGATGCGCCGACGCCGTTGGCGGGAAATTTCCAGAATTCGGTTTCGCCGGATTCGGTCGACAGCGCAACGATGCTTTTGCCATCGGGCAGGAAGCGGGCCTCACGATAGCGAACCGCGGAGTTGGCTGCTACTTTGACGATGCGGCCGGGGCCAACGGGAAGCGTGAACACTTCGCCGCGCGCCGTGATGACAGCGCTCGATCCATCGGGCGAGATGTGGATGGCGGTCAGGTAGTCGCGCGGCTTCTTGACCCAGTGCTCGCGCATCTGGTCAAAGTCTGAGACCAGCGTGATGGGGATGAGTTCGTCCTGGCCGCTGGCGATGTCCAGCAGCCAGAGATCGGAACCACAGGCGTAGACGATATGGCCATCAAAGAGCGAGGCGGATCGGATGTCAAAGGTGTGCTGATGACTTTCTTGTTTGACGTCGTGGCCTTCGGGGTTCATCGAGTAGACATTCATGACGCCGTCGCGATCGGAGAGGAAATAGACGCGACCGTTCCAGAACATGGGGTTGGCGGAGGTGCCGGTGAAGTCGCCGGTGAGCGGAACCGCTTCATTGTTGCCGTCGAAGCTCCAGATGTTCTCGGCCCATCCACCTTTATAGCGCTTGGTTTCACTCGCTTGGCGAAACCAGCGTGTGAAAAACATAGTATGGCCGTCCGAGGAGTAGGTTGCCTCGGCGGCTTGCGCGAGAGGAACGATGTCGCGCGCGCCGTGATCGTCGATGAGGACCAGTTGCGCACCGGGAAGCGTGGAATAGCGATCGGTGGCGACGAGCAGACGACCATCGGGCGCCCAGGCTTCCGGCTGGGAGTTGCCATCCCAGGTGCGGCGCAGTGGCAAGCCGCCCTCGATAGGGATGGTGTAGACCTCGCTGGGACCTTCGTAGTTGGCGGCGAAGGCGACGGTTTTGCCGTCGAGCGAGATGCGCGCTTTGCTTTCCGTGCCGGAGCCGGTGGTGAGGCGGCGGGCCGGCCCGCCATGAATGCCGACGGACCACAGGTCGCCCTCCGAGGTGAAGACGATGGTGTCAGCGTGGAGCGCGGGATCAGAGTAGTAGCCGCGATGGAGTGCGGGGGCGTCGGCGGCCGAAAGCACTGTGGGAGTGGAGGCGGTCAAACAGAGAGAGGCGGCGAGGGCCGCGCGGCGCAAGGCGATGAGAGCGATCATTCGCTAGGACTCCAATTTTGTTTTGCCACAACCGGAAACCCCAAGACCAGGAGCGGGTGCAGGTGCGGAGGATTTTCCCTCAGGGGCCAGATACGTCGCGGAAACAAGCAAGTTTCCCTCAGAAGCTGGTTGAGAACATCCCACTCGTTCCGATGAGGAATGATACTATTCGGGCCCCCAAAGTGGGTGGGTTCAAACCATGGTCTGCTCAAAACCGGCGGTCCTGATGCAACGGGGCCTGAAACAGCAAACCCCCGGCCGAGCGGGCTGGGGGCGCTGTCCGTTCCCGTCTGAGCCAAATTTATGCGATGCGCTCGATGGTGACGGATTCGAGGACGACGGGTTTGTGGGGCTTATCCTGGCCGTTGCGGGGAACGAGGGAGATTTTGGTGACCACGTCCTGGCCTTCGACTAAGTCGCCGAAGATGGTGTGGTTGCCGGTGAGCCAGGGCGTGGGGCCCACGGTGATGAAGAACTGGCAGCCGTTGGTTCCGGGACCGGAGTTGGCCATGGCTAGCTTGCCGGCCTTGTCGAACTTGTGCACGGAGCCTTTGGTTTCGTCCTGGAAGCGATAGCCGGGGCCGCCCATACCGGTGCCGGTGGGATCGCCGCCCTGGATCATGAAGTCAGGAATGACGCGGTGAAAGATGGTGCCGTCAAAGAGCTTGCTGGTGGACTTGGCGTGGGTGGTCGGATGCGTCCACTCCTTGGAACCCTCGGCCAGTTCGATGAAGTTTTTGACGGTGATGGGCGCGTCGGCCTCGAAGAGGCGAACGGTGATTTTGCCTTCCGTGGTGTTGAAGACAGCGTAGGCTCCTGGTGCAAGCGACATAGAGACTCCTGGGTTGGGGACAGATGGCTTGTCTCAAATTCGAGATCGGCTGCCGGTTCTGTTGGCTGTTGAGAGCGCTGACTATCGTTGCGGCGCTGTGGGTGTGGATGGGTGGACTGCGGGTGCAGCGGTTGCGGCCGGCTGTGCCGGCAGCGGCGGAATGGGCTGGCCTTCGCGGACGATGGTCACCGTTTTGAGGACAACGGGCGTGAGCGGCTTGTCATTGGCGTCGCGCTCCACGCCGGCGATGGACTGGACGACGGCGACGCTGGCCGGGTCGCACTGGCCGAACAGCGTGTAGTGCTGATTGAGCGAGTCGTAGGGCTGTTCTGTGATGAAGAACTGGCTGCCGTTGGTGTTGGGGCCGGAGTTGGCCATGGCCAGGCGGCCGGGCTGATCGAAGTTGAGGGAGGGATCGAACTCATCGTCAAAGCTGAAGCCTGGATCGCCCATGCCGGTGCCGGTGGGATCGCCGCCTTGAATCATGAAGCCGGGAATGACGCGATGAAAGGTCGTGCCGTCGAAATAGCGCTTGTGGTGCTGCTTCTTCTTGGTGGTCGGGTCGGTCCAGTCGATGGTGCCTTCGGCGAGCGCGATGAAATTGGCAACGGCTTTGGGCGCCTGCTGCTGATAGAACTGGCATGTGATGCGGCCCATTGAGGTGTCCATGACGACGCTGGGGCCGTTGGGATGGATCATGGCAGCAGCGGTGGCCTGCGGGGCGTCAGGAAGATCCGGCGCGGGCGCTGAGGTTGCCGGTTGGGTGGTCTGCTGGGCAACGGCCAGCGGCGCGAAGACCAGGGGGGCCAGGAGCAGCGACGCCGAGGCCGCGGACAGGGTGGAGGTGAGAAACGCGTGCGAGAGTTTCATGCCGTGTTTGAGGGTAAATCATGCGGCGGGGGGGCTGCCAGAGGCGGGCGGGGAACCTGTATCGTATCGAAATGAAGATTTTCGGGAATCAAACTGCTTTCCGGCGCACGGCTCCGGCTGTGTGCACGCTGTTTTGTCTTGGATTGATTGCTGCGCCACTGGTTGCGCAGGCGGGGAAGGAACCTGGCGGAGAGGCGCAGGCCGGCGGCGGTCAGGCTGGCGCCGATAAGGCCGCGGCCGACAAGAGCGCGGCTGAGAAGAGCTCTCTGCCTCCGCTGCCCGCCGATGCGCACGTCGAGCAGTCGATTCAACTGGGCGGCAAGACGTTGCATTACACGGTGACGGTGGGCGCGCTGCCCGTGCGCGATGGCGAGGGCAAGGTTGCCGGGCAGGTGGTATACACGGCATATACGGTGGATGGGGAGAACCGGCCGGTGACGTTTGCCCTCAATGGCGGGCCGGGCGCGTCGAGCGTGTTTCTGAACTTTGGCGCGATTGGGCCCAAGCATTTGAAGGCGGGCAACGAGGGCGACAGCCCCTCGGACCCGACCGTGCTTCAGGACAATCCGGGGACCTGGCTGGATTTCACGGACCTGGTGTTTATCGATCCGATTGGAACCGGATTCAGCCGGGCAAGCGCGCCAGCGGCCGAGGCCAAGAAGCTCTTTTATTCGGCAACGCCGGACATCGAATATCTTTCCCGGGTTATTTATGACTGGCTGGTGAAAAACGACCGGCTGGGCGCGAAGAAGTACCTGGTGGGGGAGAGCTATGGCGGGTATCGGGGGCCGCGGGTCACGCACTACCTGCAATCGCAGCTGGGCGTGGCGCTTAACGGCGTGGTGCTGGTGTCGCCGTATCTGAATCCGACAATTGAGGACAATGGTGATCTGTCGCCGGTACCGTGGATGATGACGCTGCCTTCGATCACGGCGGCGCACCTGGAGCGGGAGAACAAGCTGACGCCTGAGGCGATGGCCGAGGTGATTGCGTATACCCGCGGGGAGTATGCGACGACGCTCCTGAAAGGGCGGTCCGATCCGGATGCGGAGCAGAAGATGATTCAGCACGTGACGGAGTTGACCGGGCTTGACCCGTCGTTTGTGAAGTATTCCGGCGGGCGGTTGGAGACGGGCGCATACCTGCGCGAGGTTTGGCGGGAGCAGGGCAAGCTGGGATCGGTGTACGACTCGAATGTGACCTCCTTCGATCCGTTTCCGTTTTCGCCCGAACAACGGGCCAACGATCCGATCCTGGCCAGCATCATTTCGCCATTGACTTCCGCGATGGTGGATTTTGTAACGCGCGTGGTGGGCTGGAAAGTGGACGCGCGGTACAACGCGCTTTCCTACGATGTGAACCAGCAGTGGGATCGGGGCAGTGATTTGCGCCGCGGCGCGGTTCCGGATTTGCGCGAGGCGGTTGCTGCCGATCCCAAGCTGCGGGTGCTGATTGTGCATGGATGGAATGACCTGTCGTGCCCGCTGATGGGATCGGTGTTGACGGTGGATCAGATCCCGGTGATGGGGGATCCGACACGGGTGGCGGTGCATGAATTTCCCGGTGGGCACATGTTTTATACACGCGAGTCGAGCCGTGAGCAACTGCGCAAGGATGTGATGGAGATGTACAGCAAACATTGAGACTCAGGCTCATGCCAGCCATGGCTGCCGGGATTTTTCCGGCAGCCATTTTTATCCTCAGACAAGACAATCGGTTGAACCGGCCTGCCTGACAAGCTGAAAGAGAGCCGACTGGGCGCCGGGCATCTGTCATTGACTTCCTACCCATAGATAAACTATATATAAGCATGGCCAAGAAACCCGACTTGCTGCCCGGAACCCTCGACATGCTGATTTTGAAGACCCTCAAGCGTGCGCCGCTGCACGGCTATGGGATTGCCCTATCAATCAAACGCCTTTCTGACGATGTGTTGACGGTGGAAGAAGGCTCGCTCTATCCGGCGCTGCAGCGGCTGCTGCTGCAGGGGTGGGTGAAGGCGGAATGGAAGATGACGGAAACCAACCGGCGGGCGCGGTTTTACACGCTGACGGCAGCCGGACGGAAGCAGCTCGGAGTTGAGTTGTCGAACTTTGAGCAGATGATTACTGCCATTGGCCGCGTATTGCAGGATGCTCAGGAGGCATAGATGAATTCCATCTCCCGCTTCTTTAGAAAGCTTGGCCTGCTGTTGGGCCGCAAGCGGTTTGGCAATGAACTGGGAGAGGAGATGCGCTTCCATCAGGAGCAGGCGGAGAGGGAATTGGTTGCCAGAGGAATGACTGCCGAGGCCGCGCGCTACGCGGCGATGCGGCAGTTTGGCAATGCGACGCGGGTGAAAGAAAAGAGCCATGAAGAGGTGGGGTTCAGCTTCGAGTCTCTGGTCCAGGACGTGCGCTACGCTTTACGGCAGCTGGGGATGAATCCGGGATTTACGGCAGTCATTACGCTGACCTTGGCGTTGAGCATCGGCGCCAACAGCGCCATCTTCAGCGTGATTGAGGGCGTGCTGCTCAAGCCGCTGCCCTATCCGAAGGCGGAGCAGATTGTACGGCTCTTTCTCACCAGCCCGGAGTATCCGAAGTTTCCGCTGAATCCCTTTGATTTTCTCGATTTCCGGGCGCGCAACAAATCATTCG
Organism: Occallatibacter sp.; assembly: GCA_036519195.1. Classification (GTDB taxonomy): domain Bacteria; phylum Acidobacteriota; class Terriglobia; order Terriglobales; family Acidobacteriaceae; genus Telmatobacter. The sequence goes on along the minus strand of DATDLS010000034.1, from coordinate 17,035 downwards.
AGTCGATGGCCGCTTTTACGCGCGGCGACCTGCAATTATCCGGTGCGGGGGAGCCGGTCGAGCTCGCCGGGATTGGAATTAGCTCCGGATATTTTCGCGTGCTCGGCCTGAGGCCGAGGCTTGGTCACGAGTTCGATTGGAATGCGGAGATTCCAGGCAACGGGCAACAGGTGATTTTGAGTGACCGGATCTGGCGGACGCGCTTCGATGCGGCGCCGGATATTGTGGGTCGCAAGATCACGCTGAACATGCAGCCTTATACGGTGATTGGCGTGATGCCGGCAGGCACCGAGCATCCGGGAAGCGATTACCATGCGCTGCCCTACGGGGAGAGCGTGGATGTTTGGTGGCCGTTCGAGTTTGCGGGCAGCTCCGATCAGCGCGGATCGCACTACATCGAAGGCATTGCACGCTTGAAGAGCGGCGTCGAGCCGGCACAGGCCAACGCTGAAATGAACGCGATGATGGCCGAGCTCGGACGCGAACATCCGGCAGACCTAGGGTGGCACATGCTGGTGATCCCGCTCTATCGAGAGATAGTGGGCGCGCAAAGAAGCATGCTGCTGGTGCTGCTGGGCGCGGTGGGAATGGTGCTGCTGATTGCGTGCGCCAATGCGGCCAACCTGCTGCTGGCGCGGGCCTCGGCGCGGCAGCGCGAGGTTGCCGTAAGGTTGGCTCTCGGTGCGCCGCGGCGGCGCTTGATGCGGCAACTGCTGACCGAGAGCCTGCTGATTTCTCTGCTGGGCGGAGGGTTGGGCGCAGTTCTTGCTGAGCTCGGCGTGAAGGCGCTGGTGACGCTGCTGCCGGCCGGATTTCCACGCGCGCACGAGATTCACGTCAACGCGCTGGTGTTTGCCTTCACGGGGCTTATTTCCATTTTCACCGGGATTTTGTTTGGCCTGGCTCCGGCATTGCAGGCTTCGCGCCTGGATCCCAGACGCGGACTGTACGAAGGAGGCAGAGGATCGACGGGCAGCGCGCGGCAGCAGAGGTTGCGTAGTGTACTGGTGGTTTCTGAAGTGAGCCTGGCGTGCGTGCTGCTGATTGGCGCCGGGCTGATGCTGCGCAGTCTTTTGAATCAGCTCAACCTCAATCCGGGATTCAGCAAGGACAACGTACTTACGGCTACGGTTGCGCTGCCCCATAGCACCTACCTGACCGACGCCGCGATTGTGCACTTTTATCAGCGGCTGGTGCGCGAGATCCGTTCAATGCCCGGCGTCGAGAGCGCGGGCGTGGGCAGCGATCTGCCCTGGACCGGGTACGACGAAAATGTTGGCGGGTTCACGATTGAAGGCATGAAACCTCCGCCGCACCATGAGTTTCATGCTCGCTATCACTTCGCTTCCGAGGAGTACTTTCGCTCGCTGGGGATCCCGCTGTTCGAGGGGAGATTCTTCGCGTCCAGTGATACTGCGGACGCGCCTTCGGTGCTGATCATCAATCGCGTCATGGCCGAGCGCTACTGGGGGAGTGACAAAGTGGTCGGGCGGCGAATCTCGTTCAGCGATACGCCGAAAGACAAGGACTGGATGACGATTGTGGGCGTGATCGGCGACGTGAAGGACAGGCCGGACAGTGCAACCGCGGAGCCCGGGTTCTGGTTTCCGTTCGAGCAGAATCCGAATGGCTTTGGTGGGCCAGGAGGCATGACGATTGTGCTGCGGACCGATGGCGCTCCGCGCCAGCTGGTGGACGAGTTGCGCAACCAGGTGAAGCAACTGGACCCGACGCTGGCCCTGGCCAATATTCGCTTGATGGATCAGGTTGCCGACCAGTCGATTGCCACGCCGCGCCTGGCATTTGTGCTGGTGGGCATGTTTGCGGGCCTGGCGATTGTTCTGGCGGCGATTGGTACCTATGGGGTGATTTCGTATTCGGTGAGCCAGCGCATTCCGGAGTTCGGACTGCGACTCGCGCTGGGATCGCCGACGGGCGACGTTCTGCGGCTGGTTCTCGTGCAGGCAGTGCAGCTGGCGATTGCCGGCGCAGCGATTGGAGTCCTGATTGCCCTGGCACTGGGGCGGGTGCTGGCGAGCATGATGTACAAGGTGAGCGCGTCGGACCCGCTGACCTTTGTCTCGGTAGGGCTGGGAGTGATTGCGATCGCGATCCTTGCCTGCTATCTGCCGGCGCGACGAGCGACCAAGGCCAGCCCCATGATTGCGCTGCGCGCGGAGTGAGTGGAAAGGGAACGAAGACCTCGAGGCGAGGGAAACGTCGCAACTGGCAAGCAATCAAGCGTGAGTTCAGCGATAGAAACGGCCCTGATAGGGAGGTGCGATCCGTGACGCGATTCATCAACAAGCTCGGTCTGCTATTCGGACGCAAGCGGTATCGGAACGAACTGGACGAGGAGATGGCGTTTCATCGCGAGCAGACGGAGATGGAACTTGTCGAGCACGGCATCGAGCCGGAAGCGGCGCGCTACGCGGCGATGCGGCGATTCGGCAATAGCACGCGGATCAAGGAGAGGAGCCAGGAAATCGTGGGATTCAAACTGGAGACAGTGGTCGAGGATCTTCGTTTTGCGCTCAGACAGTTCCGGCGGAATCCGGGGTTTGCAGCGACTGCGATTGTAATTCTGGCTCTGGGCATGGGCGCCAGCGTGGCCATCTTTGCGTTTGTGGATGCGGCGCTGTTGAAGCCCTTGCCCTATCGGCAGCCCTGGCGGCTGGTGAGCGTGCGCGAACGCGGGGCCAACTTCTCCGGCGGCCCGCTTTCGTACCCGGACTATGTGGATTGGAAGCGGACCAATACCGTGTTCAGCTCAATGGCGGCTTATGGCGGCGCCGGCTACTACTTAAGCACGCCTTCCGGGACCGAGCCGGCAACGGGAGCACGCGTGGGGACTGAGTTCTTTCGCACTCTCGCCATCAAGCCGGCGCTGGGGCGGGACTTTGCGCCGAACGAGGAGTTGCCGGGCGCCTCCCCGGTGGTAATGCTGAGCTACGGGGCGTGGACACGGCGATATGGGGGGCGCGCCGACGTTGTGGGCAAGGCGGTGACCTTGAGCGGCGTGGCGTATACGGTGATCGGTGTACTGCCGCGGGAGTTTCAGTTCGCCCCGCAGGACAACGCGGAGTTTTGGACACCGCTGGTACCCATGCGCGAGTGCGACCAGCGGCGCAGTTGCCACGATCTGAGCGCGCTGGCGCGGCTCAAGGACGGCGCGACGGTGGCCGGCGCGCAGGATCAGATCGAGACCATTGCCGCGCAATTGGAGCGCAGGTATCCGGATTCGAACCGCGGGCAAGGGGCGAGCGTGATCTTCCTGTCTGAAGCCATTGTGGGCGAGATTCGTCCGATTCTCCTGGTGCTGCTGGGGGGCGCGGGGCTGCTGCTGCTGATAGCGTGCGTGAACGTGGCCAGCTTGCTGCTGGTGCGGTCCGAGAGCAGGCGGCGCGAGTTTGCGGTGCGCGGCGCGCTCGGTGCTTCGCGGGCACGGCTGGCGCGGCAGTTTGCGACCGAAGGCGTGGCTCTGGTAGTGGCCGGCGCGGCCGTGGGCCTGGCGCTGGCCTCTGGCGGAATGCGCCTGCTGAGCGGGATGATTTCCAAAGAAATGAACGGAATGCCTTACCTGCGTGACCTCGGACTGAATGCGCATGTGCTGCTGTTCGCCGGGCTGCTGGCGGCGACCGCGGCAATGCTGTTCTCGCTGACGCCGATGCTCAATCTCTCCTTGTCCAAAATGAGCGAAGGGCTGGCGGAAGGCTCGCGCGGATCGGCCGGCACCCTGTGGCGGCGCTTGGGAGCCAACCTGGTGGTGATTGAACTGGCTACGGCGGTGGTACTGCTGACCGGCGCCGGACTTCTGGGGCGAAGCCTGTACGGGCTTCTGCATGTCGATCTGGGCTTTGCTGCCGAGCACCTGGCCATCATCCACGTGGGGCTGCCGGAGAGGGCGTTCAGCAAGGATGAGCAGGTGGTCGGATTCGAGCGCCAGTTGCTTGAGCGCGTGAAGAATCTACCCGGTGTTGAATCCGCCGCGCTGACCAGTCTGCCGCCAGTGAGCTGCAACTGCAATACGGACTGGGTGCGGTTTGTGGGCAAACCCTACAACGGCGTGCACAACGAGGTGAATTCGCGCGACGTGACGGCGGGATTCTTTACGACCATTCAAACCAGGTTGGTAAGCGGTCGTTTCTTCACCGACGGCGAAGATGGAACCAAGCCGCTGGTGATCGTTGTGAATGAGGCGTTTGCGCGCAAGTATTTTCCGGGCGAAGATCCGATCGGCAAAATCGTGGGTGACACGGTGCTGACGCCGAAGACGCTGCGGCGGATTGTGGGCGTGGTGGCCGATTTCAAGGACGAAGGCTTGGACGATCCGCACTGGCCCGCGGAATACACCGCATTCGAGCAGAGTACGGACACAGACTTCTCGCTGATGGTCCGCACCAAGCAGGATCCGGCGTCGATTCTGCCGCTCCTGGGGTCGACCGTGCATGGCGTGAGCCTGTTGGCCGGCGTTGAGGAAGGCACGAGCCTGGATGAACGCATCAACGACTCCTACACTGCCTATATCCATCGCTCGACGGCATGGCTTGTGGGCGGCTTCGCCGCGCTAGCGCTGCTGCTGGGCGTAGTGGGCCTGTACGGGGTAATTGCCTACTCGGTGAGCCAGCGGACGCGGGAGATTGGCGTGCGGATGGCGCTCGGAGCGCAGCGCAGTTCGGTGTATTCGCTGGTGCTTGGCGAGGCAGCGCGCTTGATTGCGGCAGGCATCGTGCTGGGGTTGGCGAGCGCGGTGGGCGCGGCGCGGCTGATGAGCACGCTGCTGTTTGGCGTGCAGGCGTGGGATCTAAAAACTCTGACTGCGGTCGCGCTGCTGCTGGCTGGGTCGGCGTTGCTGGCCAGTTATTTTCCGGCGCGCCGGGCGGCCTCGGTGAATCCGACCGAGGCGTTGCGCGCAGAATAGGAGCATCCGTCAAGGACTCGTGCGCCAGGTTGATGAGGGTGGATGGGACGAAATAATTGCGATGATGCGGTCGCAAGCTGGGAACGTCCTCTCATTGAGCTGGCGATGAAGGCTTCTAAGGGCAACAAGTCTGACCGTTCTATCCCACCGTAACCGATGGGCAAAAAGCGCGGATCGGCATAGGTGGGGCATAGTTGCTCGTGCTAGAGAATGCGCAGGAAGCCCTCCTGGCGGAGTTGGGCGCCGGGGAAGACCAAGTTGAGGTTGCGGACGCCGATCGATTGGGTCACGGCTTCGCCGAGCACCTGACGGAAGTCGGTGGTGACGGCCAGATCGCGGCCTTCATTGAGCTGCTCGTTGGCCAGGCCGGGCCAGCGGCCGTAGACCTTGCCGCCTTTGACCTGGCCGCCGAGAACGAACATGGCGTTGGCGTGGCCGTGGTCAGTGCCGCCGGTGCCGTTTTGACGCGCGGTGCGGCCGAACTCGGACATGGTGACAAGGGTGATGTTTTCAGCCTCGTCACCCATGTCGTGCCAGAAGGCGGCGATGGCGGAGGAGAATTCGCGCAGCCGATCGGCGAGCTGGCCGTTGACGCCGCCCTGATTCTGATGGGTGTCCCAGCCGCCTACGTCGGTGAAGGCGGCTTCGACGCCGAGGTTGGATTTGAGCAACTGCGCGATCTGCTTCATGTTGTTGCCGAATTCATTGTTGGGATATTCGATGCCGGGTGCGGGCTTGTATTGCATGGGGTTGGCGTCGTGCAGCATCTTGACGGCCGCAAATGTTTCTTCGCCGGTCGCGTGGAAGATGCTGTCGCTCGTTTGGCCGTACATGGCCTGGAAGGCGTTGGCGGCCGCTGAAGGCGCAGGGCCATGGCCGCCAACAGCGAAGCTGTTCACACTGGCCAGAGCGATGGCGGGAACTTTGCCGGAGAGGGTGCGTGGGACCTGGGAGCCGAGCGCGAGGGCGCGAAAGGCGGTGTGCTCGCGGCGATGACCGAGGTCTTCCTCCTGAAGGGCGCGGTTGAGCCAGCCATCCTCAGTGCCTTTGAAGCCGGGCGTTCCGGACTCCATGAAGTCCTGGGCATCGAAGTGGGAGCGGGACATATTGGGCGAGCCGGCGGCGTGGACAATGGCGAGATGGCCCTGGTCGTAGAGCGGCTTGAAGGGCGCCAGGGATGGGTGCAGGCCGAAGAAACCGTCAAGATCAAGGACCTGGTTTTGCGCAATGGCGATGCCGGGGCGCAGCTCGTAGTAGTTCCGTTCGCGATAGGGAACAACGACGTTGAGGCCGTCGGCGGCGCCACGTTGAAAGATGACGACGAGGCGGCGGCCGGCGGTGGCTGCGGTTTCAGCCAGGACGCTGCGGACCAGGAAGCTGGGGATGGCGGCGGTGCTGGCGATGGCAAGGGCGCCGTTACGCAGGAAGAATCTACGATTGGTCTGCATCCTTCACCTCGAATCGGTGGTCAACGTGCTCTTACCGGCGTTGAAACTCCGGCGAACCGAGCAACAGCCCGGCCAATAACTGGTCCTGCTTTTCAAGCGCCGCCGCAGCCTGTGTGGGGTTCATGGGTTTGGCCGGGGCAGGCGTGGGTCTGGCTGGCAATGGAGTTTGCTGACTCTGTGTCCGGCTTTGCTGGTTGAACTGGTCGAGAACCGCGGCGCGCGTGCCGGCGCTGAGTCCGCCGTCGACGAGCGAGGCTTCAAGACGCTGCTCTTCGCGATCCGGGCTGGGCAATGGGCCGGGAATGTAGCCGGCCGACCGGCTCTGGACGGGGCCGCTGGGTACGGAGCCATCGTCGATGCCGGCCACCAGCGGCTCGGTTTGCGGCGACCAGGTGATGGCAATGCCGGGGAGTTTGTTGGCGGCCAGAGCGAGGGCGAAGTTCATGCGGTTGACGAGTGCGCCGGTCGAGACCCAATCGGAAGCGTCCCACTTGTAGCCGGTCGGTGGGACGGCACCGTAGACTGGCATGCCCATATCGCTGAGGGCTTTGGCCAGAGGCTGCAGATTGTCAATCTCAGCATTGCTGGCGCGGGCGGCGGAGACGACGTACTCGAGCGGTGTTTTCACTTTGGCGCGATAGGAATCCGGAGCCCACAACTCGGGCGAGTGAAACAGGGTCTTGAGGACCGCGGAGATGTCCCCGTCGGACTTGAGATAGGTCTTGGCCATGCGATCGACGAGCGTTTCAGCAGGGTCGTCGCCGACGAAGCGGATGGCCAGCTTGCGGGAGAGGAACCTGGCGGTTGCCGGGCGCGTGGCTAACAGGTGCAGAAGTTGCTCGCCTTCCTGCTGGCCGTGGTCCTTGATTTTTTTGCCGAGGACTTTCTTGGTTCCGGGCTGGTGGCGACTGTCGTCGAACTTGAAGCCGCCCCCGCGCTGTGGTTTGTCGACAGTCCAGCCGGTGAGCACACGGGCGACCTGGGTTACGTCGGCCTGGGTGTAGCCGCCATTGACGCCGAGGGTATGGAGTTCCATCAACTCGCGAGCGTAGTTTTCATTGAGGCCCTGGGGCGCGGCTTTTTGCGCGTTGGGTCTTCGGGCGGCGGCCAGCCTTGCCTTTTCCGCAGCGGGCGAGTCAGGGCCCATGCTGGCGGAGTTATCGAGATAGAGAAGCATGGCGGGCGACTGTGCCGTGGCTTTGAGCAGATCCTCGAATTTGCCCAGAGCGCGAGGGCGAATGACGTCGCGCTCATAACTGACCAGATAGTAGGGAGTTTCATCGTTCTTATGTAGATAGACGTTGAAATGGTTGAGCCAGAAGTCGGTCATGACTTCCTGTAACTGGGCGTTCGAATAGATATCGCGCGTGAGGCGCTGGGCGACTAACTCGTCGTTGACAAGGCGCTGCGGGCTTTCCAGAGCGGCGACGGTTTCCTTTTGCGCGGGAGTAAGGCCGGCGTTGAGGGTGTTTCGCTCCGAGCCCTTCAGGGATTTGCGGAAGCTATCGAACTCCGGTTGCTCGAGGGCCGCGAGGCGGGCAACGCGCTCGTCGGGTGCCAGAGTGAGGATGCGCGTGATCTGGGCTTGGGTGAACACGGGCTGGACTGGAGCGGTGAGGGTGGGAACGACGCCGCCCGCAGGGCTCATCCCTTGGCCGGCTTCGACCGACGCAGCGCTCGGGCGTGGCGATTCCTGGGATCTGCCCGGGTTGTTGCTCGCCGTCGCGGACCGTGCAGGATTGTTCATCGAGGCATTGGCGCCCTGAGCGGTTTCGAGCTTCTCCAGTTCCTTTTTCTGCTGGCGATTCTGATAGCGGGAGATCTCATCGACATAGACGGCGCGCAGGAGGCCTTCGTTGGGGATGGGCACCTTGCCGTCGGCGGCCTGGCGGATCATGGCGTTGCTGGGCAGCCGGACGAGCAGTTGCTGAGTATTCCACTGCATGGCGGGGAACTGGGCGAGACGCACTTCGAGGGCGGAGTTGTCGATGGTCTCGGGGCGCAGCTGCCGGGCGAACCACTTTTCCAGGCCGAGCACGCGGACGGCTTCCAGATCGCCTGGTCGGGGGCCGAAGGTGAAGCGATTGAGGGCCTGGAGGATGCGGTCGTCGCCGTGGAGTTCGCCGGATTGATTGGGCCGGCCGCCGTCGGTGGTGGACCGCACGGAGGGGGCCGATAGGGCGCCCGCTGGGACCGAGGAGACCCCGAGCTGAGCGCACAAAAGGACGGCGAGCGAGGCTCTGAGTCGTTCCATGCGATGTCTCCTTTGGCCGGCGGCCTCTTTTGTGTCGTGAAAACGCCAGGTGCTTTACGAGTGCCGGATGCCGGCCGGTCGGCGGAGCTTTACCCCTCCTTGAACCCAGCTTACGCCTGAAAGTTGTTGGGCGAAGCTCGACGGAAGTGGTACGGGGGCGATGGGCTGCAGCCTGAGCCGCGGCAGTGAAATCGCTTGGGGCGCTTTGCCTGGGCTCCTGCTGTCGAGGCTCAAGGTGCGATTCGCGCCGCTGGTGGGGCGCTCGAAAGGCGGCCATGGGAACCCGGAAATCGTTGCCAGCATGGGGGCGGGGCGGGTTATTCTTGGGGCGACGATCCTCCCTCCAGTTTTTGCCGATTTCGCGGGATCGACCCGGCCCCTTCCGGACCCGATATTTTAGGAGATTCAAGAACCATGAAACTTGTTTGCAGTCTAGTTCCGCTCCTTGCACTTTCGCTCTCGATTCCGGCTGGCCTGGCTCTGCCGGCCGGGCATCCGTTGCGGGCCGCTGCGGCCGGGCAGTCGACTCATGCGCCGGAGATTCGCTATGAGAAGTACAAACTCGGCAACGGGCTGGAAGTGTTGCTCCACGAGGACCACAAGCTGCCGATTGTTTCCGTGGACATCTGGTACCACGTTGGGCCGGTGAAGGAGCGCGCGGGCCGGACAGGTTTTGCGCACCTGTTTGAGCACATGATGTTCGAGGGCTCAAAGCACGTGGGCGAAAAGGCGCACTTCAAGTACCTGGAAGCGGCCGGGGCGACGGATATCAATGGGACGACGTCGTTTGACCGGACGAATTATTTTGAGACGGTGCCGGCCAACCAGCTGGAGACGGCGTTGTGGCTGGAGAGCGACCGGATGGGATTTTTGCTGGACACGCTGGACCGCGCCAAGCTGGCTAACCAGCGCGACGTGGTGCGCAATGAGAAGCGGCAGGGGGAGGGAAGGCCTTACGGGATTGTGGACGAAGAGGTCTATCACCTGTTGTTTCCCAAAGAGCATCCCTACTATGCGGACGTGATTGGTTCGCATGCGGATGTGGAAGCGGCGCGGCTGAACGATGTGCGCCAGTTTTTTACCCAGTATTACGCACCCAACAATGCGACGATCGCGATTGCCGGCGACTACGATAGGACGACGATCAAGCCGCTGCTGGAGAAGTATTTCGGGCCACTGCCCGAAGGGCCGGTGGTGAAGCTGACACCCGTAGTGACGCCGCAGATCACGGCCGAGCGTCGCCGGACGGTGACCGATACGGTCGAGCTGCCCAAGGTGATTCTGGCCTGGCTTTCCGCGCCGGCCTTTGCGCCGGGAGATGCAGATGCCGACGTTGCGGCGCGAGTGCTGGGATCGGGAAAAAGCAGCCGAATGTATCGCGAGCTGGTGTACAAGCAGCAGATTGCACAATCGGTGACCTGCTATGACGATTCGGAGTCGCTGGCTTCGACGTTCGAGTGCCAGTTGATTGCCAGGCCGGGCGTGACGCCGGAGAAGCTGGAAGTCGAGGCGGAAAAGATGATTGATGAGTTTTCCGCCAAGGGGCCGACTGCGGAAGAAGTGGAGTGGTCGCGCAACAAGGTGGAGACCGAGCTGATCAGTGGATTGCAGCGGCTGGGAGGGTTTGGCGGCGTGGCGGACCAGCTGAATTACTACAACCAGTACACCGGTGACCCGGGGTATCTGCCCAAGGACCTGGCGCGCTACGACCTGGTGACGCCGGGCAGTGTGAAGCAGTTTGCCAAGGCCACGCTGGGCAAGGATCAGCGGGTTGTGGTGTTCGGTGTGCCGGGCAAGAAGGTGCTGGACGATGTGCCGCGGAGCCCGGAACAGACCGACGCCAATGTGAAGATTACGCCGGAGCATACGGCGGAGTTTGACTCGGCAGAGGCGTGGCGGTCGACACCGCCCAAGCCGGGGCCAGAGCGGCCGCTGGTGCTGCCCAAGCCGACGGTCTTTACGCTGGACAATGGCCTGACTGTTTACTTGGTTGAGCGGCATGAGCTGCCGATTGTTTCCGTCGAGCTGATGACGCTGGCCGGAGGGGCAGCGAATCCGCCGGACCGGCCGGGACTGGCGGGGATTACGGCTTCGCTGCTGACCGAGGGCACGGCCAAGCGGTCGTCAGAAGAGATGGCCAACCAGGCTTCGCTGCTCGGCACCGATATTCATTCGTCCAGCAATACGGATACGGTGGAGCTGGGGATTTCACTCCTGTCAAAGCACGTGGGACCGGGACTGGAGCTGCTGGCGGACGCGATGGAGCACCCGGCGTTTCCGAAAACGGATTTAGATCGGATCCGGGCGAACCGGCTGACTTCGCTGCTGCAGCAGCACGATAACCCGGTGCAGCTGGGGTTGCGGGCGGGCGAACTGAACCTGTTCGGAGCGGATAATCCTTATGGGTATGACGCGCTGGGGACCTCGGCGTCCCTGCATGCGATTACGCGGGAGGAGATTGAGGCTTTTCATGCTGCGCATTTCGGGCCCAAGACCAGCCTGCTGGAGATGACCGGCGACGTCACGCTGGCTGAAGCGCGCCGACTGGCGGAAGCGACGCTGGGCAAGTGGAGCTCGAACGCTGCGCCGGCCACCCTGCCGCAGGCGCCGACACCGCCGGAGCGGAAGGTGCTGGTGGTGGACAAGCCGGGGTCGCCGCAGACGGCGCTGCTGGCGTTTGGCGTGGGGCTGCCGCGCAGTTCGCCGGATTACCCGGCGGCAATGGTGATGAACACCATGCTGGGCGGGCTGTTCTCCTCGCGCATCAATATGAACCTGCGCGAAGAGCATGGGTACACGTACGGGGCGTTCTCGTTGTTCCGGTTCTATCGCGGGACGGGGCCATTCATTGCGGGCGCGCAGGTACGGTCGGACGTGACGGCGCCGGCGGCCGAGCAGCTGTTCAAGGAACTGGATGGGATCCACACCAGGCCGCTGACCGAGGCGGAACTGCGGCTGGCCAAGGACTCGATTGTGCGCTCGCTGCCGGGGAATTTTGAGAGCGCGGCCAGCGTGAATGGACAACTGGCGGATCTATGGACGTTCCATCTGCCGCTGGACTACTACGCCAAGCTGCCGGAAGCGGTGGAAGGCGTCACCTCTGCCGATGCGCAGGCCGCGGCTGCCAAGTACATCCACCCGGAGAACCTGCTGGTAATTGCCGTGGGAGACAAGACGAAGATCGAGAGCGGGTTGAAGGATTTGAAGCTGGGGCCGGTGGAGGATTGGAGCGAAGGCGGGGCGGTTAAATAGGCTGTAACCTTGCGTGCTGGAAAACCCGCGAGAAAGCTCTTGACAGGTTCGGGAGGAGCAGACGTTTTGAGGCAGCTAAAGAAACAGGACGTGACGCTGATGAACATCAGCGCTGAGCTTAACAATTTCCGGGCTGTTCGTGAGGTCCTTCATCTCGTGCATGGGCGATCTATCCCCATTCTTACCCATTCGCATCCATTTGTTCTACGATCCAGAAGATCCGAACCCAGGCCTAGAACCCCGGCCCCGAACTACCCCCATCGCGGGCTGAAAGGTGCGCCGCAGCCCGGCCCCGAAACCCGTGCAATCGTGGCATCGAACGAATCGGCTTTGAGCGACCCTTCGGAGCGGCGTTCCCGACCTGGCTGCGATCGAGCCAGCCACTCGGAACCCCGTCTCATGGCCTCGGACCTGCTGCGCGCACAATGCGCCGGGCTTGGACTGTTTTCTCTCCGGCACCGCGCTGGGAGCAAGGGATCCATGCAGGACGGCGATGTCGGCAAACATAGTTCAGGTAAAAAATGAGACGACCAAGCAGGAAAACGACTCCTTCAGCAGCCTTTTTTGCAGCGTGCCATGATGGCGGAGTGGAGGCGCTCGCGGAGGCTGGGGGGAAGGTCGTAGAGCTCATGCGAGCGGTAGATCTCGATGGTTTTGCGGGTGGTGGAAAGGGTGACCTCGCAGTGATCGCAGCCGCGCAGATGAGTCTGCAGTTCGGTGCGGGTTTCCGAAGTTACCTCGTCGTCGATCAGGTCATCGAGCAGAGCGAGAAATTCAGTGCACGTCATTTCTCAACTCCCTTCTTCCGGCGGAAATAACGGCTGAGCCGTTCGCGCAGTTGCAGCCGTGCCCGCAGGAGCCGCGATTTCACGGCAGGGACGCTGAGGCCAAGGGCTTCGGCCGTATCCTCGGTGGAGAGCCCTTGCACGTCGCGCAACTCGAATACCACCTTGAAGCCGGGTGGGAGTCCCTTGATCGTTTTCTCGAGAATGTCGTGCAACTCGGACTGGGTATAGTTTTGCTCGGGGTCGGGTGCCCAGTCGGCCAGGTCGCGAGGGACGCTGCCCTCCTCGGTTTCGATGTCCTCGTCGATAGAGACCATCTTGCCGGTGCGGCGCTTGCGCAGACGCATCAGGCTTTCGTTGACTGCAATGCGAACCAACCATGTGTAAAACTTTGAATTCCCCTGGAACTGATCGAGCTTCTCGTAGGCTTTCAGAAACGCGTCCTGCATAACGTCTTCAGCGTCTTCGCGATTTTGCGTAATGTGCTGCGCAATACGGAAGACCTGTCGCTCGTACTTGCGGACCAACGTGTCGTAGGCCAATACGTCCCCGTCGCGCACCCGCTCTACGAGGGCAACGTCGGGATGGGGCGGCTCGAGTTCACCTGCAATAGGTTGGATGGTGGCCATGGTGGTTAGTTTCGAGAAATCGTTGGGGGTTCAAATGCCGGGGCCAATGGGGGTCAGGCAATGGTGACGGTAGTTCCCAGTTTACCGGATGGGGGCGCGGGAAGCCAAGCTTCCCGGAGCGAAACTTCCGGGAGGGGGCCGAGTGCGGGGGGAGAGAAGCAAAGTGCGCTGGATGTGTGGGTTGGCCTGGGGCCTGGTCAGAAGCCGGGGTCCCTGGGTGTTCAGCGGACTCCGACAATGCCGGTTGCGGATTCGATGAGCTTGGCTGGGTTGTAGCCAATGCCGTCCTTGAAGACCAAGTCGACGTTTTCGATGTCTTCGATTTTTTCGACGGGGTTGCCGGCCAGCACGACCAGGTCGGCGGATTTGCCGACAGCGATCGAGCCGATACCGGCCTCTTTGCCCATGAAGGTGGCGCCGTTGAGCGTGGCGATGCGAATCGCTTCTACCGGAGAGAAGCCGGCTTCGACCAGAAGCTCGATGTTGCGCTGGTCGCCGAAGCCGGGCACGACACCTCCATAGCCGGTTGGGTCGCAGCCGGCCATCAGCAGGCCGCCGGCCGCGGCGAACTCGCGCTCGAAGAGCATCTCTTTTTTGAGCAGGGTGTCGCCGGAGGGCCGTTGAGCGAGCCTGGCGCGGGTGGTCAGGAATTCCCTGGCGGCCTGGGGCGACAGCGTCTGGAGAGCGGCCTCTTCCCGATCCATCGGGGGACGATTGGGACCGAAGGTCTCAAAGATGGCCAGAGTGGAGGTGATGGCTACGTGATGAGCGACGAGATCGCGGATCAAGGCGCGGACTTGGGGGCCTTCGATGTCGAGGGTCTTGTCCATGTAGGCCTGGGTCTCGCGCTGGGGAGGGCACTGGTCCGGCATTTTGCCGGGGAAGAATTCAGTGTCAACGAGGAGGCCGTGCTCGAGATTGTCGATGCCGAGATCGGCGGCCTGGGTAAATCCGATGGAGCACAGGTGTCCGGTGACTTTGAGGCCGTGGGCGTGGGCGTGCTCGATGGCCGTTTTGAGCTCGTCGGCGGTGAGGAAGTTGTAGGCCTTGAAGGAGGTGACGCCCTCGGCGATCCAGTAGTCGACGGTGCGGCCGGCGTCGGCGGGGTCCTCAAGCTGATGCATCTGAATGGCAAAGGTGCCCGGGCCTTCGAGGTAGGGTCCGGTGACGTCGAGTTTTGGACCGGGGGTCTGGCCGGCGTCAATGGATCTCTTCAGCTCAAGGTCGGTGTAGGGTTCCAGGCTGCCGCCGGTGCGGGCGGTGGTGACGCCGCCGGCCAGATAGAGGCGCGGAGCGCTGTCGGCCATTTCGCCGTAAAGGGCGAGGCCGCCGGCAGGGCGCTGCGGGAGCGGGTAGAACAGATGCTCATGCATTCCGACCAGGCCGGGGATGAGGGTTTTGCCGGTCAGATCGAGGACTTTGACGTTGGGCGGATAGACGGCGTGCGCGGCGGCGGGGGCGACGGCGATGATCTTTCCGTTGGCGATGTCGATGCGCATGTCTTGTTGCGCTGCCGAACCGGTGCCATCGATGAGGCGTACGTGGTCAAGGACGAGGACGGGGCCGCTTTCCTGAATGTAGGGCGCGAGCGGCGAACTCCTCTGCTGGGCACCGGCCGAGAGGGTCAGCAACAGGCTGAGAGACGAGGTGATGGCAAGACAGCTGCTGTGCGATGCGCTCTGCATGGTGGAGTCTCCCAGGGAAAGAAGATGGATTCATTTCTAACAGATTGAGGCCCAGGCGAGTGCGCGGGAACGGGATTGGCGTTCCGACTGTGGTGCAGCTTGCGGCCCGGTTTGCGATTTGGCATGGTACGCAAGGCAAAACCGGCATAAAGTGGAGACATGAGGGTCGTAAAATCCCCCAATTTCACGGAGCGTCCGGCGCGCTGGGCCTCGGGCGTGTTGGCCATTTTGATGGCAGTGTCTCCGCTGACGGCGCAAAACTCGGCGGACACGGCAAAGCCCGCCAGCGGCGCCGGGACAACGACGCACAAGAAGAGCTCCAAGACGTCTCCGGCGAAGAAATCAAGTGCGCGCTCGCGGCACGCGACGCGACCCGGGCACGCGGCGCGGGCGGCGCGCACGGCGCGCATCAAGCAGGCGTTTGTGGCGTCGACCGAGCTGCGGCCGATGGCGCAGCAGCTGGCTTTGCTGCGTACGCCGGCGGCTTACGGGGGGGTAGCCAATTACGCGCACAGCCATAGCGGCGAGGCGGCCTCTGCGGCTTACCTGGCGCTGGGGCACGCCTATCTTGCCGACCGGCGGTTTCAGGATGCGGCAGAGGGTTTCCGGCAGTCGAAACAGGCTGGACAGGAGCTGGCAGACTACGCGGATTTTCTGGGCGCGCAGGCCGATCATGAGGCGGGCAACGAAACGGCCGCCGAAGCACTGCTGCATGGGTACGCGGAGCGCTATCCGGACAGCATCTTTATTCCCCAGGTCCCGGAACTTGATGCCAATGTGCTGCTGACTTTGAACAACCCGGCCGCGGCCGACAGGGTGCTGGCGGCCGCGCCGGAGGATGCCAACCGCGCCGGATATCAGCTGGCGCAGGGACTGGTGGCGGCGGCGCTGGGGCAGCCGGACCAGGCCGAGCAATTCTACCGAAAGCTGTTGCTGAGCCATCCGCTGACGCAGGATGCCTCGACGGCACGCGCCAAGCTGACAGCGATGGCGGCCGAGTCGGCGTTGACAGTGGCCGAGCTGCACAGCCTGGGCGATGCATATTACAACGCGGGGCGCTATGGGGAAGCACTGGAGCAGTTTGAAGCGCTCAAGCGACGCTCAGGCCTCGATGCGGCGGCACGGAACGATTTTGCGATTGATGCGGCGGCTTGCGAGTTGAAGTTGAAGCGGCTGACGCCGGCTGAGGTGCAAGGGCTGGCCGATACTCCGGATGAGCACGGGGCGCGGCGGCTTTACCTGCTGATGGAACTGGCGCGGAATCGCGACGACGGAGAAGATCAGCAGCGCATTGTTGCCCTGATGGAAGCGAATTTTCCCAAGAGCCAATGGCTGGCCGAGGCGCTGCTTTCCAGCGGCAACATGTACATGCTGCGCCGCGACTATCCGATGGCGGTGAAGTACTTCAGTTCCCTGGCTGCACATTTTCCTGACAACCCGAGTGCCGCGTATGCGCACTGGCGCGCCGGCTGGCTGAGCTACCGGCAGGGGCTCAATGCTGATGCCGAGCGGATGTTCGACGAGCAGATCAAGCTCTATCCGGCGGCCAAGGAGACGGTGTCTGCGCTTTACTGGCGGGCGCGGCTTTACGAGACCGAGGACCACAAGCCGGCCAACGCAGCCAGTAACTATCGCGCTCTGGTGCGGGCTTATCAGCACTACTACTACGCGCAGTTGGCGCGGCAACGGCTGACCAGCCTGGGCCAGTCTGTGCCCGTCGACGAACCCCAACTGGATCGGCTGCAGGCGCCGGTGGTGCCTGTGCTCGTGGATACGTTTCCGGAGGACAGCCCGCATCTGGCCAAGGCGCGGCTGCTGGCCAATGCCGGGCTGAATGATTACATCGCCGCTGAGATTGCTGCCGATCCTGATTCCTCTTCTTGGAGCGCACTGGCCGAAGCGCAGATCTATGCTTCCTACGGCGAGACGTATCGGGCCATGCGCGCGCTCAAGAAGGCTCTGCCGTATGCCGCTTCAGCGCCGATCAAGTCGATTCCGCTGGCATATTGGCGGATCCTTTTTCCCAAGGCATGGTGGGAGACAATCAAGACGGAGTCGGAG
>DATDLS010000033.1:0-26956 GCA_036519195.1 Occallatibacter sp. | reverse complement strand
TCCGATAATAGATAACGAGAAGGAAGTCATCGGTTTCTTTGAGATCTACAATAAGCAGTCCAGCAAGAATTTCACCCAGCAAGACTTGAAGAACTGTGTGGCTGCGGCGCAGATCGCTGCACTGGCCATCCAAAATGTCTTGACCAACGGGAAGTTGGTAGCCCTTGCGGCTTTCAGCCGTTCGCTGACGCTGGCGGGCGACCTGCAACAGATTATGGAGGTCGTCGGCCATCACCTGGAAACAAATTTCCACTGCGGTTTCGTCCTTCTACTGCCAGCGGACCACGGATTGGTGGTACGTTTTCGAACGCCGGAGTTTCTTTGGACCGACAAAGAACTGGAAGCGGCCACTTGGTGTTGGCAACATGGCTGCGAGGCGGGCGCTCAAACCGCAACATTGTCGGATGCACTAGCTCGTTACCTGCCGCTCATGGCGAGGGAACAAACCATCGGCGTGCTTGGGCTGGAATCGAGACCGGATGGCTGGTTGTCCGCCTCCCAGCGTGAGCTTCTGGCAGGATTTGTTGGGCAATCCGCCCTGGCTATCGAACGCAGTCTCCTTGAGCAGAAAATGCGCCGGCTTCGGTCCCTTGATGAGTCGGAGCGGCTGCAAAGTGCAATATTGACCGCTGTCTCACACGAGGTACGCGCCCCGATTGCGGCTATCACCGCGGCGGTCAGCGCTTTGTTGAGCCCCGGTCTCTCGCTCGATCGGCCGCGCGAACGTCAGCTGTTGCGAACCGCTGAGTATGAAATCAAGCGTCTGCATCGTCTGATGAACAACCTTCTCAGCGTCACGCGTATCCAGGCAGGAGTGTCACGGCTGAAACTCGAACCATCCGACTTATCAGATGTTGTGGGAGCCGCGCTGGAGGAACTGGGGACATCGACGCAGAAGAGGCTGATCACCGTTCAAATCCCTTCAGATCTGCCCCTGGTGCCCATGGATTTCGATTTGATCACGCAGGTGCTCGTCAATCTGTTCAGCAATGCTATCAAGTTTTCTCCCTCTGACCATCCAATCGATGTTCGCGGTCAAATTGTAGACGGCAAATTGGAAGTATCGGTGGTTGATCGCGGACGAGGCATACCGAACGGAGATCTTGAGCGAGTCTTCCAGAAGTTTCATCGCCTGGAAAGCATCAGTTCAGTAGATGGTCTCGGTCTGGGACTCTTCATCTGCAAGGAATTTGTGGAGGCGCATCGCGGACAAATCCGCTTAGAAATCAACCCCGACGGGGGTACCATCGCAAGAATCGTTTTACCGTGTCAGACACTACCAGCAGTTTAGGCTTCAGAATTGATCGATTCCTACGACGCACCCTGACGAGTCCCAAATTTCGCATCACGAATAGCGTCGTACCGAATGTTCCTCTTCGCGCATTTTGACACCATTTTGACAGTGGTTTCAATAGAGTGGTATTGAGCGATGGCAGAACTCTCGCCCGCCGAAGAACTCTACTCTACCGTACTGAATGCTGCACATCTACCGAAGGGAGAATTATGGGAAAGCTTGAAGGAAAAGTTGCAGTCATCACGGGTGGATCGAGCGGTATGGCGCTAGCAAGCGCCAAGCTCTTCGTTGAAGAGGGCGCCTACGTTTTCATCACGGGTAGGAAGCAGGAGCAGCTCGATGAGGCCGTCAAGTTGATTGGCCGGAACGTGACCGGCGTGCGCGGTGACGCGGCAAATCTCGACGATCTCGACCGTCTGTTCGATACGGTTAAGCGAGAAAAGGGCAAGATCGACGTCCTGTTCGCGAGCGCTGGCAAGGGCGAGGCCGTCCCACTGGGCGAGATTACCGAGCAGCACTTCGATGCGGCCTTCAACGTGAATGCGCGCGGAACGCTGTTTACGGTCCAGAAGGCGTTGCCGCTGTTGAACGATGGCGCATCGATCATCATGACCGGATCAAATGCTTCGGTGAAGGGCTTTCCTGGTTGGGGCGTGTATGCGGCGAGCAAGGCAGCATTGCGCTCCTTCGCACGCACGTGGCTCAACGAACTGAAGGGCCGGAAAATCCGGGTGAACCTGCTGGTCCCGGGGGCGATCGCGACACCGATGCAGGAAGAAGTTCTCACCAAGGAGGCGAAGGAGATGTTTGAATCCCTGATCCCGCGGGGAAAGATCGGCCGTTCTGAGGAAATCGCGACGGTCGCGCTGTTTCTTGCTTCAGACGATTCGAGCTTCGTGAATGGGGTAGAGTTGTTCGTCGACGGCGGCTTATCGGCCATCTGATATCAGCGGATCCCGGCCAGTGCATGATCGAATGCACTCATCGAGATCCGATCACTACCGACAAGTCTTAGTGCTGTATCTGGAGCGCCCGCGCGCAACAGTTCGTGTTCGCGCGCGCTTGGGAGGGCGCATCTGATACAGCGACTTGAACGAAGCCGCTGACGTTTGCGGCGGATGAGTTCAGAGTTTAAGAATTGAATCAACTTTCTCCGGAAATAGACAGAATAATAAAGAGATAGAGGCACGAGGCGAAAGGCGATTCAGGAGGCGGTTGAAGCTTATGATGTCGGAAGTATCGCACGCATAGCGTCCGCCGCTCCAGCGGATTGTTCATAGTAGGCCAGGGTCTGGTGACAGCCGTGAACTCAAGAGTCGACACCCGTCGAACCTGTTGTATGGTGAGACTCATGTCCAATGGGAGGCGGTGGATGCGGATGATCGGCCTGGCGGCCATTCAGGCGGTGCTGGCTGCTGTTCTCGCGGCTGCTCCGGAAAATCCTAAGCGGCTGAATCCCCGCGATGGTCTGACCTACCAATGGATTCCCCCCGGCAGCTACTTTACGGGCTGCCTGCCGGGCGACCAGGAATGCTATGGGCTTGAGCGAAAGCGCGACAAGATCGATATTGCCCAGGGCTTCTGGATAGGGCGGACCGAAGTGACGCAGTCGGCATTCAAGCGAGTGATAGGTGCCGACCCCTCGCGCTACAAAGGCGCCGACCGTCCTGTAGACAGTGTGGGCTGGAACGATGCGACGGACTATTGCAGCCGGATCGGCATGCGGCTGCCCACCGAGTCGGAGTGGGAGTGGGCCGCCTACGGCGGAACCGCCGAACTGCCCAGGGAGCCGCTAGATACCATCGCGTGGCTCGACGCCAACAGCAACGATAGTACGCATCCTGTTGCCGCGAAGCTGCCCAACGGATACGGACTCTTTGACATGCTGGGAAACGTTTGGGAGTGGGTGCAGGATGCGGGCCGAGGCCCTGGCGACCACGTTCTGAAAGGCGGTTCGTTCTACAACATCGAGCGCGATGTGCGCGTCTCTGGAAGGATGAGCTCACCGCCCGACATTCGGCACCGCGATATGGGGTTCCGATGCGCCGCGAGCGCGTGGCCGAGAGGTCATTTTGCGCCGCAGTGAATCGCGAAGGAAAGACTTCGAGCGAGGCCCTCAATACACGGCGGGTGGCCACGATATCAAGAGACAACCCATCAAGTTGAGGGTGCCCGCGGTTCCTCGCTTTTGGGGAATGGGGATTGAGACTCCCGATCCTCCCGCCAAATTACTTCGGAAATGTCAGCCTGTGAGCCGGAATCTACGAAGATCCCGTCGGATCCGGTTCGAGCCCGATCCGGTCATTGACAGCGTCCTGGAAGCGCTGTCTGCATCCGAGGTATCGCTCGGTTGTCTACACAGAGAAGTCTTGTTGAATGCAAGCCTGGGTTCCGAGCAATACCATTCGATGAATTCTCTGATCGCATCATCATAGGTTCGCTGGGCACCTGGAGAGGGCAGGCTGTTCAAAACAGCAGACTTCGATTGCTCAAGGTCTGGGAGCTTCAGCACAGACTTGGGTGTCCGTTTGCGGTTCACTTTGCTCTTTGCCCTCGATACGGCCTCCATTCGCCGTGGCAAACGGCATGGTTTAGAACCCACTTCGTTCTGTTGCACCCTGGGGCATTTCCGGATCTGGATCGAGCCCCCTCAGCGGGCTACGACGTATGTGAGCAGAAATGCTGCGGTGGCGAGAGCGGCTATGCGCACTCGATGTATCCGGTCCCAAATCCGATGTATCCGCTGCCAATCGGCATCACCTTCCGCCACGCGACTATTGAGCGGAACCAGGACAAAGATCGATACCACCGCAATAAGAACCAAGATCGCATCCACTATAAGCAGGATTGAGTGCGCCGGCGTATGCCAACAGAGCCAGGTCTGGATACCGAGAAGCAGGGTAGATACCAGGTACCAGACCGGCATCACCTTTCCACCGACGACAGCAAAACGGCTTAGCGTCTTCAATTGCGGCTCGGGTTCGAGCCGCCACACGGCAGGGTTCACGAATGCGGATACAGAAAACTCGACGCCTAGCAGAGTGAGAACGACAAAGAGTATCACCGTGTTGAACAAGTGCATAAGAGAGCTCCTCTTGACCTCATCGCTAAAGACGCCTTTGAATGGAGTACTGATGCAAAAAGCAGCACTGACAAAATTGTCAGTTGGAGCAATCAATGGGCGTTTCAAAGAAGGAGATCTCACCATGCCCCATCGATGCGGCGCTCAGCGTCATCGACGGGCGATGGAAGGGCACCATCCTCTGGCGATTATTGGACGGGCCGATGAGGACGAACGAATTACGGAAAAGTATCCCTGAAATCACAGAACGGATGCTTCTCCGTCATCTGCGGGATATGACAGAGGCTGGGATTCTGGAACGTCAGCAGGAAGAAGGCTTACCCTTGCGAGTGCGGTACTCGCTCACGCTGTACGGACGGACCTTGGTTCCGGTGTTAGACGTTCTCTGTTCGTGGGGCAGAGAACATTTGAAACGAGATCCCTCTACGTGATCCTTGCTGAGAAGCAGTTCCCTCTTCCTGCGGCAAACGAGATGCTGCCGCTGTCGGCCCTGTTCGCAGGCAAGTCGGCCAGTGACCTGGAATTCTGAACGGGCTCCAATGCCGGGATACCCGGGTCCTGCGGCGTTTACGAGGAGTAATCCTGAAAACCGCGTGCAAGCGGCTCACAATGAGCGCTTTGCCTGTCAGCACCTGATAATCGTAGTTGCCGAAAATGCGAATTCGCAGGCATAATCGCAAAGAACGAATGACTTTCTGAAATGAGGATGGAATGCTCGAGATCGAGCATACGAAGCGGAGTCGAAAGCTGCGAGCGATGCGTACGCTCATCCCGTTCACCAGTCTTATTTTTTCCTTGGCACCGGCTTTCGCGCAAACACCCGCTCCGCGACCAGAATTTGAAGTCGCATCCGTCAAAAGAAATCTTTCGGGAAGCCGCCCGTGGTTGGTACCGGCGGTAGGAGGACGATTTACGGCAACCAACGTCCCGCTGAGGCTGCTCATTGGCGTCGGTTGGCCGCAAAAAGCTTCAGGCGGGCCGTCATGGATTGTTACAGACGGTTATGATGTCTCGGCCGTAGCGCCGGAACCCAACGTAAGCTCCGATGACTTTTCGTTAATGATGCAGAACCTGCTGAAGGACAGATTCGCCCTTAGGGTTCACACCGAAACGCACGATGCGCGAGTTTACGTTCTGCTGCCGGCGAAGAACGGACTGAAGATACCAGATGCGAGACCCGAACCATGCATCTACGGCAAGAAAGCTCCGGAAACCAATCCGCAAGCTCGATGCGCGGGGATGAACGTGACACCCGAGTCAATCATGAATGAAAAAGTCTCGATGCAGTGGTTCGCGAGTGTTCTTGCAGGCGTGCTCGGGAGGCCAGTGCTCGACAGGACAGGATTCACGGGTTCTTTCAAGGTTCGTCTGGAGTTCGCTCCGGTAGCACCGGGTGGCGATACCGACAACACAAAACCTTCCATATTCACCGCGATCGAGGAACAACTGGGAATTAGGCTTAAGTCTCAGAAAGGCTCCGAGGAAGTTCTCGTAATAGATCATGTTGAGAGGCCTTCAGAGAATCAGCGCTTGTGAAACTCCTGCAAAACTGGGTTTGCAGCAAATACGAATAGTTGTGCCTTATCCGCTCGATGTCCATTGATACCAAATCGATATGCACTCGTCGACCGGTGATTAGTAGCGAGGTGTCGGCATGGCGCCAGTTTTCCGGGAGCGAAGGCCGGATGCCGCGGACATCGGAATTGGCCTGCTGGTGCTTGGCTTCGCGTTCTTCGGGCACATAGCCGGCAGGCCGCTGGGCAATCATCTGTGCTGCTCCGTCGTGTATCCTCATTGCTTGCATATGTCAGCAATAGACAGGGAGGCGTCATGGCACCAGTGTTGGCCCGATGCGGGCGTATGAAGCGGACCGTTGGCGAAAGTTGCCGCAAGATTCCTCCTGAGTTCTACAGAATCATAAGACTCGCCTTTCTGCTGCCGCTCGTTGCCCTGGTCGTATACGCCCAACCGGCGCCTCCGGTGCAACAACTCGTGTTTCGTCCTTATCACGCAAGCGGCCTGTACGATGTTGGCGATACGGTCGGCTGGACTGTTTCTCGGGGCCCCACGGCGCTGTCGTATGCATATCAATGGACCATCCGACGCAACAACAAAGATGTGCTCAAAGAAGGCAAGCTCGACCTAAGTTCAGGCAAGGACAAAATTGAAATCGTCGGCGATCAGTCCGAGATGATCTATGTCGCTATCGAGCCCTATGCAAACCTCTCGGGAGACAAGACGGTGAAGGATCCTGGGGCATCGGCTGCGTCGAACGCCGGCCCCGCCGCCACATCCGCGTTCGTCGGCGGCAATACGGGCCGCAACAACGGCCTTTACGCCGTTGGGGCCGCCGTTGCCCCCGGCGGGCTCGGGCTCTCGACGCCGCGGCCGCCAGACTTCGATGCATTCTGGGACGCGAAACTGGCCGCACAAGCCAAGGTTTCCATCGACCCGAGCGTAACACTGATCCAGTCCGACATGCCCGGCATCGAGGAGAGTACGTTTACTCTCGAGGCTATGGGATCGAAGGTACACGGTTATGTTGCGAAGCCTGCCAGGCTAGGAAAATTTCCCGCGATCATTCAACTGCAGTATGCGGGTATTTACGCGCTGGATCCTCACTGGGCTGCGCAACGTGCCTCAGATGGCTGGCTGGTGCTCAATGTTGACGCACACGACAAGCTGCCCTCCGACCCTTCGGGAGACATTCCAAAATCATACGTCGCGGTGGGCAACACCGACCGCGAGAAATCATACTTTTTGAACATGTACCTGCGCGATTCGCGGGCTCTCGATTACCTGCTCACGCGGCCGGACTGGGATGGGAAAACAATAGTGTTGACAGGGGGAAGCCAGGGAGGCCAGCAGAGTTTCGCGCTCGCGGGTCTGCGCCCGGAGAAGGTCACGGCGGTGCTGGTCTGCGTCCCTGCCGGCGCGGATACAAACGGCGATCTGCATGGCCGGAAGAGCGGCTTTCCCAATTGGCCTTCAGACAATCCCAAGGCAATGGAGACCGCCCTCTACTTCGATCCCGTCAACTTCGCCTCGCGCATCAAGGCTCCGGTGATGGCAGGCATGGGGTTCATCGATACCGTTTCTCCGCCCGCGGGAATTTGGACAGTACTGAACCAGATTCCGGGTCCGACGGAGCCGTTACCGCTCATCGAATCGGAGCACGACAACTTCACGCCTGACAAAGGGAGAGATTGCCCTGCGCGGACGCAGCAGATACTCGATAGCCTCCGCGCGGGGGCGAAATACAACCCCACGGTCCTGAAGTGATCAGCTTTGGGCAGCCGTACTGCGGACATGAATGCGCGGCTTGGATTCAGATAATCACGGCGCTACCACACCTGCGTCGGCGTGTGCCAAAGCGCAGGAATGCGCGGTTCCAGTGTCGGCTGTACCGGCACAGCTTCAGTTGTACACTGGCGGTTTTGCCGGGACCGATTCTGCTAGACCACAGGCTTCTTGCTGCCGATTGAGGTCCGAAGTCCCCCCGGCCCCAAGAGCTAGGGACCGGGGACGCCCTCATCGTGGCCTCGAAAGGGCACCGGGACAGGGGTCACTCGCCTTACACTCAAACTATATGCTCAACCGGGGCTATGCCTACACCACAATCATCAGCAGGAAATACCAGGGACAAGCCCTGCTTTCCCTCCTGGCAAGCCTTTATCCCCACTCAACGCCAGAAGGCTGGCAACAAAAGCTGAACAACGGCGAAGTCGCCCTCAACGGCGTCGCCGCCAGCGGAAGTGAATTGGTCACTTCAGGCCAAACTCTTGTCTGGAATCGTCCACCCTGGATCGAACCAGACTCCCCTCGACACTTCAAAGTCCTGTTTGAAGACCCCTATTTGTTGGCCGTCAACAAGCCCAGCGGGCTGCCCACACTCCCCGGCGGCGGCTTCATGGAAAACACCCTCCTGCGCCTGGTGCAAAATCAGACCCCCAACGCAAACCCGGTCCACCGGTTGGGCCGAGCCACCACCGGCATCGTCCTCTTTGCCAAAACACCGCAGGCGGCCTCTCATCTATTCGCAAACTGGAACACAACCAAAATTCAAAAAATCTACCGGGCGCTGGCTCAAGATATTGCCGAGCACGACGCCTACGAAATCCTCACGCCCATTGGCCTTGTACCGCACCCGCTCGTCGGTTCCGTGTGGGCCGCCAACCCAGGCGGCAAACCTTCAAAGTCATTGGCAAAGGTGATCTCACGCAACCCAAGCACCACAACATTTGAGGTAAGCCTATATTCGGGCCGCCCTCATCAAATCAGAATCCATCTGGCATCGATCGGCCATCCCCTGGTAGGCGATCCTCTGTACGGCTTATCCGGCCAGCCTCTTGAAAATCTCCCCGGTCTACCGGGCGATGGAGGATATTTTCTGCACGCGCAATTTCTGAAATTCCACCACCCCATCACCGGAGAGCAAATCAATATTGAGGCAGCTTTGCCGTCCGGATTCCCATTGCATCAGAGTTCGAACGCGACCTGATCCGGGAGCGCACTGGAGCTGGTCGTGCCGACGCTCAGAAGCGAGGTGTTCGCTTCGGGCGCCCCAAAAAGATGAACAGTGAGCAGCAGAATCTTGCCAAGCGGCTCGTCAAGGAAGGAAAGTCCGTCAGTGAAGCGGCCCGCACCTTCAGTGTCCATCCCGCTACCCTCTATCGCATCCTCGCCCCTGCACCAGCCGCAAAGTATCGCTCTACGGAGTGTCTTCAACCCGGAGCACCTGAAAGCCGGATCTCTCCCCGCCGAAGTAGCGTCGCCGCATCCAGAAGGCGACATTGACTAAGCCGATCAGGGCAGGAACTTCGATCAGCGGGCCGACCACGCCGACAAAGGCCTCCCCAGAGTTTAGGCCGAAGACGGCCACCGCGACGGCAATCGCCAGCTCGAAATTGTTACCGGCTGCAGTAAAGGAGAGCGTTGCCGACTGTGCGTAGTTCGCGCCCAGCCGCCTGCCCATCCAGAAGCTGACCAGGAACATGATGAGGAAGTAGATGACCAGGGGGACTGCGATCCTCACCACGTCGAGCGGCAGCCGCACGATGAGATCGCCCTTGAGAGAGAACATGACCAGAATGGTGAAGAGCAGGGCGGCGAGCGTAAGAGGGCTGATGCGGGGGATGAATCGCGTCCGATACCACTGTTCCCCTTTGAGCCGGATGAGAGCGAAGCGAGTGAGGAACCCGGCAACAAACGGCACGCCCAGGTAGAGGCCAACGCTCTTGGCGATCTGTCCGATGCCGATCTGGACAACGCTGCCTTGCAGACCAAACCACTTCGGAAGCACCGTCAGAAAAGCCCAGGCATAAAGGCTGTAGAAGAGCACTTGAAAGACGCTGTTGATGGCCACCAGGCCAGCGACATAGTCCGTGTCGCCGTCCGCCAGTTCGTTCCAGACCAACACCATCGCAATGCAGCGGGCGATGCCGATCAGGATCAGGCCACGCATATAGGCCGGTTCGCCGCGTAGGAAGACGATGGCCAGGAGAAACATCAGTACCGGGCCGATGAGCCAGTTCTGCACGAGCGACAGACCAAGGACGCGCTTATTGCGAAACACCTCACCGAGCTTTTCGTACCGGACCTTTGCCAGCGGCGGCAACATCATGATGATGAGGCCGATGGCGATGGGGATGTTCGTCGTGCCGGTCTGAAAGCGGTTGACGAAGGCCGCCGAGGATGGGATGAAGTGACCGATCGCAACGCCGATCGCCATAGCGAGAAAAATCCAGAGCGTCAGGAAGCGATCGAGAAACGAGAGCTTCTTGCGGGCGGCAGGAGTGCAAATCTTCCCTTGAGTGTAGGGAGCGATGGACATCAGCAGACCTCGCAGGATGCTTCTTGAAGCGTCGTAGGGAGAGGAGCGCCGTCGAGCAGGGCGTACTTCGAGGGAGAGCAGCAGGCCTTAGTGAGGCGCGCCAGGTCAGCCTCCATCGCCTTTTCCTCTTTCAGCCATCCGAGGGTCTGTTTCAGAATTTGCGCCGCTCCGATATGCGGCGGCATGACGATCCGGTAGTGCATCCACTTTCCTTCCCGCCTGGCCGCGACGATTCCCGCGCTGCGGAGATAGGCCAGATGCCTTGAAATCTTGGGTTGAGGGCCGCCCAGAATCTCAACAAAGTAGCACACACAAATCTCCTGTTCGCGCATGAGGTTCAGGAGGCGCAGCCGAGTGCTGTCCCCGAGAGCCTGAAAGAACCGCTCGACATTGAAAGTACGTTTCGCCATTCTTAATATATACGCCTTGACGAATTCGATTGCAAGACATATAGTCGCCTAAGCAGATGTGAGGAGATGGTTATGTCGAAGCAGCTTTTGGAGTCGGTGAAGTCGAAGTACGGAGCGGTTGCGGAGAGCACATTATCGAACGATCATGCAGGCGTGCAGGCTGTCGCGGAAGCGTTCGGCTACACAGCCGAGGAGTTGACCTCAATTCCAGCCGAGGCCAATATGGGCCTCTCCTGTGGCAACCCCACGGCAACCGCGCATCTCAGGCCGGGCGAGGTGGTCGTCGATCTCGGCTCCGGAGGCGGACTTGACGTGTTTCTCGCGGCAAAGATGGTTGGGCCGGAGGGCCGCGCCATCGGCATCGACATGACTGCGGCCATGATCGAGCGCGCGCGGGCCAATGCCCAGGCGGGCGGCTACACCAATGTCGAGTTCTACCAATCGACCATCGACCAGATTCCGCTTCCAGACGCTTCCGTCGATTGCGTCATCTCCAACTGCGTTCTCAATCTCGCGCCCGACAAACCCGCCGTCTTCCGCGAGATTGCGCGTGTTCTCAAGCCCGGTGGACGAGTGGCCGTCAGCGACATCGCACTCAAGCACGAGTTGCCCGAGGCCATCGCTCAGAGCATGGCCGCCTACGTCGGCTGCATCGCCGGAGCGATCAAGATTGGCGACTACCGGGATAGCCTGCTCGCCGCCGGCTTCGAGCACGTCGAGATCCTAGACAGCGGCGCGGACCTAAACGCTTACGCCAAGGTCGAAAACCAGGCCGGATGCTGCTCTCCGGCAATGAGCGAGGCCAAGCCGGACGGCACGAACGCGCTCCAGGTGATCGAGGGGGCGTGCTGCGCTCCCGCGCCCAGCCCATCCCCTTCCCTGCATGACGATTTGACCATGCTGCTCTCACAGTACGACGTCAACGCAGCCGCGGCTAGCGTGAAGGTCTACGCTATCAAACCGCAGATCGCAGCCTCCAAAGTCTGCTCTGGCCCTACCTGCTGCTCTTAGGAGTGAGGCCATCGCATAATCACAAGTGAAGAAAAGGGGCTTTTGTGCCGCACTACAACGTCTTGTTTCTTTGCACCGGCAACTCGGCCCGTTCCATCATGGCCGAGGCGATCATGAACCGCAAAGGCGGCGCGAACTTCACTGCCTACAGCGCGGGCAGTCATCCTACTGGTGCGGTGCGGCCTGAGGCCATCAATCAGATCGAGAAGGCGGGGCTGAGTGCCGCAAACGCACGCAGCAAGTCGTGGGATGAGTTCTCGACAGCCAAAGCACCTTATCTCAGTTTTGTTTTTACGGTGCGACAACCGAGCGAAAGAAGTGTGCCCGCTTTGGCCTGGCCAGCCGATGACGGCGCATTGGGGTATCCCCAATCCAGCAGCCGTTCAAGGAACTGCGGAGGAGATCGAACGGGCCTATAACCAGGCGTTCGCTGCGCTGGACCGGCGCATCAGCCTCTTCTTGTGCCTGCCGCTTGCCACGCTCGACAGCTTCGCCCTGCAGAAACAAATCGACGACATCGGAAAAAAATAGGCCAAACGCCAAACACCCAGAGGACACACGATGCATAAAGTGATTTTTGCTTGCGTTCACAACGCAGGCCGCTCCCAGATGGCGGCAGCTTTCTTCAATCAGCTTGCCGATCGGATGAAGGCAGAGGCCGTCTCCGCAGGAACGGAGCCAGGAGTGAGTGTGCACCCAGAGGTTCTAGCCGTCATGCAAGAGGTCGGCATTGACCTGAGCGACGCCAAACCTCAAAAACTGACTCAGGAGCTTGCAAACGACGCAGCCCTGCTTATCACTATGGGATGCGGTGATAAATGCCCCTACGTCCCCGGCTTGCGGCGGGACGACTGGCCTCTCAAAGATCCAAAGGGATTGCCGATGGAAGAAGTTAGGATGATTCGAGACGACATCAAAACTCGTGTGCTTACGCTACTCAGCAATGAGAAATGCGCACTCTAAAAAGAATTTGTACTCTCTGAT
Organism: Occallatibacter sp.; assembly: GCA_036519195.1. Taxonomy (GTDB): domain Bacteria; phylum Acidobacteriota; class Terriglobia; order Terriglobales; family Acidobacteriaceae; genus Telmatobacter. The sequence continues at coordinate 14,342 of DATDLS010000033.1, read as the reverse complement.
CGTTTGCCACTGCCCATGAACCCAGTTCGCGGATACTTTGCGGCTGGTGACACCATAGTTGGGTTTACCCCGGAATGCAACTCAGCCTGGCTAGTAATGAACCTTAAGCGAGTTTTCTGTTCTTATGGATAGTCCGTGATGATGGGAAGTAATCTGATGCCGGGCGGTAGCAACCGCCTGGGCGGCATGCTGTTTCCACAACCCATGCCCTGACTTCATTTCCCATAGTGCTGCCGACACCCCAACACCTCACCGTCCCGCGTCCCCGCTAACTCGCTCAAAATAAGCGTTGATCCGTTGGCTGCCTACGTGCTCTCATCTACGTGACGAATTTTTCCAAAGGAAGCAACAATGGCCACACTCCAGCAGGACCTCCTCTACGCCATCCGCCAGCTCCGCAAGGCTCCCGCCTTCACCCTTACGATCCTCCTCACCCTCGCGCTCGGCATCGGAGCCAACGCAGCCATCTTCACCCTCGTCGACACCGTCCTCCTCCGCAGCCTGCCCGTCGCCGACCCCAAATCGCTCATCCGCCTCGGCGACAATGACAACTGCTGCTACGGGACAGGCCTTCAGAACACCGACTACACCGTCTTCTCCACCGATACCTACCGTCGCCTCCGCCACTCCAACCCCGAGTTCGCCGACCTCGCTGCCATGGAGTCCGGCTTCATCTACCGTCCCATCATCGCCCGCCGCGAGGGAGCCAAGGACCTCGCCCGCTCCGTCATGGGCGAGTTCGTCTCCGGCAACTACTTTCGCACCTTCGGCCTTCAACCCGCCGCTGGCCGTCTCCTTCTCGACTCCGACGACGTCCAGGGCGCTCCCGTGGTCGCCATCATGAGCTACGACACCTGGCAGCACGACTTCAACGCCGACCCTGCCGTCGTCGGTGGCACCTTCTGGATCAACACCAAGGCCGTCACCATCGTCGGCATCGCGCCGCCCGGCTTCTTCGGCGACCGCATCACCACCACTCCGCCCGAGTTCTACCTCCCCATTGAGAGCATGGACCCGATTGCCAACACCCCTTACATCCACGATCCTGGCACCCAATGGCTCTACGTCATTGGCCGCGTCAAACCCGGCGTTGCGATCCCCGCGTTACAAGAGAAGCTCAGCACCCAGCTCAAACATATCCTCACAGACAGCAAGGTCTACTCCGGTAGTCACGACCAGGCCCTCCTCGCCAAGGCCCACATCGTCCTCACCCCCGGCGGCTCCGGCATCCAGACCCTGCAAGCTCAGTACGCCTCCCACCTCCATCTCCTCATGGCTGTCTCGGGCCTGGTCCTGCTCATCGCCTGTGCCAATATCGCCAACCTCCTGCTGGTTCGCGGCGTGGCCCGCCGCTCCGAGATCTCCGTCCGAACCGCCCTCGGAGCCATGCGCTCCCGGATCATCCGCCAGCTCCTCACCGAAAGCCTGCTCATCTCCGTCCTCGGTGGCGCGGCCGGCTTGGTCATCGCCTATGCAGGTACCCGTATGCTCCTCGGACTCGCCTTCCCCGGCACCCAGAACATGCCCATCCAAGCTGCACCCTCGCCGCCCGTCATCGGCTTCGCTTTCGCCCTCTCGCTACTAACCGGCCTGCTCTTCGGGCTAGCTCCTGCTTGGATCTCCTCCGAGGCCGAGCCCGCCTACCTCCTCCGCAGCGGAGCCACCCGCACCGCCACCGGCGGAACATCGCTCCTCCAGAGCTCCCTCGTCGTTTTTCAGGCCGCGCTCTCACTCGTCCTTCTCGTCGGCGCTGGCCTCTTTGCCCAGAGCCTCGGTAAGCTCCAAAGCACCGACCTCAAACTCGACCCCCATAACCGCTACATCGTCCACCTGAACCCGCAGGCCGCCGGCTACACCCAGACCCAGCTCGACGCTCTCTACCGCACCATCGAAGAACGCTTCCACGCCCTTCCCGGTATCGTCAACGTAGGCCTCGCCAACTATACGGCCATGGAAGACAACGACGCGGGCTCCAGCATCCGCATTCAGGGCCAGCCCGACCTCAACCGCTCCAGTTCCTACGACAAGATCACCCCCGAGTACTTCGCCTCCATCGGCACCCGCCTGCTCGCAGGCCGCAACATTGGCCCGCAGGACACCCCCACATCACCCACCGTCGCCGTCGTCAACCAGTCCTTCGTCGACTCTTATCTCAAGGGTCTCAACCCCATCGGCCAGCACTTCGGTTTTCCCAAATCCCCCGGTGACTTCGAAATCGTCGGTGTCGTCCAGGACACCCCTTACGAGTCAGTCCGCTGGCAGAACCACCGCATGTACTTCACCCCGCTCCTCCAGCGCCCCGCCAGCGACAAATCTCCCATCGAAACCAACCTCTCCCTCTACGCCGGAGCCATGGTCCTCCAGACCAACCACCCCATGCCCGATCTGGCATCCCTCACCCGCCGCACCCTCGCCTCCATCAACCCCAACCTGTCAGTGGTCAAGTTTCAACCCTTTCAAGCCCAGATCGCCGACCGCTTCACCGACGAGCGCATGATCTCCCGCCTCACCCTCCTCTTCGCAGCCCTCGCCCTCCTGCTCGCCTCCTTCGGCCTCTATGGAGTCACCGCCTACACAGTAGTCCGCCGCACCTCCGAGATCGGCATCCGCATGGCTCTCGGCGCGCAGCGCTCCAGCGTCGTCGCCATGATCATGCGCCGCGCTATGCTTCAGACCCTCCTTGGCCTCGCCATCGGCGTCCCCGTCGCCCTTGTCTGCGTCCGCTTGATCAAATCGGAGCTCTACGACATCACCCACGCCGACGTCCCCGTCCTCGCCGGAGCCATCGTCGCTCTCGCCGCCTCCGCGCTGATAGCCGGCTTCATCCCCGGCCGTCGCGCTGCCTCCATCAACCCTACCCAGGCCCTGCGCTCCGAATAAACCATCCGCCCAACTGTGCACCCTGTAAGGAGGAACACAGCATGCTAATAGGGTATTTCAAATCCCCACTGACTTTAGAGCGCTACCGCTCGGCGAGCGTCGGTCCACCTCTGGATGCGTTCACGGCGCGGCTCGATGAACACGGCTATCGTCGGGTGAGCGTTCGCCGTCATGTCTGAGAGGTTGTCCACTTTGCCACCTGGGCCAAGAAAGCAGAAATTCCCGTAGCGGGGCTAAATCGCGCCGCGCTGGATCGATTGCGTTCTTATCTCGTCAAGCGAGAACTTATGCACCACCGCGATGGTAGCCATCAACATTATCAAAGCGCTTGCGTATTCGCAGGCTTCCTCGAACCGACTGCGCATGGATCCAACGGAGAAAATCGACCCCATCGAAAAGGTGACGCCATGGTCGCTCAAGCGCGGATACTTCACGGCTCCGGACAAGCTCATTGCGACTCTACAGGGAACGACTCTACGATAAAAGGCTGGAGGATGGTCTTACCGAACGAGCTCCGTTCGGTAGGACGGTCTCGTTGATTTTCCGCGTATCGTGAGAAACATCATGCCAACCACAAGCCCCAAGATTATGGGAAGCAAAGTCAGGCTATGGATTTATGGGAAACGCGCCAGCTCGGGCGATAGCACCGCCCGGCATCAAATTACCTCCCATCATCACGGACTATCCAAGAACAGATTTCGGAAGATTCCCATATCTGTTCCGTTGCTCCCAGAATGCCTAGAACAACAAATGGGGTCCGGCGATCCGTCGCCCTCATCGATGTGCCGGGCAGCCAGAGTATCACTACGCTGGATTTATTTTGGTCGTGGAACGGAGGCTCTGCATGCAAATTGTAACGGCGCATTTTTTGAAGCAGGTGGTGGAAACACGGCCGCTCGATGCGCCAGCAGAGTTGCCCGAGCTAGTGAGATCTCTTATTCGAGCCTCTTGTCCCGATCTGGAATACTATCGGTTCCCTGTCAGCCATGCTTCGCAGACACATGGATGGGACGGTGTCACCGAACTGAAGAAGGGCGTTCTTTTCGTTCCGGCCTGTGGGATTCATACTCGGCGATTTATCAACACTTGACATGAGGGAATCGAAGACACGGAGAGCGAACGAGCTGAACCCGCCGAAGACTCAATCGCCCAAGTGGCAGTCTCCTTGACGGGAAAGGAGAGAGAGCGTAATCTCCTTTCTCAGATAGGAGAGAGCCTTTGACGAAACGGGTTGAACTCCTGCAAGGCACGCTCGAAATGCTCATCCTCAAGGCGGTCTCGCTCGGTTCGCTGCATGGCTACGGCATCCTGCTGCGCATCCAGCAGATCTCCGGCGAGCGCCTCGAAATCCTGCAGGGTTCCTTCTACACCGCAATCTATCGTCTTGAGCGCCGGGGCTGGATCAAAGGCGAGTGGGGTGAGTCGGAGAACAATCGCCGCGCCCGCTTTTACTCACTCACCGCTGCCGGTACGCGTCAGCTCAAGTCCGAGACCGCCAAATGGATCGACATGGCCGCGGTCGTCGCGGGCATTCTCGACAAGAAGGCGGGCGAGATATGAGTCTCCTCGCCCAAATTCTCGAGCTCTGGCAGTCCGTCGTGCCACGCACCCCGAGCGACGTCGAAGAAGAGTTTCGCTCTACCCGCGACGCCTACCAGGAAGATTTAATCCGCCAGGGCCTCCCCGAAGATCAAGCCCGCCGCAAGGCCCGCATCGACCTCGGCCAGGCCGCCGCGCAAAACGAATCTTACCGCGACGCTATCGGCCTGCGGCTCTTCGATGAATTAGGCGGAGACATCCGCTACGGCCTCCGCGCCCTGCACCGCAACCCCGGCTTCGCAGCGGTCGCGGTGCTCTCACTCGCGCTCGGCATCGGCGCCACCACGGCGATGTTCTCGCTCATCTACGCTGTCCTGCTGCACCCGTTTCCCTACGCCGGCGCCGACCGCATCATGAACCCCATCATGATCGACCCGCAATATCCCGCCGAGTATTCGTATTTTCAACTGAGCAAGGCACAGATGGATGAAGTGCGCCTTGCAGCGCCGGTTGAATCGGCGCTTGGCTTCAACAAGTCGCACATGGAGATCACCGGCGGCGGGCTGCCGGAAGACATCTCGAGCGTCTACCTCACAGAGAATGCCGAGACTTTCTTGGCTGTGCGCCCGCTTCTCGGTCGCAATATCGAGCCATCCGATGCAGAGTACGGCGGCCACTCCGTCGTGGTTCTCAACTACCGCTTCTGGCAGCGCCACTTCGGCGGCGATCCCCACATCATCGGGCGAACGCTTGAGATGAATCACGCCCCCTACACCATTGTCGGGGTCATGCCTCGCAGCTTCGCATTCAATGACACCAACGGCGTTGGCGATGTCTACCTGCCGGGCAGTCTCATGCGGGGTATTCTCAACGTTCCTGACTTGGTCTACGCACCGTGGATCAAGCTCCGTCCTCACGTTACACTTGCCGCCGCCAGCGCAGCGCTCGAGCCCACCGTGCGCCAGTTTGCGAAGCAGCATCCCGAGCGCTTTCCCGATCACTGGCATCTCGCGCTGCAGCCCATCATCGCGCCTTTCGAGCAGGAAACTGGCGGCACACTGACGCTTCTTCTCGCAGGCGTTGTGCTCTTGCTCATCATCGGCTGTGCCAACTGCTCCATCCTTCTGCTGGCCCGTGGCCGCGCGCGCCAGCATGAACTCGCCATCCGCACCGCGATCGGTGCCAGTCGCTGGCGCATCGTCCGCCAGTTGCTCGTCGAAGCCGTCGTCATCTCCTCGACCGGCGCCGTCCTTGGCGTTGCTGCGTCTTACTGGCTTGCAAAGCTTCCCTTGTTGCTTTCTCCGGATTCCTTTCCCGCCGAATCTGTCATCCGTATCAACGCTCCTATCCTCGCGTTCTCCGTCGCGCTCGCTCTGCTCTGCGGCATCCTTTTCGGACTAGTCCCCGCATTGCGTCTCTCGCGTCATGATTCCGCGCGTATGCTCCCGGGCAGGCAGACAGGCGTTGTCGCTGCTCCCGCAAAGCATCGCTGGAGCCTTCTCATCGCCGCGCAAGTCGCGCTCACGCTTCTTCTCATGGCGACTGCAGGCACCGCCATTCGCAGCTTTCTTGCGCTTATGCAGATGCAGCTTGGCTACGATCCGGTAAAGGTCATGAAGCTAGAAATGATGCTGCACGTCCACGACCGAGGCGAGTGGAGCCACATTCAATCGCGCGAAGCGCGCACCGCTTACATCGAGCAGATCCGGGAGAAGATCGCGTCCGTCCCCGGTGTCTCGATTGTCGATGTCGGCACCGATGCCACGCCGCCCTATACTGGCGCTGAGAGCTCCTTCAACCTCGACGGAACCCGCGATAGCGAGCAGCAGCAGGCCCGTGTGATGCTGGTCGGCCAGCGATATTTCGCTGCGCTCCGCATCCCTTTGCTTCAGGGTCGCATCTGGAATTCGGATGAAAACACCCGCGGAGACTTCATCGCGGTCGTCAATCGGGCTTTCGCGGCGCGCTATCTCTCCTCGTCCAATGCCGTGGGTCAACAGCTACGCATTCCCGGTCTCACAAGTCAGAATCGCTTCGCGGTCACCTCTGCCGAAAGCACCGCCAGGCGACAGATCATTGGCGTCGTCGGCGATGCGCGCAACGACGGCCTCGATCGCCCCGTCGTCCCCGCCATCTACGTTCCATACACCTCCGTAATGCTGCCCTACGTGCATTTCCTTGTCCGCACCCAGGGGGATCCGCTCACCTACCTGCACTCCATCCGCGCCGCTATCGCATCCGTCGCTTCCGACAAGCAGATCTCCAGCGGAGGCTACGACGGCACCTTCACCCTCAACGAAGCCATCGAGCGCGACGCACAGTATAGCCGCCAGCGGCTCTTCTCCATATTGTTTGGCGTATTCTCAGTCATGGCGCTCGCCCTCGCGCTGGTCGGCATCTTCAGTGTCGTCGCTTACAGCGTCGCGCAGCGCACTACGGAGTTCGGCGTGCGCCTGGCGCTCGGCGCGCCGCGAGCGCACGTCCTGTGGGTCGCCGCGCGCATTGCGCTCGTCAGCGCGGCCGCGGGCATTGTCATCGGTCTTACCTTGGATAGCTTTCTCGGCGCCGTTCTCGCCCACTGGATGCAAAACGCCTTTGCCGCAGGCAGTCTGTTCGCAACCGCCGCGCTCCTTGCTCTCAGCGCGCTCCTCGCCTGCCTGTTGCCCGCCCGTCACGCCATCGCCGTCCCACCCGCCGAAGCTCTCCGCAATGAATAAAGCGTGTCCCATCTGACCCGAGCGCGGGTGCCCTGTGCAGGAGTCACTTCAGGGCGAGGCACGTTTCCAGAACTGGCGCGTCTGGATACGTTACTCGGCGGAGATTTGGCGTGAAGCCAGAAATGACTTCCGGGGCCTGCGGCGTTTCAAGCAGGACTAATCCTGCTGCTCACGCCACGACATCGGAGTGGTCGCAGGTGTTCAGATCTGCACGATTAGGTTTGGTTGGTATCCGTAGCAATCGTGCTTTACGACCGGGTCCGTCGTGCGGCTCCGATGACGATATCTCCGAAGAAGGTGTGGCATGGTGCTCCGGTCAAGTTGAAGTGTTGATGGGCCAGCCCCTCGACAAAATCGGCCTCACTGAAGCAGCTCTTTGCAGGATGTTTCAGAAACGTGCGGTAAAGCCAGCTTTCTAAAGCTTTTCTTGTCAGCGCCTCATAGCGGAAGGGAAATCGGTATCGGCAGGGGCGCAAACTTTCAGCGTCCACCGCCACGGCCTGCAGAATGACTGCTGTGCATGATATAGAAGCGGATACGGCTATTGTCTTTGAATGTGGGCAGGTATCGCGACAAAAACGAGCCATTGACCGGCAATGTGGGCTCATTGTCCGCTTAATCTGAGCACGCGGGTTTTTCTTGTTGGCAGACAATGTGGGCTGAATGCAGCAAGGACAATGAGCCGGAGCGTTTATGTTTCAAAGCCGCTACAAGTAGCGGGCCGTCGTAAAACCACTATACGAGAACTCGCCCGCGATAGTTCACCCGCAGCCGCTCGGCAAAGTTCAGTTCCATCCGACCGCCTTGCGCAGGAAGAAACAGTGAACGAACGGAGTAATTGTGTTCTCGCGCTCGATCTGGAGGCCAGCTTCCTGAATGTTCTTTCGCCAGGTTCGCTGTGAGTGAAAGTGAAGAGATCCGGGACCAAACGCCAGGAAATTAGGCCAGTCTCGAAGATGCTCGACCAGAACCACCTGTCCGCCGTGCTGCAAAACGCGGCCGCTTTCGCGTAACAGTTGGCTCCGGCGCTCCGGCGTTCGGACCTCATGGGCTGCAAACAGGAGGAAAACAAAGTCCCGGTCGCCGCCGGGCAACGGCAGGTGGTCGAACGTACCGATCACGAACGGTTCGGTTGCGGGGTACATGCGCCTTGCTCGGGCAATCGAAGGTTCGGTCATTTCAGCGGGATCATAAATGTCGATGACGGAGCCTTCCGAACCAGGAAACAACCTCTTCAAAGCGGCGGTAGATTCATCGAGACCGGAGTGTATATTGACCCACTTTCGCGGGAGCGGATGAAGTTGCGTCCGCATCCAAACCCAGCGTGTCACGCCGGCGAAGTCATACACATACCAGGAAACCAACAGAGAACTTATGGTCCAGAACCCCATGACAACGGCACCAAGGAAGACGAGCCGCTCAAGCCATCGCGGGAGCAGATGCGAGGCGAGTATCCCAATCACCAGCACGAGCCCGATCAGGCTTATGGCGTAGAACTGAACGTTGAAGCGAATAATCTTCAGGACGCCTAAGAACCGGCTCTCTGTGCTCACCATCGTCATGGCAGGACCTCGCGAATCCCAGGCTTCCAGGCATACGCAACGTCTTCCAGGTAAAAGGCGTTTGCTAGGATAGCCCCGGCATCGCGGAATCTATCCCGCTCAAGGAAGGCGTTCCGGTGCACCTTGACGGATACCGGTCTCGGATTCCATTCCTGTCGCACTCCCTGCACCCGAATGATGGAGTGAGTCTGCTTTTCGTAATCGAACGTGAACGGGAGCGGTCCGGCAAACTTCCTGGCTTCCGTGAAGTTGGGGAAGGGTGAGCCAGTCGGCACAGACTCGGCGTCGGTCGTAGTATCGGCTTCGACTTCCAGATCAGCTGAGCCGTTTGGAGTGCTTACCTGAATGGAGTAGATTCCTGCGTCTCGCCGTACTTTGCATAGAGAGCGCTCATATCCGTAGTGCGTCAACAGATTGCCGAATACCTGCATAAAGCGGCTGTCCGTATCGCTGCGCAAGATTCGCAGCCCCCTCAGGCTTCGACCTGCGGAGGTCTGGTAACGCGTGAAGATGCGGTAACCGGAAAGAAAGAAGTTTACGCCAAGGCGCGAGGGCAAAAAGGCCGGCCTTAGATTCTCGGTTTCCACCAAGGCGATCGCAAGGAAACCGTAGTCACCGTAGGTATCCAGCCGGAGGCCAGGCGGAAGCAGAGGAGTGAGGACCTCGGCCGGAACTGCATAAGCAAGGACCAGCGAGGCTTTCAGCTGCGCTTTGATGGGCAATGCATGTCGCTGCAGCAGATGTCGCATGTAAGCTCCCGATTCAAACAGTATATGTAAAGCAACCGTCTATAAGGACTTGTACCTTTCGCCCTGCTGATTCAGGGCTAGCTCCCATCGTGTACTTAGTGAACCGGGCATGAATGCAGAACAGGATTACTCTCTACAAGTTTTAGTGCTGTATCTGGAGCGCCTCGCGAAACAGCTCGGTTTGCTTTTTACGAGACGGGCGCTTCTGATTCAGCGACTTGAAGGAAGCCGTCCACAGCGAAGCCTATGTACTTTAAATCGGCCCGAGCGGGTGCAAAGGGATCACGGACAGGCTGAGTTTGGTGCAGTCGGTTCGCCTGAAGTTCGAACGGAGGGGCCAGTGACTTTTCGAAGCCTGATTAGGGCGCTGGAGAGGCTGGCATCGAAGGGTTTTTGGCCGGATGAGACAAGGCATCCGGGTGCGCGCCGAAGCACGGGCAAAGACCGAGGATGTGGATAGAGGTTCATGCAACGCACCGTTCTGGTGGAGCAGGAAGCGGCGTAGGAACTCATCGACAGACAGCCTTGGGGGCAGGCGGTAATCCATCAACTGACGCTATGGATCAACCGGGACGTGGTATCGATCAGCCAAGAGGTCTTGCGCTTCTTTGGCGACCAGCGGGTCTTTATCGTTGACGTTGGCCCGAATCAGCGGCAATGCCAGGTCATCGGGAGCGGTAGTCAGTGCTGCGAGAGCATCAAACCGCACCGAATTGGGAAGCGCCGGATCAAGCGCGCGTTTGAGTGTTGGCACGATCCTAGGTCCTCCAATCTCACTCAGGAGTCGAATGACAAGAATCCTCTGGAAGGCACGCTTGACTAAAAATGCCCGATCCAATGGCGGAATTGCACTTGTTCCGAGGCGTTTGATCTCAGCGATATCCTCCGCCGTCGGAGGAACCCATGTGCTCATCCGAATGGTTCCCCGGCTGGTCTCGCCTCGAGTCAAGATCCTGTCGATCAGAGAAGCCACGGCTGTGTCTGGGGCCGACGATGGGGTCTGCGCAGCTGACTGTGCCTGCGCCGCCGGGCCAACTCCGAGTTGCGAGAACACGGAGCACGCGAAGATTGCTAATGCGACTCGACGCGATCGGCTCAATTGATCCTCCCCTGTGAGTATGTCCTATTTTCCGGAGTGGGATCTTCCGGAATAACGAATTGTTGGACCGGTCGGCTGCAGCTTCCAGCAAGCTGACACTTTTCCGAGTCAACCTGTCCATGGTTGTGTGGGGGAGCCATTCAGCGATGCGGGGCCATGGAGCCGGGGAGAACTTCTAGCCCAATATCTTAGACTCCGGTCGATCCCTTTTGTTCCTGTGGCGCTCAGGCGCATCATACTGCAAGCTCAGAACCGGCTTCGCGAGCGCAAGAAGCAAACTATGCACCCAGGCCCAAATCGCGGGCTCAGGGAGGGTGGTCGGCAAATGGGAACTTGGCCCATCTTTCGCCCATGTCCGAAATGCCGGAGCCACGATCACCACAGCCTTGCACAATCCGCACAAGGCTTTCAGGGGCGCTGAGTAAGTTGATTTGGGCTCTTGTCTGCTTCGCTGTGAGGAGCGCGCGGGTTCTTGACAATTCGATAGAGTAGATAACCTACGACGGCGATATTGATGATGAGGACAAGGATCTTGATTGGTGTTGGATGGCGGTAGATCTCGTAGCACTCAAGCGGCACCAGCGAACCGGTGATGATGACGGTGAACCACTCGGCCCAACGTTTCAGAAACCACAGGCCGATGCCCTCGGTGAGAAACAGGGCAGCGTACACACAGCTGCCGAGTCCGAGTTCCCTGAACTTACGCGGAGAAGTCTGGGTGGCCCACTCGATGGCTCGATTGACGTATCGGCTACCCGGATCCAGGCCGAGACTCATAACGATGTGGTCCAGTTGCGTCGCCGTGTCAGTGTGAATCATCCTCAGGATGCCGATTCCGCGCACAATCAGGGCAGCCGCCTTGAGGAGCTTGAATGCCGCGACCAGTCGAATCAATCCGTTTGGGGAAGAATTCATGTGAAGTGTGATGTTCAAAAGCGGGACTAGAGCTGTATTTCCGTGCAGGGTATCCGCAATGCATTCGGCGAGATTGCAGCTCTTCAACTGTTCTTAGGCCAGATTTCGGGTGCCGGGCAAGTCGTCGCCAACCCTTCCCTTACCAAAAATAGTGCAAGTTCCGATGGACCGGAAATCATTCTGTCGGGTGCGCTTTCGCATCGGTTGCGTACTGGGCGACTACATAGGCTATGGAGTCCGCGATCTTTTTGATCGTCTCGGGGTCGCTCGTCGCGTGGGATAGAGAACTCAGTACAAACAGGGTCGCCCTCGGCTTTCGGTCCGCCGCATCTTCGATGCTTATAGGCGAATCATAGGAGTCTCTCACGACGATTAAAATGGCTGGGATGTCTGCGCCGGCAATTGGTTTGTCGGCGAGGATTTTCGTGAGCGCGACCCTCGAAGCATCGCCAAAACGCGGAAGCCACTTTACGAAATGTCCGTCATACGCGCTGTACATTCCTTGTTCGTCCTTTGTCATCGCAGTTTGGACGGTCTCTTCGGCGTTCGCTCGCGCCCACGAGACTGATGGGCCCAAGCAAAAGGCGGTGGTACAAGCAAATGCGACCAGGCGACGTGCAAACAGAGATTGCCGAACGGTTTCGGACGGCACGGCATGACTCTAGCATGTTGACATGCTGAGATTCGGCGACATCGTTGGTGTGTGGTCGCCAATGGGGAAAAGTCGCCAATGGAGAAATTATGAATTAGTCAATATCGCTACCGTTAATAACCTACATTCCGCGCTTCTCCGACGCGATTTCCCGGCATTTTTCGACGAGCCAAGCTCATTCGGCGGCCGACTCCTCGGCGGTGGAGAGATATTGCTGGGGTGAGATGCTGAACAGACGCAGCACGGTGAGCTGGGGGGCGTTGAGTTTGTCGTAGAAGCGTTGGTGTACATGCCCGGTGTCGTCGAGGAGCCGGTGTCGGCGTAAGTCGGCAAACAGCTCGAAGAGCCGCTCTGTGGTTGGGGCGGCGCAGGGTCGCTCTTCCAGATACAAGGGCAGCTTGTAGACGCTAGTCCTGCCCCTACCCCTTAACATGCTCTGGGCAGATATGATGCGCGAATCTCCTCATATGCCGAATCTCTGCCGAGTGCGAATGCTTCACTCATGAGTAGGAGTTGGGCATAGCCTTTCCATATCAATTGGTGGCCGGGCACAGGATCTTTCTTGCTGCTCACGTAGCCGGCCATGCGGGCGACGAGCCGTACGGCGTCGCGCAACGTTTCAGGCGCGGGGATCCGTTTTTTTTTGCGTAGGCGTTCAGAACCTGCAGTTCGATATTCGAGAACACGACATCGGGAGGCAATTGGGGAGTCTCACGACCCAGCAGGGTCATCAGCATGATGCGCCATGCAAGGACAAGATTGATAGCAATCGCTCGCTGGATGCGCTCGGCGGTCTGGTGAGCAATCTTCTCGACGCCGCAACCGGATTTGAGAACGCGGTGGAAGTCTTCAATCCGCCAGCGCAGGCAATACCAGCGTAAACATGAGACTGCATCTTCGGCGGAGCGGATATTGATGGTTGTCAACAGGACCCATTCGACCGGTTTGTTTCCTTCCGGCGGAGCCGACTCGACCGCATGAATGCACCAGAGTTCGATGGGTTCTTTCTGGGGAAAATACGAAGGGGGAGGCAGCTGAACCCGCATGTAGCGCACTTCTAACTCGACCTGACGAGCGGACCGTTTCGGCCTGGCTTTTGTCTTGCTGAGCTTGGGCCGGGCGCTTTGCCGCGGAACATGAACCTCTACTTTGGTCTGCAAGGGAGATTGACGAACGGCATCGAAGAGCTTGCCCGGTTCCTCACGGATCACGCGATTGTGATTAGCGCGCACCAGCAGTTGGACCGAGGGGTTGCGCAGCTGCTCCTCGAACAGTTCGAAGAAGTCCGCCTCGCGGTCACAGACGTTAACCAGCCGGGTCTGTGGCATCTCGGCCGCTACTTCGACAGTGTCGCGCAGTCCGGCCACCCAGCTGAAGGTGTCCTTTTCCTCGAGGGGAACGGCGTAGCTGGGCCGATTATCATCCGGTGACTTTAACTGGGGCGCCACACATTCAGCCCGCAGGATGCCCAGGGGCAGTCCGTTGGGCGCCACGGCAAAAGTCGTGTGCAGATGCAATCCCCGGCTCTTGGCGCCGGTCTGATTGGTTCCAATCACCCCCAGACCTTCGCACTCGGCCAGGGAGGTGCAATCGAAATCACTTCCGTCCTGGATACACAACACCGTGCGCTGGCCCTGCATGCGCTGGATGGTGCGCTGCCGATGAGGCTCCAGAATGTGCTCCATCGAAACAGCCTCTTGATCGGGATGATCGATGAAGCGGTAGTAGGCCTTGATCGCCGGCCAGTCTCCTTCGGCAACGCCGGTAAACGCACGGCCCGGTTGCTCCGCCTTGGATTGCGCGAACTCCACCAGTCGTTTACTCATCCGCTTGTCCCCCAAAGGCGCCCCACCCATTTCCTGCTGAGCCCACTGATTCCCATCCATTCCATCAGCTGGACCGAGCGGGCCCAGACCAGCTCCGGGGGACAAACCAAGTCGCGTGCGAAAGTCCTTCTCCAGAGGATACAGGTATATATCCTTGACTGATTTCTCCTGCTTGCGGAATCGATCCTGTCGCCCCCGGCCCTGGGTCTGTCCTACAGGAATCCAGTTCGCGGCCCGATAGCTGGCTCCGGAAAACTGCGCAGTGTCGACGAAGCTCTCGACCAACCACGGCTCGTACTTATACCGCTCGAGAAAGTCCACTGCCAGCCGTTCCAGACTCATGCTTAACAGTCGTGAAGCCAGGTTATAGCACTTGACAGAATTTCTGATGAGGAACCGGCTT
>DATDLS010000032.1:0-26018 GCA_036519195.1 Occallatibacter sp. | reverse complement strand
GGCCCTGAAAAGGCCGGCGTCGGCGGTTCAATCCCGTCTCTGGCCACCATTTAGAATCAATAATTTAGGTATAAAGCCACACTGAAATTGCACGATACCAACCGCGATGAAACACGGCAAAAACGCACGGATTTTTCCCGTTATTGGACCCTGAATGGGTCCTCTGAATCACTCCACATATGAGCGTTTAACGTTGTTCGCTGCCTGGTACCTGGATCAGATGGCCCGAATCGCTATCACGGCGTCCTTCCCGAACTCGGCGTCCTCGGTAATCTCGCTGAGTACGGAGATTGACGCTCCGTTGCCCACCCGTTCCAAAGCGGAAAGCGCCTTTCGGAGAACACTTCGATCTCTCAAACCACTGTAGCGAAATACGGAAGTCAGCCGGTGCCCTTGCCGGAGCGCTTCTTCCAGCAACGGACGAATCTGTTGGAGGGAACATTCCTATGGGATCAAGTAGGTCGCCTTGGCAACCTTCGACATTCTCCGAGCGAAAACCGCTTCGGACTTGGTCAGCGAATCAGGGCAGCTCTCATCCGGGATGCCGACATCGTCAGCGAGGACAATGCGCAGAGCGAGGCCCGTGCTTCTGGTCTGCGGTGCCGTCCAAGGCTGCCAGTACAGTCTCTTCGTCAGAGAGTTCCGTGTTCTCATCGCCGTTGGCGAAGTCCTCGGTGGTCACCTCAAAAGCGGCCATACGTGGTCACTCCAAAACCGGCCAACGGAATTGGCCGAAGACCTGATGATTCTTCCCAGCCTCGGTCGTTTCGAGCGACGTCACTTGCTCGCGGACGATTTCGCGTATGTGCCCTGTTACCTTTGGTGAGGCTCTATGGCAGGAGGCATCTGGAGTCAGAGCCGCGACGACGCCGGGCGTTCTTTGCCCGGCATCCAAATCGACTTTGCTCTTGTCACTATGGCCGGTTTTTAGGTGACCCTCTATGGCCGGTTTTGGGTGACCCCCAAGGGCGAAGTGAATAGCAACCTCTTCAAGGAAACCAATGTCGAGGTGACTGAGCAGTCGCAGGAAAACACGCTTCTGAGCCGCGCGAAATGAAGCCGGGGCATGTTCAATGACGCGCTCAAAGATCCTATGTCATGCGCGGACCCCGTGATGAAGGGAGCGCCGAGTTCTGCCTCGCCTGACTAGTGAAAGATAGCCAGCGCCGCCTAAGCACGTACCCCTGCGTTTCGACCTAGACATTTAAAATGAGGTGGAAGGTCTCGCGGGATCCTGCGTTCTAAACCCTAGGGCTCAGGAAATACGATGATCAGAACAGCGGAGGCAGCTTCAAAAAACGGCGACGCCGATAGGCCACTCGAGCCGGGACTTTGAGCAGGACAATGGTGCCTTTCGGTTGCGCCGGCAAGATCGTCAACTCGCCGCTAAGTTTCCGCGCGCGCTCTCGCATACCAACGATGCCAAAGCTCCTTGCACTTCTTTCTGATTCTGGCATTCTGGTGACCATCCCGCACCCATCATCTCGACAAAGGAGCACGAATCTTTGAGATTCAAAATGGAGTTCAACGACGATCTCCGAGGCGTCTGCATGGCGGATGGCGTTGACGATAGCCTCGCGTCCGATGGCAAGAATCTCATCATATGCAACTGAATCCAGAGATTGAGTTAGATCGTCCGAGCGAACAGCGAATTCGATGGAGGTTCCGAGGTTGTAACTATCTGCTACCCGCTCAAGTTCATTAGCAAGATTCGGACTGTCCATCGATACTGAGCGCAAATTCTGGATCTTGTTCCTTCCTTCATCGAGTATCCGATCTGCGCGGCGGAGAGCGTCATCCAGAATGATCCTCGCAGGTGCGGTCCAAGGCACCAATTCAACGCCCGCGCCTAATCTGAGCATCAGACCGTGGAAGCCTTGCAAAATAGTGTCGTGGAGTTCGCGGGCTATGCGCTCCCGTTCGACATACCGTTCTTCTAGACGGATTCGCGTTCCGTGAACGATTTGCTGCGCGCGGATCAAGTATGCAACACATAGAACTAGAACGACTGCACACGCTACAATGAGCAGAAACCATGTCGTCTGGTAGAAATAAGGCTCTTGTGTGACGTTATAGACGACACCAACTCGGTCCCACACCCCATCACTCGAAGTTCCTCTGAGATGGAACGGATGGGTCCCTGGGGGGATTGTCGTATAGATCGCGGTCCAGGAAGAGTCTGCATCAAGCCAATTCGCATCCACTTCATCCATGCGATATTGAAGGCGGATCTTCTCAGGCGAGGAGATATCCAATGCTTCCAGATGAAGCTCGACGTGATGGGCTCCAGGCCTCAATAACAACTGTTGTCCCGCGAGTACCTTGGTCTTATCCAACGTGACGGCGCCGACAAAGACCTCCGGCTTGCGGCGAGTCTGGGGCAGTCGGGCAAGATCGATCATTGCCAAGCCCTTGACTGTCGCTACCCAAAGCTTGTCATCCGGCGTGATCGCTATGTTAGGAGCGCCAACACTGCACTGTATCGAATTTAGCCCATCTGTCCGATCAAGATGGAAATAATCGAGTGGAGCATCGTGATCGCTAGCTGACCTTATGAGGTTCTCTCGAGATATGCGGATAATTCCGTTTCTGCCAGTGAACCAGAGATCATGCTGAGCGGTCTCTATCATGTTGAGCACCTGTATATCTTCATTGACCCCGATGAGCGTATGTCCACGGATGAGACTCATCCCCTTTGGAGAATTCAGGGTGTAAAGATTACCCAACGAATCGGCTGCCAGCCTAACGACAAATGCACCTTCCTTGAGTTGAGATAAAGAAAAAGGAACGAAGCGCACCCCGTCAAAGCGATCCACGCCCCCCTGTGTCTGAGCCCAAATATTGGCGGATTTGTCTTCAAAGATGCTCAGAATCTGATTACTGGAAAGGCCGTCAGTGGTCGAATAGTTCTGGATATGGCCATTTTTCATGTGACTTAAACCCTCCGCAGTAGCGATCCACAGAGAATTGTCTCGGCCGACAAAGACTTGCGTCACTACGTTGCTCGCGAGTCCTTGTTCTAGGGTATATTGCTCAAAGTGGCCATCTTTGAACCGAAACACTCCGCCGCCCCAGGTTCCGATCCATAGATAGCGGTCCTTGTCCTCGGCCAAACTCCACACGCAGGAGTTAAGGAGGCCGTCCGATTCCTTATAGGTTTTGAAAGTCTTCCCGTCGTATACAGCCAGTCCGCAGTTGCCACCAACCCATACTCTTCCATCGTGGCTCGCGAGCACGGCCATCGTAACGTCGTTCTGCAGTCCGTCAGCCTTTGTGAACATATGCACAACACGTGGCTTAAGATGAACTAGGCCAAGACCATTTGTGCCAATCCAAAGCTCGCCGTCCTTACCTGCGAAAAAAGCGTGCGCATGAAGACCTGGCGCGGGCGTCTCAAGAACATCTCCTGTCACGCGATACAAACCGTTCTTTGAAGAGATCCAGACTCTACCTTCCGGGTCTTCGGAGGCTCGAAATGCCGCAGTTTTCCAGAGATCAAGCGGATACAACCGGGCGAAAGTGTTGCCTACCTGATGTGCTATGCCTTTGAAGGTGCAATACCAAGTAGCCCCAGTACGATCCTGAGTTACGCTAAAAATCTCATTTTCACGCACCCCGAAGCCAGCTGCAATTTCGGGACGATTAATGATGCGGTGACCGTCCCACTCTCGAAGGCCGCGACTGGTGATTAAGGCTAAATGACCGTTAAACGCGTCAGATATGTGGTCGATTGCCAAGTCCGGCGCGACAGGCACAAACTTGCCGGTCTTCTGCCGGAAAAGGCCATGGTCGGTGCCCGCCCATAGTTCACCTTCCCGTGTTTGGTGAAGCGCCACAACTCTGTTGGTTGCAGTTGGGCCCAACTGATAGAACGACAAGTCTGCAGGATCAAACTGATCCAAGGCCTTCTTCGGAATGCGTACGATGCCGGCATCCGTCCCGACCCATAGATCACCGTTCGACGCTTCCAGAAGCGCATTCACCGCTCCTTGAGCAGGCGAGCCCGGGACATGAATACTAATCGGGCTAAAGTGCCGCCCATCGAAGGTTGCGAGACCTGACTCCGTTCCAACCCAAAGGAAGCCATTCGCGGTCTGAACGATCGCGTCCACAACATCATCCGGGAGACCGTCTTCCACGGAAAAGTCGGTGCGAATGTAATCATCCGCAAGGTGGTGAGAACCCAGGGCGATGGAAGGAAAGGCCAATGCCATGACGAAAATAATCCAGCAGAATCCCAATGGGCAGCGACCTGGAAGACTGGCACCCTTTGTACATCTCGCCAAGAACGATATTTGAGCACTCAGCCGAGTAGTTCCATGGTGGGCCGTTAGTACCATGCTCCATTCCCTTCACAACGCGGTGAGTACTAGCTTTGTGCTGTAACAGACGGGCATGCCCCTTCCAATGTGGCATAGTCCAGCGATCACTTCCTGACAGCGAGATGTCATTGTCCTTTTCAGCCACCCCTAGACTCGCTGGGCTCGGATGCTCGTTCTTTCACTCGAATGCGCGCTCGACAGATCAGTACTACCACCGCACAGCGAATCGGCTAGCGCATCGATTCGACTGATACCTGGCACTGATGTAGTTTTATCAGATGGCCATGTTCGTGGATTCCGCTGTTCGCGACATTGCCCGGAGACTGCACAACTTCCCACGCTTTTAGGAGTCACGCGCAGGCATCTTTTGCGTGATCCATGATCCCCTGCAAAAGGGGGGATTACACATCAATATGCACTATGCGCTGATACGGACCGGATCGTGATGATCTTTAGGAACCGTGTAGCCCGGGATAGCAACTAGATTTCGTGCTGCTATTCAACTGAGCAAATGGTTAATGTGTCCAGTCATAGGGATTGAGCCACTTCCATGTGTTTCGCGACCCCCGACTATCGTCGCATTGGACAGACTGCTTTCGACCACCAGGTGGGCAATTGTTGCCCTTCGTGAGCCGCGATCACCGGTCTTCAGTCACGAGCGGCGATGTGGGCACGCCACGGTATGGGCAGCTCGTCACCTCACCATGAACGCCCGGCGACGTCTGATCGGTTCGTTCAATCATGGTTCGATGGTATACGCGCTGCCACAGGCCTGTGACGCACAGGCTCTTGACCGTGGGCGCGAGGTGATTTCTATCTCAGGGGACGGTGGTGTGGCAATGCTGGCAGGCGAATTGTTAACCGCCGAACCGAACCAGTTACCTTTAAAAGTGGTTGTATTCAATAACGGAGCACCGGACTTGGTTGAACTTGAGATGAAGGCTTCTGGCTACGACAACTACAAGTAGAGACTTGGAGGACCCGGCCTTCTCGCAACTTGGATCATAGTGTGGCTTCCTTGGTCTGCGCGTCAACGTGCCTCGGAATTTCCTTGCGCAGTTTGAGCCATTTGGCCGGCGGCGTTTTCCACCGTAGAAAGATCTTGTGCTCATGGGCTCACTCTGTCAGGCACTTGGGTGTCGACCCATTGGAGGTAAGTGACCGGAGTCCCATCTGGATCTCTAAGCCGGAATAGCAAAGCTCCCCAGGAGACGCGCTCGACCTCGGGAGACCGGAGTGAAATCTTCGCCCTTGCTTCGACTATATCTTCGACTTCAACAACGATGTGAACCTGGTCGCCGAGAGGTGGAACTAACAGAGGTTTTGCTTCTCGCCGGTTATCGAGAAGTTCCAATTTCAGGCCAGTGCCCAGATCAAATCGTCGCCCTCTCCCCCTCGGTCGATCCCATTCGCTCAACACCGAAAAGCCCAGTGTTTGGCCATAGAAACAACTCATCCGGTCAAAGTTGTCTGTGGCGAGCGCGACATAGCTCATCGGCTGAAGACCTCGGAAGATTGGAAACCGTTGCACATCGGCATAACCGATTCTGTGAGCAACCGAAGATTTTGTTTCCATGGCTCACGCTCTTCCATTGCATCGTAGGAGCTCATCAACAAGTAGCCGAACCCTCCGGTTTCCTGCTGGAGCGAACGGATCCGCTTTGCTACGGTTGTCGGCGACCCAATTAACCATAGGTTGTCAGCCAGGTATTCGAGATCAATTGCATTCTCCTGGATTCCCGTAGAAGCCTTGAGCATCCCCCCTAGGCCAAGATCCAGATACAAGGGCAGAAGGAATTCCTCCCAGCAACGACCCATCATGCCCTTGACGGCGTAATCTCGAGCTTCTTGATCGGTAGGAGCTACATATACGTCACGGATGATCCTCCACTCGGTGCGATCGGGCTTCCGGCCGCTTCGCGCAGCACCCTCAATCACGGCATCCCAATGTTTTGCGGTCAACAAGTCGTCCGGGCTGATACAGAGGCTGACGGGGATATATCCTTTCTCCCCCGCAAGCTTGTGATTTGCCGAACCCGTTGTGAGACCGGCGATCGCAATTGGTGGATGAGGATACTGAAAGGGGCGGAGATGGTATCCCAGCGAATTGGAGCCACTGCCGGGCTTACCAACTTTCCAAAATTCTCCATCAAAGTCTCTGGGGCCGTTCAACCAAAGCGATGTCATGATGTCAATCGATTCGAATGTCATCCGACGGTTTCGTCCGCCAGCGGTATCGACACCAAAGAACTGATGGTCCGTCGGCAAGGCGCTCACTCCCACGCCGAGTTGATAGCGGCCTTCCGCCATGTGATCCAGGTATGCAACCCGGTGGGCCAACTCGATGGGGTTGTGATACGGCAGTAGATGACCAAGCGAGCCCAAACGGATTCGCTCGGTACGTAGTAGAGCCTGCGCAATCAGAAGGTCTGGGGCGGGACAGGGCTCCCATGCTGACGTGAAGTGTTCGCCGATCCATGCTTCCTGGAAACCGTAACGATCTAGTCTTTCGATCTCTTCGAGGTCCCACAAAAGGCCGTCTCGAATGCTCCGTTCAGGAGGATGCGATGGCATCAAGAAAGCTCCAAGCTCCATGTCATTCCTCCGCTCGCGTGGACACTGTCATTAGACGAACGCTGGATCAGCCGTCCGGGTCTCCACAAACCGTTTGAGGTGCAACATGAGCGTACCCCACATACTGTTGCAAGTCTTCCGTTTTGCATCCTCCTCGTCGATGCCCTCGTGATCTAATTCGACAATCGTCCTGCCGTCAGACTCCGACAGATGGAAGGTTGCCATCGTTCCGCGCGAAGCACCTGGCCCTTCCAAACATTCCCATTGCACAACAGAGCCCGGGGCAATTTCATTGATCTTCCAGTGGAAGGGACCCGCCTTGCTCTTGAAGTGCAACTGAAGATGTTCTCCATGGCTCGCAGAACCGTGGACCGATGGCGTGTACCAACCCCGTAACCCATGCTCGGTCGTGATTGCCTCATAAACCCGCTGCTTCAGAGCTTCTACTGTGATTCTGTGAGAGTGACTTGTCATCTGTTTTCTCCTGAGGCTTCATTCATGGGTTTTGCCTGTCTGGCATTACGAGTTGATACCGATGTGGCCGGCGCATGACCGTTCGAATGACTTCCTGCGCCTGTCGAGGATGGGCCTACCCAACGAATGAATAAGTCGCGCTCTAGCTCAATACCGATCAGATCCAGAGCCCTATTCAGCGTGTGATCGACCACCTCCATGAGCGTTTGCGGTCGATGGTAGAAAGCGGGAACGGGTGGCATGACAATGCCACCCATCTCTGCGATCTGGGTCAGCAGGAGAAGATGCCCAAGATGCAAAGGAGTCTCCCGAACCAAGAGAACCAAGGGCCGGCGATCTTTGAGCATAACGTCCGCGGCACGAAGCAGGAGATTATCCGAATACGACGTTGCAATACCGGAAACGGTTTTCATCGAGCAGGGCGCAACGATCATGGCGGTTGAACGGAAAGATCCCGACGAGATCGACGCCGCGATGTCGCCGGGACGATACACGCAATCAGCGGCGGCCTCGACTTCTTCAACGGTGTGGTCTGTTTCTAAAACGATAGTGCGACGCGCTGCGGGGCTTAGAACAAGGTGAGTTTCCACGCCAGGGACCTGATGAAGAATCTGAAGGAGGCGGATGCCATAGATTGCACCCGTTGCCCCTGAGATGCCGACGACAATCCGTTTCATAGCCGGCTCCTTATTACTCCTGGCCTTCTACAAAATCGCCGGTTGAAGAGAATGTGTACGGAAAGTTGGGACTGGCGTTCGCCATGCGGCCGAGTTGGGGACGCAGATGACTGAAAGCTCGATACACAATTGGATAGGGCTGCCCAGCAAACCTTTCGAGAATCTCCTGCCAGGTGCGAGGCACCTCACGAATGAAGTCGCGCATCTTCGCGGTGAGCTCCGATTCGCTCAACAGTTCAACCTCGACAGGCTGCCTAATCGGTTCCGTAACGACACATGCCTCGAAGTCGGCCTGAATGGCATCTGTTCCAATCGTGCAATCGAATCCAATCTTGGTAACGCTGAACGGCGGCTCTTTTTGGCGGAGGCTTGGGTCAAGAGGCATAGTATTCTGCCCGGGGACGATCAACGTTCCGCGACCTGGGTTGTAACGCCACGCCTGTGCCCACTTGACCCTTGCGTCATCATAGATGTCCACATCTTCATCAAAGACATAAGCAATCTTCGGCATGTATTGCCTGCAACCAGTGAGCATCACACCGAGCGTCTGCATCGCATCCCCGCCGCCAATGGCATGGATGCGAGCGTAGGCCACGTTACCGCCACCTTCGGCGGGTGCAACGACATCACGGACGACAATGCCGGCGCGCTGGAGTTTCTCAAAGAGTTCACCCTCAATTGCCTGCTGAAAGGCATACATATCGGTCTTGCCCGGATGAAGACCACCGATAGTCGCGTGTTGGTAGATCGCACCTTTCCGGAAGGTAATGCAGTCAATAACGACGTTCCAGTTTCGTGGCAAACCTGCTCCGTAGGTACCAGGAAACTCCCCATAAGGGCCTTCGTCGTGGATCATCCCTTCGCTGGTGAGCACACGACCCTCAAGTACGATCTCAGCGTTCGCAGGAACAGTGAGGTCATTGGTATCGCATTGGACCACCTTCGCCGGGGCGCCAAAGAAGCCGCCAAGACGGTCCCAAGCGTCAATCCCCGCCCCGGGGCTGCGCATCATCGAGGCGATTTTGTCTAGCGTGGGGCCTCCAATGCACACGGCAACGGGCATGTCCTGCCCCATCTCGTGATATCGCTGCCCTGCGATGGACCCAGCGTGAAACCACGCCCGCATATCGACATTCGTCATGTTCTTCGAGCGAAACATCATCCGCTGGATCGCATCGTTGATCAGCCCCGTCACCGGATTTCTGGTGATGACCCTCGTGTCGTTGATATAGGCTTGACCATCGCGCGGATGATGATTGAACAGCGGGAGGATGGTGAGATCAACGTCGTCTCCCTTCAGGATCACGTCCTTACAAGGTGCGCTATCGACCAATTCTGCCTTGTAGTGTACGGCCGAGCGCGCCGCAATCTGTCGGCCAATTTCATCCAGTCCACAGCCGAGCGAGAGGGCATACATCGCACGAGACCCATATCCGTTGGCGAAAAATGGGAAGGGCGAATCTTTCACCTTTTCTACAAGAATCGCTTGGTCAGGATTGTCCTCCATGAGACGAGGGAGCTCATCGACGCGCTTCTCCTCTGCATAACGGCGCAGGAGACCGTTTTGCTCCAGGATTTCGATAAAATCCGCTAAGCTCTTTTGTGCCATCAGTCACCTCAAGGTCGCGTCGCTATTAGCTGAAAGGATTGTCCAACGGTGGTAGACCGTTGTGTCTGATCCGAGGTTAGTTTCTGCCCGCTCTTACACGGACACCCGTTCGGTGTGAATTCAAACCACCCTTTTGGGGGACAGGTCTTGCCAATGCAAGACGCGAGGAGCCAGACCGCTCCATTGGCCCGCCTCGAATCAAGCGCCTCGATAAAGCAATTCACAAAACAGCTCCGGACCAACGAAGCCGCTTCCAAGCACCGCATCGAAACGAGAACTCGGCTTGATCCTAAACACATCTTCCAGAGCGTACCCCAGCTTCTTCAAGTGTTCTATTTCCTCAAAGACCGTAACGAGCATCTCGTGATAAGCCAGAAGATCGGCGCGACTTCCCACTGAACCGTGACCCGGCACGACGAGTGTTCGGCTGTCCGTTCTCTTCAAATTTTCATCTGACGCCGTGATCAACCCGCGGATGCTTCCGCCACTCTCGTAGTCGATGAATGGATAGTAGCCGTTAAACCAGGTGTCCCCCGTGTGAATCACATTCGCATCTTCGAAGAACACTGACACGTCGGTGTCAGTATGGGCAGGCGTGTAGCGCTCCATCACGATCTTTTCGCCGTTCAACTCCAGCTGCTGCGATTGCTCGAACAGCACGGTCGGCAGCGCTTCCCAGGGCGACGGATTGAGAACCAAAGAAAATGCAGGTATCACCTGTCGCGAACTCATTCTCACTCGAGTGTTTTTATGCGCTATGATGGTCGCGCCTACGGAGTGCATCCAGAGATTTCCGTCGGTGTGATCAAAATGCCAATGCGTATTCAGCAAATGACACAAGGGCCGAGGAGAGACTCCATGAATGGCAACAGTGACTTGCTTTTGTGAGGTAGCAAGACCGCTATCGACCGCTGCATTGCCGTCACCGCCGTGACACAGGAGAATGTTTCCTCCCGATCCTTCCAAGAGCGCCACGTTCTTCCTCAGGTTCCTGATGCCAATCTTCGCAGTGCTCCCTGCCGCGCGAAATGCGGCGCCAGACACGGAAGCCTTTAGATCCTCGTCCTGGAACCCCGAGCTTGCCAAGGCTGCATGAGCGAGGACGCCGACACTCGCGGATAGAAATGTGCGCCTGGACAGAGGTGATGACGTTGACATGATTAACGAGACTCCAATGCAAAACAAAATGTAAGAGCGGATAAGACACGAGTTGATCAGCTTGCCAGGGAAGCAATACTCAGAGCCGCCCGGCTATTCCCTCGTTGCCTCGAACAGAAACCAACTCCGGAGTTGCGACTCGTCAATCCAGTTTTCGAGCAGACTTGCTGGGGCGACATCGCCCGAATCATTGCAGAGCGCGTCCAGAGCACGCATACTCAGCGTGAGTGCCTTGTTGTCTTCGTGAAGCTCACTCAACATGTCCTTCGGAGTGACAAAGTCAGCGTCATTGCCAGAGATCCGCTGCAATCGACAGATCTGGCCGATCCACCGGATCGTCGTTCCGCCGACATGGCGATCCCGTTCCGCTCCTTCATCTCTCATCGCGAATAATTTCTCCGCCTGCTCGTCGACCAGCAGATGGAAGTCCCTGAAGTGAGGCCCACTCATATGCCAATGGAAGTTCTTTGTCTTCAAGTAAAGCGTGAAGACATCAGCCAGCGAAGTGTTTAGAGCCGCGTTGATTTGTCGCACAGCCTTCGGCTCGATGTCCGACCGGGTGAGGATCGGCTCCTCTTGAGGCGAGATAAGTTCCGCTTTGGTTAACATGATTTCTCCTTTCGTAAGCGAGCGAATATGGGATGAGCTATCGGCGTATAGCTGGAAGTACATCAGCTAGAAAACCGTGCGGGTTGCGAATCGCATGCGGCCTTCTCTGGTTACAGGAACAGTATGGCCGCTTTCTCATGGGCAGACCTCACCCCAACGAGCCGAATTTGAACCACTCAATCAGGTGAGTCGAGATCACCCGGGAAGTCGATGATTTGTCTCTATCCGCATAAGGGATTGATTCTCGGCCGAGAATCAACGCAGGAGGATTTACCGCGGTCTTCCTCTATTTCGCTTCTGGAACCTCTAACCTCCAAGGTTCGAGAAAGCTTAGAAGTTCCGACGTGACCACGTCGGGGCGCTCCTCGTGGGGAAGATGGCCGCACAGGGGAATGGGCACGAACTGGGGATGCTCGGCATACTCTCTCCAAACCTCCCGAAAGTCCCAAAGCTTCCCTCCGGCAGCAAAGTCTTCACCCCAGAGGACAAGGGTTGGCATTCGAATGAGTTCGGAATGATCTGCCCTATCTTGCTCAACGTCGACCTCACCGGCCCGATAGTCTTCAAAAGCCCCACGAAGGGACCCCGGGCGCCGATATGTCTCAATGTATTTCCCAATTTCTTCCTCGGTCAACGTCTCGGGGTTGTAGGTCCATGAGGAGAAGATGTGCCTCAGCCAAACCTCTTCTCGTCCAATGACAAGAGCCTCTGGAAGATCCCGGACGGCATTGAACAGGAAGAACCAATGAGTACGGGCAACGGCAGCATTCATCCTGTCAAAGATCGTCAGTGTAGGAATGTTGTCGAGTGCAGCGAAGTAACTTGTCATCTCAGGAAATTCTTTGGCAAAGCGGAGACCCACCCGTGCACCGCGGTCATGGCCAATGATCGCGGCCCTTTCGACTCCGAGATGAACCATTAGCTCCCGTATGTCTGTCGCCATAGTTTTCTTGTCGTACCCGCTCGTCGGCTTCTGAGATGCTCCATAACCCCTGAGGTCAGGGGCGATCACTCGGAACCGCTCTGCGAGTGCCGGAAACTGGTGCCTCCATGCGTACCAGCTCTCCGGAAATCCGTGAAGAAACACCACGGCAGGACCGCTTCCCTGTTCTACGTAGTGCAGCTTTATTCCGTTCACCATTACAGTATTGTGCTGCAGGGAAAGGCTCATCGACAGCTCCATTCTTATGATCGCAACTTGCGGAATCTACCCCCGCCGCACCGTCAATCCTTCCGCTTATGCAAGCGGATCTGTTCTTTTGTCTAGCTTCTCGAAGTCTTCCAGGGGAACACGACATCCGTTGAGGAACCTCGCGAGGAGGTTGAACCACCCGATCATGAGGATCAGCTTGCGACAAGCAATGTCGCCATAGCGAGATAGCAGCTGCGTCAGGGTCGCGTCGGTGAGGGTCGCATCAAGCGAGAGTTCGTCAGTGGCTCTGCAGATCAGCACATAATCATCATGGATACCGGTCACAGCCTCTGCTGATCCGGCCGCTTCAATTTCCAGATCACTGAGGCCAACGTTCTTTGCTAACACAGTGTTCGCTTCCCATTCATAAGGGCAGTGGAGCACTTTGGCGGCTCTAAGCATGATCATTTCGCGTGTTTTCGGATCAACTTCTTTAGCCTGGAAGAGAGCCCGGATGAAGCCGACCGCCGCCGGGTACATGTCTTCGGTTCCCGCCATCATCTTGATAACGTTCAACACGTTGTGCGAGTCATAGGCCGGACCGATTACGGCCCGTGCCGCCTCATCGGTCGGCAGACTGACCGTGACTTTTGCTGATTGCCCATCGGCATTCTTCACTGGATCTCCTATGAACCGGTGTTTTGTCGCATTCAAAAGACCTGTTTGATTGAACGGCGAAGCCTGTTGGAGTCAGGCGGCTTCTACGGGGTCATGGAGGTGAATATCCATTGCATTTGCGAAGTATCGATGAACTTCGGAGATGACCCCGGAACCTTCGCCAACGGCGGATGCAACACGTTTCACTGAACCACTCCGCACATCGCCGACCGCAAAGACACCGTCGAGACTGGTTCCGAAGGCGCTTCTCGCACCCGCCTCTACCCCTGTAACGATGAAGCCCTTGGAATCTCTCAGGAGTGCATCGTGTAGCCACTCGGATCTGGGACGCGCTCCAATCATCACGAACACATTACCAATGCTCCAGGTTTCGGGTTCGCCTGTGCCCTTGTTAAACCACGTAACCTCACGCAGTCGATCATCGCCGCTCAGGGCAACGATCTCTGTCTCCAGATGCAACGTGATTGTGCGTGATGCCATGATGCGTTGAACGAGATAGTCAGACATCGTTGCGTTCAGGTCGCCGCCCCGAACGAGGAGATGAACACGGTCCGCGGCGCGCGAAAGAAATAGCGCAGCTTGCCCAGCGGAGTTTCCTGCTCCAACAACAGCAACCTCCTCTTGCTGGCACAACCCAGCTTCCATGGCAGTAGCTGCGTAATGAATCCCTTGATATTCAAACCGGTCATAGTCAGGGACGCTCAGTCTTTGATATCTGGCACCTGTCGCTATCACAACAGCCCGTGCCCTCACCGTTTCCCCATCACTGAGAACCAAAGCGTGCTGTCCAGACTCTTTCGTCATCGCAGAGACGTCCCTTGAGATCATGAAGCGGGCGCCGAATTTTTGAGCCTGAATCTGGGATCTATCAGAGAGCTCTTGCCCTGAAACTCCCGTAGGGAAGCCCAGATAATTCTCGATCCGAGAGCTTGTTCCAGCTTGCCCTCCTGGCGCAGTCCCTTCGATCACGGCGGTAGAAAGCCCTTCGGACGCGGCATAGACCGCTGCCGCCAGGCCTGCCGGGCCCGCGCCCACTATCGCCACATCATAGACGTTGTCAAAGCCGCGCAGGTCAGTCAGTTCCAACTCGTCAGCGAGTCGAGGATTGCTTGGATTGCGAAGGATCGTTCGGTCTGGCAATACTACGACGGGCAATTCATTCGCACCAAGCTCAAAGGATCTGATCAAAGATCTTGCGTCAGCGTTCTTTTCCGGATTCAATATCTGAAACGGGAACCCGTTGCGGGTGAGGAAGCGCTGAAGGCGAATGGTATCGGCACTGTGCTCCAAACCTAGTAGAAGCGCCCCTCCGGAAGCATGACGAACAAGGTCGAACCGCCTTCCGATACAAGCCTGCATTACGACCTCGGCGATCTCTGCATCGGATCTCATCAGGCGTCGCAGCGCCAATCGATCGACGCGTAGGACCTTCGCCCGAGTCTTCACCCTGCAGGTCACGAGCGCCGGCCGATTGTCCAACAGATCGAGTTCCCCGGTGAATTGACCCCGCCTCAGGATTGCGATCACGAGCTCTAGACCGGATTCATCCAGATCATCGATCTCCAACTGCCCGCTCAGCACCACGAACATGTCAACATCACGCATACCACGCCGGAATAGGAGCCTGCCCGCTTCGCATGTAATCTCTGAACTGCAAGCTCTTAGGCGGATCAACATCTCCTCACTCAGCCCAGCGAAGGACGTGTGGAGTTTCGCCTCTTTGGTCTCTGCTATTTTTACGGACGAATTAGTGTGCGCTATCACGGTAGTCACCTGAAGTTCTCTCAAGAAAATAACGGCGAGCCAGCATCCGGCTCGCCGCCGTTCCTGCGCCTAGCTGCGAATGAATTCCAACAGGTCTTTGTTGATCACATCCGCGTGGGTGAGGGGCATACCGTGCGGATATCCCGGATAGACCTTCAGTTTCGCGTTCTTGACGATTTTCGCCGTCAACGCACCAGCATCCGGGAATGGCACGATCTGGTCATCGTCGCCGTGCATAACGAGGGTTGGGCATCCGATCTTCTTCAGATCCTGTGTGAAGTCGGTCTCCGAGAAGGCCTTGATGCAGTCATAGGAGCCTTTGACACCGCTCTGCATACCTTGGAACCAGAAGTTCTCACGTACACCCTCCGACTCCTTTTCAGTCGGCCGGTTATAGCCGAAAAATGGAATGGTAAGGTCCTTATAGAACTGAGAGCGGTCTGCAGCGACCCCCTTGCGAATATCGTCAAGAGCTTCGATCGGGGTTCCGATTGGATTCTTGTCAGACTTCACCATGATCGGCGGCACAGCGCTGATCAGAACTGCCTTGGCTACCCGGCTGCCGCCGTGTCGACCGATATATCGAGCTACCTCACCTCCGCCGGTTGAATGGCCGACGAGGATTGCGTCCTTGAGATCGAGCTTTTCGATCAACTCTGCCAGATCATCCGCATAGGTGTCCATATCGTTGTGATCCCACGTTTGCGTGGACCGGCCGTGGCTACGTCGGTCATGCGCGACGACACGGTATCCCTGACTACCCAGGAATAACATCTGAGAGTCCCAGGCATCTGCATTCAGCGGCCAGCCGTGGCTAAAAACGATCGGCTGTCCCGTCCCCCAGTCCTTATAGAAAATCTGCGCTCCATCTTTGACCGTAATTGTGCTCATAATCTCCTCGATCCTCAGTTGAACTGCACTTTGTGAAGCCCTAAGAACAGGCAATTTTTGCGTGTAAGACGTTAAGCAAAACAGCCAGCTAGGCGACAGCCTTCGCATCGCCCTTCAGCTTGTTTGCCGCTTGATTGATGAACCCAGCTACTTTTTCCGGCAGCTCAAGGATCACCATATGGCACGCTGAAAGCAAAAGCGTTTCCGCGCCCATCCTCTGGGCGACCATTTGCTCCATCGCGGGCGGCAGCATCCGATCTTGATCGGAGATAAGAGCCCAGGTCGGTTTCCGCTTCCAGGCAGCTGTCGTCAACTTCTCGGAGAACATTGGTCCGTAGCTTTGGCCCTGCACAGCAAAGGCAAACCGCTTTTCCGATTCGCTCAGGCCGCTTGCCACATCCTCAAACATGCCGGCTTTGCTCAAGGTCGCAAATCCGTTATCCGTCACTTGAATCTGCTTTTGTCCGTCCGTCCAACCGAACGGCGAACTTGCGTCGTTCGCGGATTCGCCTTCTTCCGGCGCGTAGGCCGTAATGTAGACCAATCCCGCAACCTTCGGGTCGTCGCCAGCCTCTGTAATGACTGCTCCGCCCCAGGAGTGTCCTACTAACAGGACAGGCTCTTCCTGGAGAGCAACGGTCCGTTTTACCGCGTCTACTTCTTGGACAAGCGAAAGCAGAGGATTTTGAACTGCTACTGCCGTGTGTCCCATCTTCTGTAACAAAGGAATCACCTTTGCCCAGCAGGAACCGTCTGTGAAGGCACCGTGAACCAGAACTATCGTCATATATCTCTCCCTGTCGATCATCATTACGGGCCAGCGTGCCCTATTTCGTAGAGGTATTTGCAGCGTCTTCAATGACCGCAGCAACTCTTTCCGGAGCTTCCAGCATGGCCAAATGACAGGTGGGAAGTTTCGTCACATGTGCGTTTAACCGCTTAGCCGAATCCTCCTCCATCGCCGGGGGCAACATACGGTCGTTCAACGAAACGACTACCCATGACGGCTTGTCTTTCCATGCCGCAACCGTGAGTGTCTCGCCGAACATCGGCCCGTAGCTTTGGCCTTGGACTGCAAGTACGAGCTTGCGGTCAGGCATCGGTAGCCCCTGAGCGAAATTGTCAATAATTCCCTCCGGGGTCATGTAAGCGAACTTGTCGCTACCGACACGAATCGCTTTCTGCCCCTCCGTGATGCCGAAAGGGCTGCTGGCATCATTCGCAGACTGACCCACTTCAGGCGCGTACGCTGCCACGTAAACGAGTCCAGCAACTTTCGGATCATCTCCAGCCTCCGTAATTACTGCTCCTCCCCATGAATGTCCGACCAGAATAACCGGCCCATCTTGAAGAGCGATGATTCTCTTGGTAGCGGCGACATCATCTCCAAGCGATGTCAACGGATTCTGAACAGCGACGACATGATACCCCCTAGCTTCCAGGATCGGAATGACTTTGGACCAACTGGTCCCGTCAGCGAAAGCGCCGTGAACGAGCACGATGTTCTTGATCCGCGGCAAGGAAGGCTTTTGCGCCGTCAATGGGGCCACCGGAAGAACTGCGAAAGCAAGTGCAACACCCTTGCCGAGGACAGACTGAACAATTTCATGCAACATGGCAATCTCCTATAGTCATCCGAGGGAGCGATCCAAGAGACCGGTCAGCACCCACGTTGTTTCTGAAGTATGTGCTCCGCGCCTCCCCTGGCCCCGCCCCTGAAGTGGAGAAATTAGATCACCTGTTTGGGGGGTGCGATGATCAGTCCTATCACCGAGAGATACCCCCCTAAAAGGGTGGTTCGCACTCTACCTTGAATGAGCTTCCTCTTTCTGTAGGATCTGGGAAAATCCTCACAGCGTCGAAGCGAACCAACTAGAGGTGAGGGGGAATGACCAGCGACCCGAAAACCCGAATGACGGACGGCGGCCCAAAGTTGGGTTCAGCGCTTTCGCAGAACACCACCGATAGCTTGCTACGCTTCGGTAATCTGGAGCAGTTTTCGCCTGGAACGAGCCTATTCACTCGAGGTGCACGAGCGTGTGACTTTTTCATCGTCATCTCAGGATCGGTTGAACTCCTCGAACATCGAAGAAACGGGACCCATGCTGTACTAGCAGTCTTGGGTCCCGGACAGTTCGCGGGCGAACTGGACCTCCTCAGTGGAAGAGAGTCTTTGCTCAGCTGCCGCGTCGTAAAGCGGAGCACAGTGCTAAGAATTCCTGGCGAATCACTGAAGCGTATGTTTGAATCCGAACCCGACGCAGCTGAGTTGATCGTGAATGGATGGATCAAACGAAGGTCGAGGCTCGTGCAGCAAGCACAAGGCGGCGTCATCGTAATCGGCGAGGGTTCTAATCCGGATACAGCCCGCGTCCAGCAATTCCTCTCTCGAAACGGTTATCCCGCTCGAACAGTCGATTCGGCTCAGCACAATGACGGGCAGATGCTTCTGGTCAGCCTCGGTCTGGAGCCACGAGAGCTCCCGGTTGTGTTCTTGCCCGGTCAGCGTATGCTGCGCAATCCGACCAACGCGGCGTTGGCCGACGAACTTGGGATGAACGAACGAATTAACGAGAGAAAGGTCTTTGATGTAGCGGTCGTGGGCGCTGGACCATCCGGTCTCGCCGCTGCGGTTTACGCCTCATCTGAAGGCCTCGACACTATCGTGATCGAAGGAACTGCGCCGGGAGGGCAAGCCGGGACAAGCTCACGCATTGAAAATTACCTGGGCTTCCCGAACGGTATATCCGGTCAAGACCTTGCGTGCAAAGCTGAGATTCAGGCCCAACGTTTCGGTGCAGTGTTTGTAGTATCACGAAGAGTCGTCGCACTGGATGCCGAAGATGGCTTTCGGTTATTGCGACTCGACGACGGCCAGGCGGTACGCGCAGCGACTGTTGTATTAGCCACGGGAGCCCGTTATCGCACGCTCACAGTTCCGGGCTATACAAGTGCTGAAGGCTACAGCGTTCACTACTCTGCGACAGCGGTCGAAGCCTCTCGCTGCAAGGACATGGTCGCGGTTATTTTGGGCGGTGGAAACTCTGCTGGTCAAGCGGCCATCTATTTATCGGCTACCGCCAATCAGGTCCACCTGGTCGCCCGAGGCGGGAATCTGGGAGATCGTATGTCCGACTATCTCGTTCAGAGGGTACAGGGCTCCCCCAGGATTTCGGTCCATCTTCGTACAGAGATCTACGGAATTCTCGGAGAAGGTGCGATCCAGGCGGTTCAACTTCGAAGATTGCAAACCGGTGAAGTCATTGAGCAGGACGCTCATCACCTCTTCGTAATGATTGGGGCTGATCCGAATACAGAGTGGCTTCGAGGCAATATCGAATTGGATAGCGCTGGCTTTGTAAAGACCGGCGCATGCGGCTGGGACAGAATTTCTCGCTTTGGTGCCAGCCGATCGGGCGTCTACGCGGTGGGCGACGTTCGATCAGGTTCAGTGAAACGTGTCGCATCTGCAGTAGGCGAGGGATCTGCTGTGATCTCTGAAGTACACCGTTTCCTTCAAAAGACCCCGGCCAGCTAAGCGCCAAAACTCACTTGCAACGAAAGCCCGAGCCTATGTCAAGACTTGACCATCGCGCGCATCAAGGATTTCGTCGGGGCGTAACGCAAAATCACAACTTGGTAATTGGCCTTTGCCTCATTTTCTTCGCAGGCAGGGCTTTCTCCCAGTATCCCCTCAAGCTCACGCAACTGAATCACACATCATGGACCGCGCGTGATGGAGCACCCTCCGAAATCTATGGTCTCGCGCAAGCACCTGATGGTGTCCTTTGGATTGGTGCCGGCGCAGGTCTATTTCGTTTCGACGGGAACACATTCACTCCATTTCAGCCGCAACGTGGCGAACCGGCTCTGCCAGGACTGGCCGTGAGTACCCTTTCCATTGCGCATGACGGAGCCATCTGGGCCGGCTTCAAGCCAACCGGAGTGGTATCGATCCACAATGGCCGCATTCGCGTATACGGGGCGAGCGATGGCTTACCTGCAGCCGTGCCGAAGCAACTTCTTGAGGGGCCCGATGGAATCATATGGGCGGTAGTAGACAAACACCTCTTCAGCCTTATCAATGGTCACTGGATCAAGGAATCCGAAGACAGCATCCCTGCTACCGATCGCGTATACAAGACGTTCTTCGATCGAGCAGGAGTCCAATGGGTTGGAACGAATGAGCGCATCTACCGGCGTTCTCCTGGATCCCTACGCTTTCATGCCACAGCAGAGCCAGGGGGGCTTGTATGGCAGTTCGCCGAGTCTCCCAGCGGAGCACTCTGGCTCGCCGTAGTCGACGAATCGTTGACTCACTCGAGCGTTCGGAGATTGGATGTCGATGGACATCGATCGAACGAGCCCTCTTCGATCGGTCTGGATCCGGAGGATATGCTCTTCGACGATACGGGAACTCTGTGGATTGCCTCTGGGCACGGTCTATGGACGCTCAGATCGAGCAATGACACGCAACGATTACCTCAGAGAACGTTTTCTCACGGAGTCGTCAGCGACAGTTACGACCATCCGCACGGACTTTCGTCAGACAGCACTTTATCCATCGCCAAAGACTCCTCCGGGGATATATGGGTCGGCACTATCCGCGGACTCGATCGCTTCAAAGAACCCAAGCTCATTCATCCTGATGGGGTGCAGACATCGGACTATGGAATGATCCTCTCAAGCTGCCGCAATGGCGATATATGGCTTGGAGTTCCACATCTCCCACTCGTACTTATCCGGAGCGGCCGAACAATTCCACAAACTCTTACGGCTAGTCAGATCTACTCGCTGCACTGTGGAGCGAGTGGTCGCATTTATTACACAGATGAAAAGGGTGTAAGCGTCTTAGATGGAACGCACTCTAGTTTGATCGGGCTCCCGTTGGGTTTGCCTCCCTTTTCCGCCAAGCAAGTGATTGAAATGCCTGACCAAACATTGGTTGTCCCACTCCGGAATGGAGCTGGCTTTTGGCGTTGGTCAAACAATGCATGGTCAAGATTCGCGACGCAAGGTATGCCTACTGGAACCGCGCTTGTTATCTATTTAGACCGAGAGCAGCGTTTGTGGGCGGGATACGCCAAAGGTCACATTGGCCTGTTGGCAAACGGAATAGGCTCCACTTTGTCCGCGGGGGCTCTGGGGGACGTGACAACGTTCGCGGAGACATCCCACGGTTTCTTCGTCGCAGGAGTAAACGGCGCCGCTATCCGTTGGGGCGATAATTTTCAGCCTCTTCGTTTCAGAGATGCCCTCCATGTGCGTGGCATTTCGGGATTGGTTGAAACGAGAAACGGCGACCTCTGGCTCAATGGGGCTTACGGCGTCATACATGTGGCGTCAGCTGAGATCAGCAAGGTGGTGAAATCGGACGCATATGAGATCGAATCCGAACTCATTACTGAGGGCGATGTGAGTGGCCCCGCGCCTTTGACCTATTCGATACCGACCGCAGTGCATGGGCCTGACGATACGGTTTGGTTTTCAAGTTCCAACTCGGCTTTTTACATCGATCCTGCTGAATTTCCCCGCAATCCGGTCGCACCCCTTTTGAGCGTACTTTCCATCGTTGCAGATGGAGAGCCTGTGGCCGCCAATCTACGGATACATTCAGGGACGAACACGCTTGTAATCCGTTATGCCGGCATCAACCTGGCCGCGCCCGATCGGGTCAGCTATCGATACCGGCTCGACGGCAGCGACAGGGACTGGCAGGACGCTGGTCGTCGCGCGGAAGCGATTTACACCAGGCTCCGGCCGGGACATTATTCCTTTCATGTCATTGCGTCGAATGGTGAAGGCATCTGGAGTTCTCCAACTACCCTCCAGTTCACAGTTCTGCCAGCTTTCTATCAGACGATCTGGTTCCTTGCGCTCTGCGTATTGCTCGCTGTTGCCTCCGCCTGGCTGACCATTACCGCGAGGGTGCGACGAGCGACGGAAACCGCTCGCATCAGGGCAGAAGAGCGCGGGGAGGAACGCGTGCGCATCGCGCGAGACTTGCATGACACGTTATTGCAAAGCGTCCAGGGATTATTGCTTCAGTTCCAGGTAGCGACACAATACCTACCGGCCGATGGCAAGGCACGTAAGGCCCTCGAACGTACGCTCCAATCAGCGGATGCGGTCGTCGCGGAAGGCCGCGATCGCGTCAGAGATCTACGTTCGGATGGGCTGAAAGGCGTATCGCTTTCGGAGGCACTAGAAGCGCTTGGGGAGCAAACCATACAAGATGCTGGTCCTTCGTTTCATATGACCGTTCGCGGTGGCGTGAAAGAACTCAATGCCACCGCCATGGAGGAGCTCTTCTGTATCGGTAGAGAGGCGATCACAAATGCCTTCCATCATGCGCAGGCGAGCAGAATCTCTGTGACGATTGAGTATGCCGCGCACGCTCTGGCCGTTACCTGTTCAGATGACGGCATGGGCATGAATCCGGAGACTCTAGCTGCGTTCTCCAAGGCCGGACACTGGGGATTGGTGGGAATGAAGGAGCGCGCGTCACGTATCGGAGCACGGCTGACATGCGAAAGCACTCCGGCGTTTGGGACAAAGCTGACGGTATTAGTGCCAGCCACAAGAGCCTACGAAAAGAGCTTCGGGCTCCGTCAGTGGCTTCCAGCATGGTGCCGATAACCGATAGGACTCGGCGGAACTTTATAACTCCGTGTACCTCGAATTGGTGACGCAAGGGTTTGAGGAAGGTGTCATGCTTAAGCGACGCGTGCGTAACAGAAATACTAACGCTCGCGTAGGCACACAAGAAACGGAGCGTAAACAAAATTATGACCGTCAACGAAACACCTATCCGCACCTTGATTGTGGATGATCATCCGGTCCTCCGTGAGGGACTCGCTGCAATGCTTAACAGCCAGATAGATATGACCCTTGTTGCAGAAGCCTCAAACGGACAATCGGCCATCGATCTCTATCGGTTGCATCGACCGGATGTCACGAT
This sequence comes from Occallatibacter sp., assembly GCA_036519195.1. Classification (GTDB taxonomy): domain Bacteria; phylum Acidobacteriota; class Terriglobia; order Terriglobales; family Acidobacteriaceae; genus Telmatobacter. The sequence continues at coordinate 3,169 of DATDLS010000032.1, read as the reverse complement.
CATGGATCTTCGACTTCCTGACATGAACGGAATCCAAGCAATTATGCATATCCGAGCAGAATTTCCTGAGGCTCGAATCATCGTTCTCACTACCTACCTGGGTGACGTGCAGGCTGGCAGGGCGCTGAAGGCCGGCGCACAAGCCTTCCTCCTGAAAGCGACACTCAGAACAGACCTACTCGATGTAATTCGTGCTGTGCACCTCGGAAAGAAAAGAGTTCCCATCGAGGTAGCCTCCGAGATCGCAGAGCATGCCGGTGACGACGCACTGACGCCGCGAGAGATTGAGGTCCTCGAGAATGTCGCCTCCGGGCAATCAAATAAGATCGTCGCGGACAGGTTGGACATCAGCGAGGAGACAGTCAAAACCCATATGAGAAGCATTTTGAGCAAGCTCGGCGCGAGCGACCGCACCCACGCGGTAACGATAGCGCTGCGACGCGGTTTTCTCGATATGTAAAACGAAGCGGTGAGAGGAAATCACCACCTTCGGGTAGTGAGCTTGACAGGTTTTCTTTATATGATCTCTAGAGATTGCTCCTTGAAAGCGAGACGCCTCAACGAGAGACGTTGGGAGCGATTTCGTCACGAATCGCGCTTTGCTATCGAAATCACGCTCTAATCGAGGTGTTAGATGAGCTCACTGTTTGACGCGATCATCGTGGGGACCGGACAGGCAACGCCTCCTCTGGCAGAGAAACTGTCCGCAGCGGGTTGGAAGGTTGCCGTAATCGAGCGGAAGCTGTTCGGCGGAACGCGCATCAACGTTGGCCATACCCCAATCAACAGTCTGCTCGCAAGCGCGCAGGTTGCGCATTACAACCGGCGCGCCGAAGAATTCGGCATAGTGCCGAGTATTGCAGTGATGGTGGATGTGGCGAGCGTAAAACGTCGTATGAGGTCCATCGTTGACGCAGGACGCGAAGACGTAGAGGATTGCCTCCGCACGATCGATGGCTGCACCGTCTATGAAGGTCATGCAGAGTTCGTCTCTCCGACTGAGATGCGCGTTAGCGACAGTATCCTTCAGGCGCCTCACATTGTCTTGAATGTAGGAACCAGACCCTGGGCCGGCAACTTCGATCGCACCGGAGCTCTCTACCTTACAAGCACTACGATCCTAGACCTCGACCATCTGCCCCAGAAGCTTGTGATCATTGGCGGAGGTCCCACCGCTCTCGAGTTCGCACAAATGTACCGACGTTTCGGAGCCGATGTAACGGTTGTCGAGCGGGGCTCCCGTCTGGTGTCACGTGAGGATCGCGATGCATCGCATGAAATCCAACGAATCCTTGAAACCGAGGGCATCGAGGTACGACTCAACACCGAGTGCACTGGAGTCCAGTCGGTGAATGAAGGCCTTGAAGTAGTCATAAATTCCCAGGATGCCGAGTCTGTAATCGCGGCGTCGCATGTATTGCTCGCAATAGGACGCAAACCGAATACTGATGACTTGGCAATCGATAAGGCCGGAATTCATCTGACAGAAGAGGGATACATTCCTGTGGACGCCTACCTCCGCTCTGAAGTTCCTGGCATTTGGGCGCTGGGTGACTGTAATGGGCGGGGAGCACTCAATGACACATCGTTCAACGACTCCGAAATTGTGGCCGCAAACTTGTTAAGTGCCCAGAAGCGTTCAGTTGCAGAGCGTGTTCCGGCACACACTCTTTTCACAGACCCACCATTGGCTCAGGTTGGAATGAAAGAAGAGGAAGTGCGCGTGCTGGGCCGCCCAGCCCTGATTGGTTTCAGCCACATGAACCGAGTGGAAAAGGCGGTTCAGAAGAGTGAAGCACAAGGCTTCATTAAGATTTTCGTGGACGCAGAAACCAAACAGATACTAGGCGCAACCATACTAGGCATCAATGCAGACGAAGCGATACATTGTATTCGCACTGCGATGGAACTCAGGGTCCCGGCCCAAATGCTTGAGAAGTCAATGCACAGTCACCCGACGATAGCGGAGCTAATTCCCACTATTCTGGGAGAGCTAAAGCCACTGGTCTGAATAGTGCAGGTGTTGAGATCTTAGCCGTCTAAGAAGCCACGCTTCATGGCAATCATAACGGCGTGAGTCCTGTCGTTTGCCTGGAGCTTCGCGAACACACTCTTCATGTGTCCTTTGACCGTGTCTTGCGAAATAAAGAGTCTGTCTGCAACGATCTTGTTCGAGTGTCCTGCCGCAACATTGCGGAGCACTTCGATCTCTCGGGCCGAGAGGGTGTCAGCAGTAAAGTGCTCTGCGATCTCCGCCGCAATTTGAGGTGGTATTCGACGTTGCCCTGCATGGACGCACCGGATCGTATCAATCAAGTCAGTGCGCAACATTCCCTTCAGCAGATAGCCTACCGCACCATTTTTGAGAGCTCGGGAAGCCTGTATATCTCCTGAATAAGTTGTCAGAACAATGATTCTTGCTTGAGGGAATTCCGTGCGAATCGCCGCCATCGCATCGATTCCATTCATCTGCGGCATCTGCAAGTCCATGAGGGTCACGTCAGGCCGGTATCTACGAAAGGCTTCGATTCCTTCGATACCGCTCTTCGCACCGGCAATGAATTCCATGTCGCCCTGCTGTTGAAGCGCAAACTCAATCCCATCTCGCACAACTGAGTGATCATCTACGCAGAGCACTCGAATGCGGCCATGACTTGCCATTTCGTAGCTCCTTGCCTTGACTCTTCGGACTTCATCATGCTTGTTTCTGAAAAGATAACCCGAGAGCGATTGCCCGATATGAGATTAGCTCCAAAGCTGGCTATGGACACTACCCGAAAGTGGTGTATTGCGAACAAGGCCAACCGAACGTGGACACACACCAAGTATAGACCCGTATTGCCAAGAGTGGTGACGGCTACCCATGAACAAGTATGTAGCGCCACACCCGCTCAAATAACGCGGTGCGGGAGTCACCTTCCGATGAAGTGTAAGCCCATCGCGCTGAAAGGGCGATTGCGACGGTCGTGCCTCCGCTTTCTCGACGCCTGATTTCGAACCGGGCACCAATGCGTCTGGCACGCTCCGGCATGGGTGTGGCTCTTTTGGATTGCCGAATTCCACAGGGTCTAAGTTAGCTCTGCGAGTCACGAGCCCTTACTGCTAAGGACGCGCCGCCAGAGACGGTAGTGCGACTACCAGGCAAGTTTCGATTTTGGGGGCTTTGTGG